>NZ_JAYKBU010000037.1:0-2438 GCF_035282625.1 Capnocytophaga sp. G2 | reverse complement strand
GATGAGGGAGCGATGGACGAAAAGTCAGGAATGAACTATTCTGAATATGTAGCTTTCCTCTCAGGGAATACCGATTTGCTCGAAAAAGCAAAGTTGGAAAAGAAGATTGGGGCTTTAGAGAGTGAAAAGCAAACGTTCTTACGCTCTAAATACACCTCTAAAAACCGTTTAGATAACCTCTGTAGCGATTTGAAAGCCCTACAAGATCGCTTGTATCGTTTTCAGACGGATTGGCAAAACTTTTCAGATAAAGCGGTGCGCCGAGAAGATGGCTCGGTAGTCAATGCCTTGCGTTTGAATGGCTTAGAGGAAAAGAGCAGTGTAAAGCAGTTAGCGCAAAAGTTACAGGACTATGCCCAAAACGCCCGTACCAAAGGCGAATATCAAGAAATAGGAAGTATCTATGGTTTTCAGATATTAGTTAAGACTGAAGTCTCCAAAAAAGACGAACTTGACCTAAAAGAAAACCGCTTTTTTGTACAAGGAGAAGGTGGTATCAAGTACACCTACAACAACGGACGATTGGCAAGTGACCCTAACTTGGCAGTAATGAATTTTGTCAATGCCATTGAGAAAATCCCAGCAATGATGGAAAAGGAAGAAAAAGAGATTGCTCTTTTTCAAAAGGATATTCCTCTTCTAAAGGAAATCATCGAAAAAGTATGGGGCAAAGAAACACAGCTCTCCGAGCTTAAAACTGAGCTCTCAGCCCTCGATAGGAAAATACAACTTTCACTCTCCTCCGATACTCCACAAGAGGCACAAGAAGGAGCCAAAAAACAAAAGGTACAAGAGACAGAAGAACTCAATAAAGAACTATCGCAAGAGAGTCAAAAAAGCGAAACTCAAGAAGTTTCAACTCCCACAAAAGAGTTTGTAAGAGAGACTCTTAACAGAAACTCACGAGGGTTTAAAATGTAGTGTTTATTCCTTAAAGAACCTGTATATCTCCATTTTGAAAATCAGCAGAACTGATGTTTTGCTGGTTTTCTTTATTTTTAAACGTGTTTAAACTTTTTTGAGGAACTTGGATATAAACCCTAATAAGAGCATTCCAATCCAAGTTACATCAAGATACTCATATCTCATTATCAAACCTTTATATCCGTCAAGCCAACCATTTGCTTGTTCAATCTTAAACCTATTTTTGTACAATTCTTCATCAAAATAAACATCTGGTTGCTTTCCATATTCGGGGATTAGGTTTAATATTTGCTATAATTTCTTTGCTTTCTAAAAACTCTCTAAGAGATTTGCTATCAAATCCTGCATCAGCATTGAGAAATAGACCTTTGTGTTCTATTCCTGCTTCTTCTAATAAAGCTAAGATTTCTTTTAGTACTTCTTCTATTTCATATAAGTCATTGTGATTTCCAGCTTTAGGACTCCCCATTGCTATCATTTGCCCTTTATTATCACACAAAAAAATGCTATTTGTGGTTACGGATTTTTTTCTTGCTTGATAGCCTGTAGATTCTCCTTTTTGCCGACAACGTGTATGACTACCGTCCAATTGAACGCAAGACATATCTAACTTTCTTTTCTTCTTACTTAATAGATTCAACCATACTCGCTGAAAACTACCATCTTTACTCCATTTATTGAAGTAGTAATAGACATTTTGCCAAGAGATTTCACCTTTTTCAAAATAGCTTTCAATTGGAAGTTCTCTCCATTGTACCCCTGTTTTTAATCTCTTGAGAATCAATAAAAATATTGAAGCTAAATCAAAATTACTTTTAAATCCTCTTTTTCCTACACTTAAAAAGGAAATAATCCATTTATTTATTTGTATCTTTGCCCAAAGTTCCTGAATTTTGGTGTTTTTTCTCAAACACAAAATTACTAATTTTCGGGAACTTTTACTTCTCTAAAAAAGTTTAAACAGCTTTCCAGCTTAAAATTGACCTTGCCGCAATTGACCGTAGGATACTCTTGTCCATTACTCCTGAGAGTAGTGGTGCTGAGGAAGGGGAGTCTGTAGAGCAGGGGGAACAAGAGTCTCAAGAGCAGCATAACACTCCTGAAAAGCAGGAAGTAAAATCAGGGGTGAAATTCAGGATGTAGGGGCAACACAGCAGCCCCTATATTGCCTATATAACTCCTATATACGCCCTATATACATTATCTCCGTATATAGGGTAGCTATAGGGGATTACTTATTTATAATTTGCTATATCTCATTGAGATAGTACATTTCTTAGGCGTGAGATAGATTTTGTTATAAGCTCACTTTACAAACTTTTACTAACACTAAATTGGTAAAGTATTAGTCGTTTTATTGTAAAACGAACCAAAACATAAAAAGACAAAAGTGTCTAAATATTTTATATCTATATGATTATCAGTAGATAACAAAACATTTTGAAAAACCTTGTTTTTTATTTTGCAATACACGGAATTTTTAGTAATATTGCACGCAAATTTATCAATTTTCA
>NZ_JAYKBU010000036.1:0-2579 GCF_035282625.1 Capnocytophaga sp. G2 | reverse complement strand
AAGAGTTTTGTTTTTGACTCTCCTTTAACAAAATATTCAACTTTTATATCATATATACGATGTAGGTCATTTGAGTGACTACTTACTTCAAAGGTAATGGTCTTTCCTTCGGCTATAAGTTGCTTAGCATACCCTATCTGGAATTCTCCCCCTCTGAACTTTGTCCAATATTGTGAAATAACAAAAAGTCTCTTTACTCTAATGTTCCCAATTAGAGAAATATCTCTTACTCCAATTTTAGAACATTATACCCTGATACTTCATAGCCTGTTATATTGTTTTCTATAAAAGCATTTAATAGCTTTTCGGATATAATATTTCTTCCCTCAAAATGAAATATATCATATTTGGGGAAAGAATTTAATAGGTAAACTTCTTTTATTATGAGCTCTGTTTCAAAATCTTCAAAAGTTTTTTTCTTTTTTGATTTAAAGAAATCCTTTGATGTAAAATAGAATTCTTGAGTAACATCTCTCCACTTTAGTATGAATTTTGATTTTTTCATATCTATATATTGGAAAATATCATCGTAAAAACGGAATAGATAATAATTTTTTACAATTATTCTATTTTCCAATAAGATAAAAGAGTAAAATTTAGAAGTGGGGATATTAAAGTTTACAAGAATCCTTTTTATTTTCTTATTAATCAAAATTCCCCAGTGTGAATTATAAGAACTCAATAGATCTGTTTTTTTAGCCCTTTTATTAAACTCTAATTCTAAATAAGGTATTTTATTAGGAATCTCTCCAAAAGAAAGTCTTTTATTGGAGAATGGAGAGCCTAATACACAATTTTCTGTTGGAGATACTTGCGGATATTCTCCAATAATATCTAAGTCAATAGATTCATCTATAGTAAAGTATTTCATTTATTAATTTTTTTAAAATATTCATTTAGGTTCATTCCTGAGTTTTTTGCATCTATGATTTTTCTTTTTAAATCAGGAATTAATTCTTCTTGTAAGAATTTATTTGCTTGTTCTGGTGTTATATTTGGATTTTCTAACACAAAATTTTCTAACTTAGATCTTACATATTTATCATAAGCAGGATGATTTCCATGTAACCCTTCTCCAATAAGTTTAGTATATTTTTCCAGTCCTATACCATTCTCTAACATATTAGGATGAAAACCATCTAAAGCTGCCAATTTCACAATTTCATTATTTTCACATATATTCCAAGGAATAATATGATGTGTTTCTATATTATCTGTAGTCCCTAATATCTTAGCAAGGATATTTCTATCTCCAAAATCTATCTTGTTTCCTATCCTCTTCCAAACCAATTTAATCTTCTTCTCACCCCATTCTATTGTTTGCTCTACTAATTTTTTCCCCTTGGCAAACTCTCCTGCAACATCAAATCTTCTTAAAGAATTTATCAGTTTTATTCCTTTAATCTCTTTCGCTTTTTGCGCGAGTTTTTTCCCTATTTCAGGGAGTTCTTTTACCAATTGAGTTCCTGCCACAGCATTAACAATCACATTGCCTGTTCCTCGTGTGGCAAGGTGGGAGCGCTTGCCGGCATCAGTATCTGCTTCCGTGATGGAAGCCCATTCCTCAGAGGTGTTGCCACTGAGAGTGGTAAGAACAATTTCTTTGAATATCGGATAAAGGGCTTGAGGGTCTTCTCCTATTTGCTTTTTAAGGGCCATGAACTGTTTTTTAAGTTCATGACGTACTTGTTTGTTAACCACTATACTATATACCGTTGTGGCTAAGGAAGTAATATCGGTTACCTTCTGTGCGATCACCTCTGTACTTCCGGTAATCACTCCTGGGGCTTGAATATAGGATTCCTCTGTAGGCTGGTCTAAATATACATTTTCTTCTACTTCTCCTGTTTTTAGCAGAGTCGTTACAATCCCTGTCCCCTCTGAGAAAAGTTGCAAGTAGCTCGCTTGCGCACTAAAGACAAACCTCCGACCATCTGCAAAGGTATCAGGGTCAGGAGGAAGCAGAGGCTTATCGGTAACTTCTTTAAAATCTTTACCTATAGTGTGAATCTCCCCATAAGAAGATAGTAGTAAGCTACATAAAATAAAAATATTTGGCTCAGTATAGGCATCTATTTTTATTATACTTTGTAAATAGGCTATTTACTACTTCTATTAACTATCTATTCCTCTTCGTAGATAAAAAGGTTATAGCCTGTATCTGTAACAAACATCTTATCGTCATGAAATTTTATATCATTAACCTTTTCATAGGTGTCTACTTTATGAATCCACTGATAATTAGCTGTTTCAGGGTCTATAGCAATGATAAAAGAATCCCCAGAGCTATACACTCTATACCATAATAGTCCTTTATGATATACTACCCTATGACCTGCAGGTAGATAGTTTTTTCCATTGTATTTGAAATCAGGAAGAGCGGCATATTCTCTATCATAATCATAGGATTCTCCTGTATCTAAATCAACACGATAGAAAGACAGGCTAGTACATACATAGCCATAATGTCCTACAATTTCCATAGTCCGAGCATAATAATTGCACTTCCAAATAAGAGAACCATCCTTTTGAGAAAGACAAACAATCCCTACTCTTGCGATGATGATAAAAGTATCTTT
>NZ_JAYKBU010000035.1:0-4079 GCF_035282625.1 Capnocytophaga sp. G2 | reverse complement strand
GCATCATTCTGTGCTTGGGTACCACAATAGGTCATCGGACTGAGTAAAGCACTGGTAGCGGTAACCGTGTTAGGAATACTTACCTGAGTCTGTGCACTCGCTGAACACTGAGTATGAGTTACCTGCAATTCCACCTTAAAGGTTCTTGCCGTATTCGCTGTCCATCCTCCACTGACGGTTACCTCTTTCTCACTCACCGCAGCTGAGTCCGTGAAAGGTCCTGCTGTGAAGCCGCCACCACCTACTTCTATTATCTTATAGCTATAGCCTTGTTCATACGCTCCTCCTGATACCTCTACTCGGAATCTGAGCGTAGGGGCTGGTGTGGCAGATCCATCATTACATGCTCCCTGAGTTACCGATACATTCACCGTTGGTTTTGGCGTCCTTGTTACTCGGTAAAGTTCACTTAGTGTGTAAGTACAGTTCGTATCCAAATCCTTTAAGGTAATACGATATTCTGCTGTGTCCTCACCCGCTGGAAGGTTATTAGGAAGCGTTAGCTTAATCGTTCCTGGAGTAGCTCCCGCAGGTTCTCTTGTTCCATCATAACCCTGTACAACTACTGCAGTGGCTGGTGGCGCTGGAATACGTTCTATATAGGCATCATAACCATTGGTATTAGTACCTGCTATATTACGCCTAATGGTAAGCTCTAACTCTTCATTTATAGCCGGATTACAAGCCATCTGTTGCGTCCTACGTACCGTTACCTGCTGAGTCTTAGCCAAGGTACGAACCATAAAGCTAACCCCTGGAGCATTCTCTATACTACAACCACGTGCATCGGTTACCTTCCAAGCAACGGTATAGTTAGCCCCTCTATCCTCCAACTCAAATACTTGGTAATCACTCGCTACTGTAGGTGGTGTTGGTGGAGTCGTTACTGTTCCTTGTTTAGTGGCTATAACCCTACCTGCCTCTATCACCTCAAAGGTATAAGGAGGTACCCCTCCCTTTACAGGGATATACAAGTACGCTTTCTCTCTTGGGGTTGCATTGGTAAAGCTTGGAATCCTTGCTGTTATCTTAGCTGCATCCGCACTCGCAAGTGCATCACAACCCATCTGGTATAGCTTAGCATTTCCTTGGGTAGCATCTTCAGTTATCGAAGTCTGTTCCTTAATCTCTTCTGCGGCTCCACTGGTAATCTCTACCGGACAAGTTCCGTTAGGAGATTGCTTGATCGTTATCTTATAGTAGCCTTTCCTAAGACCTGGTATCGTATAGACTACCTTTGTCGCATCCTCTTGGGTGATATCCGCATCTGTGATATTTCGTACTACACTATAAGATCCTCCTGCTGTGGCTGAGCGAGTAAGCTCATAGGTATAACTTCCCTCTTCACGAGCATTAGCTGTCTTATTACGAGTTAATACAAGCTTACCGGTCTCACTACCTGGCTGACAGCCTGAGGCATCTTCATGTGATAGGCTATGGCGCGCTTTTAGCGCATTATCATCTTCCGTATTCTTGAAAGGTCCTACTGTGCCTCCAGCATCCTGGAAGGTATTACAATAGGCATTCCCATTATCCTTAACCTCTACCTTAAAGTTGGTAATAGTAGGAGGAGTTCCTCCTGTTACAGGTACCTCTACAATAGCAACTCTATGAGGAGTAGGCCAAGTAACGGTAACCCCTGGTATGACTGTTCCTCCGGCATCTTTTACCTGAATGGTATAGTGATCCGTTCCTGGATAAGTAGGCAAGGTAACTCCTGGTGGAACAAAGTCAGAACCACTGAGAATAGTTACTTTGATCTTCGCCACTGTCTTATTAGGAGGGCCTGGTATACAAATTACATCGGATTCCTTCGCTGTGGTAAACTTCAACTTAGGATAGGTATATACCTGCCCTGGTGATGGCACAGGAGGTAGAATAGTCTTCGTTGCCTCACACTTGCTCTCCTTATGACGTACCTTTACCTTATTATGGTCAAACAATGCCGGAATAGCTATCGTTTGTGGATTCGCAGTAAAGGTTGTCCAATGAATTCCATTATCTATAGAATATTCATAACTTGTATGGTCATTATATGGCGGTACAGGTGTACTTGGTACCCCTGGAGCATTCAAATCGCTTAAGGTAAGGATCATATCATAGGTATCTCCCGTACACGCTGTGGCATTGTTTATCGATATGGTAAACTTCGCCTTATGTTGACTATTAGAGAACTGTCCTATACTTGTCATCGGTGAGGTCAAGGTAATCTCACATCCTGTCCCTTCATCCTCTACCGTAATGGTCAAGGTAGAGCCCGCAGGGAATGGCAAGGTAGTGAAATCTGTCGGACGGAAGGTAAAGCTTGGATCAGTGCCTTTCGCTACATTCCTTACAATGATATTCCTACGCAAAAGCGGATTATTTGCCTTTAGTATCTTATAGGTAAAAGGTCCTACGCCTCCTGTAAAGCCTGAGGAGGCAGTCAAGGTAAAGCCGCCTGAGGTACCATCACAGCCAATCGCTTTCGTATTGGTAAAGGTAAGATTTGTTCCTCCTCCTACCAAGTTCATTGGAGTTGTCGTTGTCCTTACGGTTATATTCCTTGTATAAGTAGTACAAACAGGGGTATGGCTATCTGAAACCCCTATCGCATACTGCTTGCTCTGTCCTGCAGGAATATTCTGCCCTGTCTGGCTTATCTTATACTCTGTGGAAGGAGGTGTAGGGGTTGTCACAGTAGTTGTCCCTGAAGCAGCAGTCAATGAACCATTGGGTTGTACTTCATATACCCTAAAGGTATAAGGTGGTTGCCCTCCGGTGATATTTACCTTAAACTCTACCGTTGTTGTAGCCCCTGGCGTACATGCTACCCCAGATACCCCATTAGGATCTATTGTTGTAGATAAAGGTACCTCTGTGTGATCCTCGTAACGGAATTCTTTACTTGCCTTACATAGACTTCCTCCTCTTGATTTATAATGTACATATACAATATAGGTACGACCTTTCTGTAATCCGGTAAAGGTATGGGTCGGTGTTCCTGTATATGGCGACGGTGTAGCTAATTCCCCACTGGTTGCCTCTGCTGGGGCTCCATCATGATTCAAATAGAAAATTACTGAATCATACTCTCCATGAGCAAAAGTTACCTTTAAGTCAAAGGTGCTACAATTTGCCGTAAAGTTCTCTGGTGTAAAGGTCAAATCCTGACTGCGTCGCAAAGTAAACTCAGGCACCTCCTTAGTACATACCACCGTATTGGGAGCTACCCTAAGACGTACTCCTATCTGCGCTGTATAGCTACTGCCTATATTATAACCCATGAATGTTCCACTGGTTTGCCATGCATTGCCTGGACCTGTATAAGCATTGCCATTCTCTTTGATGATTCGGTATACGATCTCATAATCAGATGCCGGCTGTATATCACTGCTTCCACTTAAGGTAAAGCCCATTGTCGTATCCGTACAGCTCGGTGTGGTAAAGGTTGTATTCCCTACCGTAATATGCATATCCTTTATCTCAAAGTTATAACCACTGCTGCCCAATGGCTCACAGTTATTATTCCCCTCATCGGATATCCTTAAGGTATAGGTTCCTATCTCCAATCCTGGTATCTCATAATTATTTACCGTAGGAGCGGCTGGAATCACTACCTCTGGGAAGGTTACCGCAGGGGTAGGTGTATTGCGTTGCAATCTTACTCGGTATGGACCACGCCCTTTAATCTGCCTTATCACTAGCTTTCCACTCTCGCCTGTACAAGTAGCACTGTGAACGATAATGTTGCTCGTACTTGGGTCTATCTCCGTAGGAACCGCTCCTTTTATCTCTACATTGCCCACTACCTTCTTACCACAGGCTACCGGAGTGGTATGAGTATCTTTAATATAAATATCATAGTGCTTGTCCTGAGTTGTATAAGGGAAGGTCTTGCTTGCACTAGCCGTATAGTCACTATCATTTGGAGTCTGTCCTGCTTCTACAAAAGCATAGTGGTACAA
Organism: Capnocytophaga sp. G2; assembly: GCF_035282625.1. Lineage (NCBI taxonomy): Bacteria > Pseudomonadati > Bacteroidota > Flavobacteriia > Flavobacteriales > Flavobacteriaceae > Capnocytophaga > Capnocytophaga sp. G2. Next base: position 132 of record NZ_JAYKBU010000035.1, on the reverse strand, counting down.
CGGAGAGGCTGATCCTCCTGTTACACGGGTAACCGTAATGGAACCTCCTTGCTGAACACTTCCACACACTGAGTTATGGGTTACTATATAATCACCCGCATTAAGAGGATTGATCTCTGGAGATTTCTCTAT
>NZ_JAYKBU010000034.1:0-4400 GCF_035282625.1 Capnocytophaga sp. G2 | reverse complement strand
GGCTTATGACCATTAAGGGTTACACCATCTAAGATATTGGCTACTTTCTTAGGAGTGTTATTAGTAGAAGGAGTTGGGTTCCCTGGAATCACCACTGGGGTTACCTCTAACTTATTCTTCACCACTACAGTCACACTCGCTTCATTAGAAGAAGTAGTTGCTCCTTTTTCTTTTATCTTATACTTAAGGGTATAAACTCCTGCTTGTACACTTGATGAGACTTTTACCTTACCAGTAGCTGGCTCTATGGTTAAGCCTGTTACTGTATTGGTTGTCTGAATATCTACTTGGCTGAGCTGTACCCCTGTTACCCCTGCCAACTTATCATTAGACAGAACATTGAAGTCATTGCCTCCTACCTTTACATATTGGTCTGTTGTTGATTTCTCTACACTAACATTATCATCTACCGCTTGGATGGCATTAGAAGTTACCACTACTGTAGCGGTGGTAATAACACAAGTAGTAGGAGTTGCCTTATCACATACTTTATATCTTATAGTATAAGTGCCTGGAGGAGTCCCTTGAGGAATCTCTACCACCCCTGTAGTAGTATTGATTTTAGGTACTGGAGCACTTCCCTGTGGAGTAGCCGGTGTATCTATAGAAATCGCTACCTCTGTTGGTGTTGGAGGGACTCCATTTATCTTAGTATTTGTTAGGATATTACCTGCATTTGTTGGAGTACTATTGGTGGAAGGGTGCCCTGTATAGGTTTTGCTATCGCTCTGAACTCTATTAGTTACTATAACAGGAGTTGCTTTGCTCTTTACTGTTCCGCAAGCGCCTGTTATTTCCACATAATAATACTTAATACCTACTACTGATGTAGGTGGTGTAAAGGTAGAGGTAGTAGCTACTTGGGTACCTCCTGTATTGCTATTGGTAGTATTCACAAACCACTTATAGGTGAAAGGTCCTGTCCCTGTAGCAACTACAGACATTGCTACAGCAGAAGCTCCCTTATAATAATTAGCCTGATGAGGCTGCCCTGTAATCATCATAGAAGTTTGTATAGTTACCGTTACTTCACGACGAGCACTCTCACAACCATTAGCCGTTACTGCCCCATAGTATTTCTGAGAAGTCAATACCGTAGTTGGTGCTAAGGCTGTACCTCCTGTTGCAGAAGTATACCACTTAATACCTGCAATAGTAGAAAGGTCAGATACCTTTTTGTTCTCTGCACTACAATAGGTTTGTGTAGCAGCCACCGCAGGAGCTGCTGCTGTTGGGGTAATTGTTACTGTTACTTCCTGACGAGCACTCTCACAACCATTAGCCGTTACTGCTCCATAGTATTTCTGAGAAGTCAATACTGTAGTTGCGGGTAAAGCGGTACCTCCTGTTGCAGAAGTATACCACTTAATACCGGTAATATTAGAAAGATCAGACACCTTTTTATTCTCTGCACTACAATAGGTTTGTGTAGCAGTTACTGCAGGGGCTGCTGCTGTTGGGGTAATTGTTACTGTTACTTCACGGCGGGCACTCTCACAACCATTAGCCGTTACTGCTCCATAGTATTTCTGAGAAGTCAATACTGTTGTTGAGGGTAAAGCAGTACCTCCTGTTGCAGAAGTATACCACTTAATACCTGCAATAGTAGAAAGGTCAGATACCTTTTTGTTCTCTGCACTACAATAGGTTTGTATAGCAGCCACCGTAGGAGCCACTGCTGTTGGAATAATTGTTACCGTTACTTTTTTACGATCACTGCTTTCACAACCACTAATAGTTTGGCTTACATAATATTCCTTAGTTTGCAATAGGGTATTATCGGCTAAAGCAGTACCTCCTGTTGCAGAAAGGTACCAATTGCTATTGGTAAGCGTTATTGCTTTTATATCAGATATTTTCTTGTTCTCAGCCTGGCAAAAGGCAAATGTATTTGCCAGTGTAGGGGCAGGTGTCGGATTAGAAACAGTAACTGGTATAGTTTTAGTACAGGTATCTGGAAGCTGATATACCAAAATATCATCAATGGCAAAGTCATTAGCTGACTCATCATTATCAGTATCCTTAAACTTCATTTGTAATCGAGTAGCATTCCCAGGATTAAAGGTATATTCAATCTTCCTCCAATCTTTATTATTAGTATTTCCGGTAATATTTCCTGAGGTATTAATATTTACAGGAGTATTATTGTCTTTATTAATAAAAGACACTTCTATATTAGGAAAAAATTGTGTTACACCAGTATTATTAATATTGTATACGTAATATTCTACCGTAATATCCTTATTAGGCTCTACCTTTAGATCTTGCAAATAGAAATGGCTTGCAGCATTCTTTCCATAGTTAAAGGCAAGATAACGACCTTGTGAATCAGCACCATTCGAGGTATGATCCTGTGGACTTCGCCAATTCCAACTACGCATTGGGGTTAGGTTATTCACATTTGCCACTTGGTAATGTCCTTCTGGTAATACGTCAGCAGGATATCCTAAACCTCCTAATTTACAGATAAAAGGAGGAGGGACTACTGAAGAAGGTAATAAATATGGGCTTCCTGAACCGAAATCTTCTTTAAAGATAATCTTTTTAGCAGTATCCTTGTATGTAACTGTAACCGTATGAGCCCCTAATGATACATTATTGAATACATTAGAATTTTGTTCTGTTTCACTATCTAACTTATAAGAAGTATAAGTATAGTCAGTAGTATTGGTTGGAGTTACTGTGATTTTCCCTTTATGAGTTGTACAATTATATTCAGCAGTAGCATTAATATTGTTAGGATTAGCTGCTACTGTGATGGGAACTGTTTGAGGGATAGGACAACTTTGTGAAGATTGTGTGACTAAGATATTATCTAAGGCTACATCATTCCCTATTAGTGCAACAGCATTAGGATTACTTGGAACATACCCCCATTGGTTAAACATCCTTATAACAAAAATAAGCTCAGTATGGTTCCCTGTATTGGCAGCAACACCAATTGGATACCAATCATCATATCCACCATCCTTTACTCTTGGGACATCCAGTATATAAGATGAATAAAGAGGTGCTTTCGCTGCTACCTTTGCTTCATTTTCATAGATTTCAAGCCTAAGAGAGGGAATAGCTCTTTCATAACTGCTCCCAGAGGATAGCTTAACGGTATTAAATACAAAGGCAGAAAAATCCACATGCGAATTAGGAGCAACGGTTGCCTTACGCTTATAGATTACCTCCTTATCTGGTTGTACTATACTATTATAGTACATAACACGTCCATCAGGATCTTTATCCTTATCATGAGGCAACAGCCAAACATTATGATTTTGAGCATTAGTATAATCTGCATCCGTCATTCTGGCTACTGTATAACAGTAATCAGTTGCTAATGTTCTTCCTGGGTAAACTGTCCCATTAAGTACATGTGTCTTGTTCAGTGGAGCAAAATAAACATTAGGATTAGCATAAGGGCTTTTCACAGCCTTAGGTCCTCCTTCATATTTTCCAAAATCATCATAAAAAATAATTTCTTTAGCATTTGAAGGAGCTGGGGCTATATAATTAACGGTAAGATTATGTGTTCCTACTGGAATTGATGAAAAATAAGGACTACTATGAGTTACCCCTCCATACGTATAACTATACTGATAATTAGGTTGATTATTAGTAAGATTCACATTCCCCGTACCATTACAATTATAGATAACCCTGGAAGTAAAATTAGGCGCTACAGCCTTAGGAGGTACAGTTATTGTTAAGGGATAAGTTTTCGTACCCTTTCTTACCTGAAGGGAATGAGTTCCCACTCCAAGCCAAGCCTTATTTGTACCTACCCAGCCTGAACCAAAATTATATTGATAATCAGAGATATTTCCATCTACACTTATAACAACTTCTGCCTTATCCGCATTGGAACCTGTACCACAGCCTATAAGCTTAGCGATACCTACCTTAGGAGTGCTTTGTGCATATACCCCCAAGAAAGTAAAGAATAAGGTGATCGTCAGTACTTTGGTAAATGTACTTTGTAAAAAATTAACCATTTTTATCATCTTGCAATATATTTCAATGTATAAATTGGGTGCAAAAATACTCCTCTTTTTTTTAATTTTCCAACTTTTTCATCCTTTTTTTAGAAAAAGTTATTAACTTTTATCCTCTTTTCTTAATAGAATATTAGCTTGAGAATGTACCCTTATCTCTAATAATTGGTATAATATATTATTAATAAATAACTTACACCCCTATATTCCCTAATCAAAATTTCTTATTAATAAAAATTAAACTTTTTATCAATGCTTTTTTAATCAAATTTTAAAAAGAAAACTTATTAACAATTCTTTTAATCCTTAATGGACTATAATATTTAATGATTAATTGTTAATCATTCACTGCTTAAGTTTCATTAAAAAAATCTCCTTCAGCCTCTTCCACAGACAAGAAAAAATACTCTACAA
>NZ_JAYKBU010000033.1:0-4552 GCF_035282625.1 Capnocytophaga sp. G2 | reverse complement strand
ATTTTGAAAAACCTTGTTTTTTATTTTGCAATACACGGAATTTTTAGTAATATTGCACGCAAATTTATCAATTTTCATTCTTTATGAAGAAAAGTTTGCTTAAATATCTACCCAAACTCGATACTACAGTCTTTCTCACCTTTGGCGGGATACTTTTGCTCGGGCTCATAATCTTAATATACCAACTCAATCACCGCACAGACTGCACTGAAGCCAAATATATTATCCACACAGACGACTTCATCACTAAAAATCTCATTGAGTTCATCGATAATACCAAAGGAGCTACTTCTTGGAAGTGGGATTTCGGGGATGGCTCTGCCGTAGATTACAACCAAAACGCACTTCACTCTTACAACAAGGCAGGACAATACATCGTTACCCTTACCATCAATAACACTTGCAGTTTTCAAAAAATAGTAACTATCACAGACCCTGATGCCGATTCAGGCTATCTGCCTGTTATCATCGCCCCCAATGTAGCCTTTGAGAGGGATACCATCAAGTTTAACGCCCGCAAAGAAGGTGGCATTTCTTTTGAGTGGAACTTTGGCGAGGGTGCTGGTACTGATGCCCTTGGTGAAAAAGTTACTTATAGCTTTAAAACCACTGGCAAAAAGACCGTTTCCTTGATTGTCAATGGCGATATAGAGCACATCGCCACGAAAACTATCTACATCGCCCCTAAGCACATTGTTGCCAAAAAGAAAAGCGATGTATCCTCTTACGAATTTGAAAAACCTCATTCTGACTTTGAGTTGCCTCGTGGCAAAGTCCAAAAAGACCCTTTGGTAGATTTTATCCAGCATCTTCCTGTAACCCCTGCACCCAAAAAGGAGAAAGACAGTATTCCTTCTCCTAAAAAAGCAGCTGACATCTCTTCTGAACAATTCCAACTCTTGCTGGGTCAAGTAGCAGCACAGTCCAAGACCAAAGACGATTTTAAAGAATATCTCTGTGGTAATTTTAGTACTCCTGTGGTAGTAAACGACCAAAAACTCGTCCCCTTTGAACAGCTTTGTAGGGATATTGCAGGTAAAAAGATTAAAATCTCCACAATGCGCCTACAAAAAGACACTAAAAATTGTATTCAACATATCTATATCTATTACAAGATTAAGAAATGGGGGATTTGGGTAAAAGAGTGATAGATTTTAGCTTAAATAAAATCTAAGATAATTAAGACAATGGATGGAATACTATTTTTCAGCATTGGAATTAGCATACTCATTCCATTAGTACAGTTGTTTTATCTATTCTATCGTAGATTTTTTAATAAAGATAGTAAATTTATTCAATATTTATTAGCGATATTAAGTGTTTTTGCTTATATAAGTTTGAGTTTTGTAGTTATAATGTATATTAAACCAACAGTTTTTGATAGTACAGACTTTCATAATACGATTATTATACCTATTGCAGCTTATTTGGTAATGAATGTAATTATAATACTACAAAAATATATAGCAAAAAGTAACACCATAGGTATATTACTGATAATCAATCTTATTACACTGATAACTATATGCTATTACTTATTGCTGACAACTACCTATGAAGAGGGAGATGGAGATGTATTGTGTAATTCACACAAACAGATAATGATTTTTAGTTACACTGATTTTATCGGGGTACTACTATTAAACACATTGACATTTTTCGTTATTAAAAAGTAAAAGATTTTAGAATCCTATGCAACAAAAACCCTACACTCAGGAAGTCCAAAAATCCCTTCAAATAGCCCAAAAGATAGGCAAGGAGCATATCCACGCTCATTACTCAGGAGCGCACTTGCTGAAAGCGATGCTCAATCGCGATTTGCCCTTGCTTAAAGCCTTAGAGGCAAAGGGCATTGACGTGTTTTACTTAGAGGAATGGGCAGAAGTGCGTCTTGAAGAACTTCCTAAATCCACGCATACTTATAGCTGCGAACCCGATGAGGTCATAGATACCATCTTCACAGAGGCAAATCAAGTCGCTGAAAGCCTTTTAGAGGAAGAAATAAGCCTCTTTGCGGTAATAGTAGCAATCAGCAGTCCAGGGGTAGCTTTTAGCTTTGACCAAATGAAGACCTTTCCTGTCTCTCGTGCTGAACTCCTGAAAGACCAAACCGTAAGCGGTACCATCTTCTCTAACAACACTCCTGACGAACCCCCAGTAAAAAAGAAAAACAACTTCTTACAAAAATACTGCATCCACAAAAACGCACAGGTAAAGCCTCAAAAAGAAAAAGACCTTTTAGTAGGGCGCGATACTGAAATCAACAAAATCATTGAAATTCTTTGCCGTTTTAACAAGCCTAATGTGCTGATTATCGGTGATTCGGGAGTAGGTAAAACAGCTGTTTTAGAGGGATTTGTACAGAAAGTAGTATGGCAGCAAATCCCAGAGCTACTCACGGGCTTAGAAGTCTTCGAGTTGGATATGGGGGCTATCGTGGCTGGGGCTTCTTATAAGGGCGAGATTGAAGACCGCTTAAAGAACATCGCCCAAGAGCTTAAAGCACTCCCCAAAGCAGTGCTTATCATTGAAGAAATCCACTCTATTTTGGGCGGACAAGGTTCAGACTCTTCTATTGCGAACCTGCTCAAAAGCGAACTCTCCAAAGGCTTACGGCTTATTGCGACCTCTACCATTGAAGAATACACCAAAAAGATAGAAAAAGAACAAGGATTGTCGGGTATGTTTGAACTTTTAAGATTAGAAGAAAGCGATGACGACACTCATTTTAGAATGCTCAAACAAGCCTTAGCCGACTATCAAAAACACCATAACATCAGCATTGACGACCTGACTATCAAAGAGGCTATTCGCCTTTCCAAGCGTTTTATGAAGGAACGCAGCTTGCCTGCTTCGGCTATTGACCTGATAGACCAAACGATGGCATCGCTTAAAACAGCAGGGGAGTCATTCTTAAAAGAACGCAACTATTTTATAGGCAAAGTATTAGAACTAAGAGAAAACAAAAAGCTCCTCAGCGAAAAAGACCGCCAATTGCTGGCTCAGTGGCTTTATAAAGACCTATGCCAAAAACTGCAAAACCTCAGCAGCTCAGAGAGTGAAACACAAGATAATACCACTCTTACTGAAAATACCCCTACTGATGAGCTTCTTAACCTATGCCGCATCCTTATTGATCGTATTGAAGACATAGCAAAAGAAAAGCGAAGCCACATCACTCAGTACGACCTTGCTTTTATCATCTCTCAAAAGACCAACATTCCTATTGGCAAGCTCAAAGAAGAGGAAAAGCAGCGGCTCAATGATATGGAAAACGTATTAGCCCAGCGGGTAGTAGGGCAAGACCACGCCATTGCAATTGTCTCTGAGGCTATTTTGGAAAGTCGTTCAGGCTTAAATAAGGCAGGACAGCCTATTGGTTCTTTCTTCTTTTTAGGTCCCACAGGTACGGGGAAGACAGAGCTTGCTAAGTCGTTGGCTGAGTTTCTATTCCAAGATGAGAATGCGATTATCCGCTTTGATATGTCTGAGTTCAAGGAAGAGCACTCCGCTGCTTTACTTTATGGCGCACCACCAGGTTATGTAGGCTATGAAGAGGGTGGACTGCTGGTAAACAAAATACGCCAAAAGCCTTATGCCATTGTGCTTTTTGATGAGATAGAAAAGGCACATAGCTCGGTATTTGATGTCTTCTTGCAGATAATGGACGAGGGGAAGCTTCACGATCGCTTGGGCAAAGAGGGTGATTTTTCTAATGCTATTGTGCTCTTCACTTCCAATATAGGCTCTGAGTTTATCGTACAGTCTTTTGAAAAGGGAAATATCCCTACTTCTTCTGAGCTTTTAGAGCGTATGAGTGGTTATTTCCGTCCTGAGTTCTTAGGGCGACTTACCGAAACGATACCCTTTGCCCCTATTAGCAAGGGGAATGCGCTAAAAATCTTTGAGATACACTTAAAGAAAGAGCTGTTGGACTTGGTAAAGAATATCAACATACAGTTAGAAATCACCAATACCGCCAAAGAACAGCTTTCAGAAGAGGGCTACGACATTAAATATGGGGCACGACCTTTAAAGGGCGTCATCCGCGCTAAACTGCGTCGTCCCTTAGCTAAAAAGATTATTGCAGGAGAGTTTAAGGAAGGTGATAGCATCATAGCCGATTGGCAGGAAGGGAAAATCGTATGGAACAGAAAAGAAGATAACAAGCTAAAAGATAATATATTATGAACCAAAAACATCTCGTATGCCAAGGAGCAACCTGCCAATGTCAATTTGGCAACACTCCCGATAAGTTAAAGGTACTTACGCAGACCAAAGCCTTTATCAATGAGAAAGAACCACAAGAGAAATTGGTAGCCACCACTGCCGATGTAGGAGCTACTTTTGAGAAAAACACCTTTGGGCTGTGTCAGATGCAGCCACTGCCAGGTGGGGGCTATAAACCCTGTCAGGCAATGGTAACTCAGTGGAGCGGTGCTTATGAGAATGTTACCTATGAAGAAAACAACGGACATCCCCTATTAGAGGACAGCAAAGCCACCTGCCCCATAGGTGGTAAGGATTGTATTAGTATTATCAACCACGGACA
>NZ_JAYKBU010000032.1:0-5168 GCF_035282625.1 Capnocytophaga sp. G2 | reverse complement strand
CATCCCCTATTAGAGGACAGCAAAGCCACCTGCCCCATAGGTGGTAAGGATTGTATTAGTATTATCAACCACGGACAGGTGGCTGAGATAACAAACCGCAATCTACATAATGCTGATCCTATTAAAATGGATATGATCAATCCTTTTATGGATTTTGCTACATTTAGAAACCAGAAAGAAATGTCTAAAACTCCTAAGTTAATTGATTATTATATTACAGATGTAGAAGGGAATAGAATAGAATCTGACATTACTAATTATATTGGAGACAAAATAATTGTACATATAGAAACACAAGATTTAATTAATGATAGAATTAACATTAATATGAATAATAAATTTATTGATTTCATTTATAAAGGAGAAAAATTAGAGAAAGATACTCTAAAAAATTATGAGATCACTAAAAACCACGAAGAGATAGAACTGTTTATAGAAAAAGAATATTAATTATGGAAAAAATAGATATTGTATTAGAGATACCAGGCATAGAACAAGAGAAAACTAAAAGTATAAACGTAACATATAAAAGGCTATTACTATATGGAGGAGCAAGAGAAAGTCAAGATAATAATACATTTAAAGCTGCAGCTGAGGTAGTAAAAAAGGACTATGGCAATGATGGGGAAATTATTTTGATAAAAATTGAAGGAGGAGGACAATTTGTTGTAAATAAGATTAATTCATATTCGGATAATTCTATCCAATCTATCGATTTTTTTACGCACGGCAATGATAGGTCGCTATTATTTAAATTTGATGATAGTAAAAATTATCAGGAATTATATATAAATGATACTGAAGAACAAGAACAAGGCATAACCTTTTGGGATAGATTAGGAAGTCTAATTGGTATAGGATTAGATCCAGATGAGAACAAGAATGGTGCAGACATTAGTGAAATTAATTACAATGTTTTTACAAATTCTGCAAAAATAGAATTTCATGGTTGCAATACAGCATCGGAACCTAAACTAAAAGAAAAAATAGAATTAGAAAAGAAAAAAATACCAATTAACTTTGCATCGGAATTCTCTAAAAGGTTATATAATGCGGGGAAAGAAAGAGCTGTTGTAATAGGACATATAACTCAAGCCAATCCTAATGGTATCAAAAATGATTATAGACACGGCACAAGGAGAGTATATCATAATGGGAAAGAACTATTTCTTTATAGAAAAGAAGGAAGAATTTTAGGATCTGAAATTAAGAAACATTTAAAATGAGAACAATATATATATTATTTATTTATTTATTTATCAGTTGCTCTGATAAAACTCACTTAGCAGATAGATGTATAAAAAATCAGATTTTTTCAGAAAATTATGATAGTATTTCTGTGGATATAAGATATATTGGTTATGCTTGTTCAGAATGTCCTCAATATAATATAGAAAAAGTTTATTATTCTGAAAATAAAGAAGAGTACTTTTATTTTAACAAAGAAATATATATTAATATTTTAGATAAAGAATTACAAAATCAAATAGATACAATAAAATATCCAACACACTGGAAATATAGAGTAAATGGACTTTTTAGCAGAAATGGTTTTGGAATGGGAAAGTTAGATATTTATACAGGAAAAATACTTAAATTAAATTTAGAAAAGTAAATAACATCTATTTTCAAAAATATTTTATATCTTTACCCCGCGTAAAGGTCTTAGAAAGAACTTAATAAGAACAAAAACCGCAATGACCTATAAGAGACTCATTTACATATCAGCACTCATCTTTTACAGCCGCTTGCTCAACAGGTAAGTATATCCGTGAGGTGCCCTATCATTATTCTATGGATAGCTTTCGCAAAGCCATGCAAGTTCATAAGGACAGTATAGATGCCAAATACACAGAAAGCAACTACAAAGATGAGCAGCTTTCAGATGAGGAAATACGGCTTAAAGAAAAGTATTCCATCATCTTAAAGACGATGCCACAGGACATACGCAATTATCCCTTATACGCTTATATTGATGCTTGGATAGGTACGCCTTATAAACCGCAGAGCTTGGATAATTTAGTATGTCAGGGAGCAACCTGCCAATGTCAATTTGGCAATGCTCCCGATAAATTGAAGGTACTTACGCAGACCAAAGCCTTTATCAATGAGAAAGAACCCCAAGAGAAATTGGTCGCTACAACTGCCGATGTAGGAGCTACTTTTGAGAAAAACACCTTTGGGCTATGTCAGATGCAACCACTACCAGGTGGTGGTTATAAACCCTGTCAGGCAATGGTAACTCAGTGGAGCGGTGCTTATGAGAATGTTACCTATGAAGAAAACAATGGGCACCCCCTTTTAGAGGACAGCAAAGCCACCTGTCCCATAGGCGGCAAGGATTGTATTAGTATTATCAACCATGGACAGGTGGCAGAGATAACAAACCGTAATCTACATAGTGCCGACCCTATTAAAATGGATATGATCAATCCTTTTATGGATTTCGGTAAGTTCGTAAATGATATGCTTACAAAACCAGATATTACAGAAGCCTATTTCACAGACTTACAGGGTAATAAAATAGATCTAGGAGAAGATGAACAAGATGTTTATTTAGTAATTGAAGGTGAAAACCTATCAGGACTAACAATGGATTTTAACCTCAATAATAAAGATCTTGACTTCAAATACAAGGGCAACATCTTAGAAAATGATACATTAAAAGATTACGTCTTTATAAACGATACCAAAGAACAAATACCCCTAACAGTTATTATAAACACTAAAAAATAACTCTTATGGCAACAATTACAATCACACTAAGAGAAACAGGAAAATCCGTAACCGCTACCCTTAAAGCTGCTCCTCCCAAAGATAAAATAAATATCAAAATACTAAATAATTTAGATGAGGGATTCTATGATAATACATCTCCATTACAAAAAGATAAATATGGTTTTATAGTAGGTAAAATCTACAAAATTAAAGCAGAATACAATAATGTTAATATTACAGAAGTAAAATGGGAATTTCATTATCGCAATAATTATCTTTCTACTAAACAAGGTCTCATCAAAAAAATTAGCTCACAAGGAGATGAAATTTTCTTTAAGTTCCCTTCTGACTACTGTGGAGGGTTAATTATAGTAAAAGCATATATTTATTATAAAGGAAAGACTATAGAAGGACGTGAAGAATTTTTTATGCACAACGCCTTTAGATGGTTTGATAGAGTGAAAGTAGAAAATAGGATAAAAGACATAGCAAATGACCCTTCCATATTAAACCAACACGTAACACCACTTTGTGGTACAGCGGCATTACTTTATTTATTTGTAAGCGAGAATAAATACAAACAACTCTTCCAAGATGAAATGATGAAATTTTTTAGGACAGGGAAAGGCAAATTGAATAACTTTACTTTAGACCCTAACCCTGAAATATTTTCTATGAAGCCAATTGTTGGCAACTCCGATTATCCTCATTATGAAGATGATCTAACTGACATTATGCCACAAGCAGATTGGATTTGCCTTGTAGGAATGAGAAGCAGCAGTGATAATAAGAATTATACAGGAAAGGCAGGAGAGACTTGGGATGGTATTAATTGGGTGAGCTATATGAAAGAAGGGTTGAAAAATCTTTTTCCAAATAATAAAATAGAAGATAAAACTTCTATTATTACAGGGTTTGATTATACAGAAGACCTTAAAACAATAGAAAAAGAATACAGAAAGGGAAAGCGAATAATTCTATTAATTGATGTAGATATGTTTAAAGATAGCGTAAGTTATTTTGGGTGTCTTATAGGTTATCATTGGATTGTTTATAAAGGAGATCTAGTTATTAATGGAGATAAACGTACTTTTTCTTACTACTGCTGGGGTAAGGATTTTTGTGTTAATGACAAAGATCATCTAATTTTTAGAAAAATTGTTTTTAATACTAATTATTATGGATACATCATATTTTAACAAAATGACAAAAATAATATTATTTGCCACTTCTTTTTTATATTTATTACTATCTTGTAATAATCCGACTGGAAAGTTACTGTATGTGGGGTTATCAGAATTATCAAGGCACATTAATTTTGTGGGTTATAATAAAAAAGAAATAGAAGAGATTAAATTATATATAAAAAAAACTAATGATGTTAAAGAAAGTATTGATTTTAGTTTTAAATTAATAGATACTATTCCATTATCTCGTTATAAATTTGAAACTATAATCTCTAAATATAATGATATTTCACCAAATGATACTATTTTTATTCATATAGAAAATAAAACTCATACAATAACCTCTGTTAAAAATGAATGGAGACGAATAGGCACTGACCTCTTAGGATTTCCAGAATATAGACCTGTATTTAGTTTTATTTTTGATGGTGATAAACCTTCAGGACATAGTATATATTTTAAAAGAGGAGAGAAACCCTTTAGAGATTAAGAGACCTTCTTAATACATAAACGTATGAAAATAAATATCCTTTCTATTCCAAAAATATTTTATATCTTTGCTCCGTGTAAAGTTCTTAGAAAGAACGTAATAAGAATAAAACCATAATGACCTATAAGAGACTCATTTACATATCAGCACTCATTCTTACAGCCGCCTGTTCAGGAGGTAAGTATATCCGTGAGGTGCCCTATCATTATTCTACGGATAGCTTTCGCAAAGCCGCGCAAGCTCATAAGGATAGTATAGATGCCAAATACACGGAAAGCAACTATAAAGATGAGCAACTTTCAGATGAGGAAATACGACTTAAAGAGAAGTATTCCATCATCTTAAAGACGATGCCACAGGATATACGCAATTATCCCTTATACACTTATATTGATGCTTGGATAGGTACGCCTTACAAGCCCCAGAGCTTGGATAAGAAAACAGGCGTTGATGCTTCTTACTTTGTACAAGCACTATTTAGTGATGTTTACAAAGAGACTTTTCCTAAAACTGCTGATGGTATATTCCGCTCTAAATCTTTACAGCTCTTTACAGGAAGGGATTTTTTAAAAGAAGGTGATATATTGTTTTTCAGATATTCCAAAGAACAACCTATCTCAGATGTGGGGATATACCTACACAACGACCGTATCTTAGCCTGCACAGAGGAAGGGTTAAATATCTATGATTTTAACAACCCTTATTTTCAGTTGCGCTATGTAGCTGCAGGCAGACTAAAACAAGAGAAAAAAAAGTAATGGCAACAGATTTAG
>NZ_JAYKBU010000031.1:0-5183 GCF_035282625.1 Capnocytophaga sp. G2 | reverse complement strand
AATATTTTTCAAAAAAAGTTTTGTCAGTTTGAAAAAAGGTTGTACCTTTGCCCCCGCTTTCAAAAAGGGAGCGTTAAGTTCAAGAAGCGGACTAAAAAAAATGAAAAAAGATTTGATAGTTTGTGAAAAAGGTTGTACTTTTGCGTCCGCGAATAAAGCGAGAAAGTTCATTAAGAAATATTGATAATACAGCACAGAAAGATTTAGACTAGGCGATTTTCGGAGAGAGTCAAAAGAGATTAAAGAAATAACGATGAAGAGTTTGATCCTGGCTCAGGATGAACGCTAGCGGCAGGCCTAACACATGCAAGTCGAGGGAGAAGCCCTTCGGGGCAGAAACCGGCGCACGGGTGCGTAACGCGTATGCAACCTACCTTTCACAGGGGGATAGCCCGGAGAAATTTGGATTAATATCCCATAATATTGTTGGATGGCATCATTTGGCAATTAAAGTTACGATGGTGGAAGATGGGCATGCGTCCTATTAGCTAGTTGGCGAGGTAACGGCTCGCCAAGGCGACGATAGGTAGGGGTCCTGAGAGGGAGATCCCCCACACTGGTACTGAGACAGGGACCAGACTCCTACGGGAGGCAGCAGTGAGGAATATTGGTCAATGGTCGGAAGACTGAACCAGCCATGCCGCGTGCAGGAAGGCGGCCTTATGGGTTGTAAACTGCTTTTATATGGGAAGAATAAGGGGTACGTGTACTTTGATGACGGTACCATATGAATAAGCATCGGCTAACTCCGTGCCAGCAGCCGCGGTAATACGGAGGATGCGAGCGTTATTCGGAATCATTGGGTTTAAAGGGTCTGTAGGCGGGCTATTAAGTCAGGGGTGAAATATTTCAGCTTAACTGGGAAATTGCCTTTGATACTGGTAGTCTTGAATATTTGTGAAGTTTTTGGAATGTGTAGTGTAGCGGTGAAATGCATAGATATTACACAGAACACCGATTGCGGAGGCAGGGGACTAACAAATAATTGACGCTGAGAGACGAGAGCGTGGGGAGCGAACAGGATTAGATACCCTGGTAGTCCACGCTGTAAACGATGGATACTAGCTGTTTGGTAGGAATATTGAGTGGCTAAGCGAAAGTGATAAGTATCCCACCTGGGGAGTACGCACGCAAGTGTGAAACTCAAAGGAATTGACGGGGGCCCGCACAAGCGGTGGAGCATGTGGTTTAATTCGATGATACGCGAGGAACCTTACCAAGGTTTAAATGGTGACTGACGTACCTAGAGATGGGTATTTCTTCGGACAGTTATCAAGGTGCTGCATGGTTGTCGTCAGCTCGTGCCGTGAGGTGTCAGGTTAAGTCCTATAACGAGCGCAACCCCTATTGATAGTTACCAGCACGTAAAGGTGGGGACTCTATTGAGACTGCCGGTGTAAACCGTGAGGAAGGTGGGGATGACGTCAAATCATCACGGCCCTTACATCTTGGGCTACACACGTGCTACAATGGTCGTTACAGAGAGCAGCTACTGCGTGAGCAGGTGCGAATCTTAAAAGACGGTCACAGTTCGGATCGGAGTCTGCAACTCGACTCCGTGAAGCTGGAATCGCTAGTAATCGCATATCAGCCATGATGCGGTGAATACGTTCCCGGGCCTTGTACACACCGCCCGTCAAGCCATGGAAGCTGGGAGTACCTGAAGTTGGTTACCGCAAGGAGCTACCTAGGGTAAAACCAGTGACTGGGGCTAAGTCGTAACAAGGTAGCCGTACCGGAAGGTGTGGCTGGAACACCTCCTTTCTAGAGAAAAGACTGTTGAAGAGGGTGCTTAGTTTAAATCTGTGTTGTGTTATTAAAGAATAAAAAGGAAAGCAGTCTCATAGCTCAGCTGGTTAGAGCGCTACACTGATAATGTAGAGGTCGGCAGTTCGAGTCTGCCTGGGACTACAAAAGCGACAGAGCTGTAAAAGAAGGAAATTCTAGAAGCCGAGTAAAGTGAAAAGCGAAGGATGAAGAGTGAAGAGAGAGTAAATTTAGATAGATTAAATATTCATTTTTCACTAGACACTATTCACTACAAAAGGGGAATTAGCTCAGCTGGCTAGAGCACCTGCCTTGCACGCAGGGGGTCAAGGGTTCGAATCCCTTATTCTCCACGATTCTCAAGGAGCTATAGTTCTATAATTTTAATAGAACTATAATTCTTAAAGAGAGACAAGTTCATTGACATATTGGATAAGATATCAAAGAGAAAAACAAGTAGATACAAGAAAGAATAGGTAAGTTTTAATGATTAAAGCGGTAATGAATAATGATTAACCATTGAGCATTAACCATTAATCATTGAGACTACTACATACGAGTACAATAAGTTATGTAAGGGCGTATGGGGGATGCCTAGGCTCTCAGAGGCGAAGAAGGACGTGATAAGCTGCGAGAAGTTGCGGGGATTGGCACATACGATATGATCCGCAAATATCCGAATGGGGCAACCCAGTACACGGGAGGTGTACTACATCGTAAGATGGGCGAACCCGCTGAACTGAAACATCTAAGTAGGCGGAGGAGAAGAAAACAAGAGTGATTTCCAGAGTAGTGGCGAGCGAAATGGGAGGAGCCCAAACCTGTATTGTTTTGGCAATGCAGGGGTTGTAGGACTGCGAGATTTGCTGTTTATCGAATTAGAACACCTTGGAAAAGCGTGACCAGAGAGGGTGAAAGTCCCGTATAGGTAAGATAAATAAGTGATAGCAGGATCCTGAGTAGGTTGGGGCACGAGGAACCTTGACTGAATCAGCCGGGACCATCCGGTAAGGCTAAATACTCCTGAGAGACCGATAGTGGACGAGTACCGTGAGGGAAAGGTGAAAAGCACCGTGAATAACGGAGTGAAAGAGACCCTGAAACCATACGCTTACAAGCGGTCGGAGCGGCTGAGGCCGTGACGGCGTGCCTTTTGCATAATGAGCCTACGAGTTACTGTTACTGGCAAGGATAAGCACTTAAGGTGCGCATTCGTAGCGAAAGCGAGTCTGAATAGGGCGTTGAAGTCAGTAGGAGTAGACGCGAAACCTGGTGATCTACCCTTGGGCAGGTTGAAGCACTGGTAACACAGTGTGGAGGACCGGACTGGTTGTCGTTGAAAAGACTTCGGATGACCTGAGGGTAGGGGTGAAAGGCCAATCAAACTGGGAAATAGCTCGTACTCCCCGAAATGCATTTAGGTGCAGCGTTGTGCTAAAGTTTAATAGAGGTAGAGCTACTGATTGGATGCGGGGGTTTCACCGCCTACCAATTCCTGACAAACTCCGAATGCTATTAAATGTTACACAGCAGTGAGGGCTTGGGTGCTAAGGTCCAAGTCCGAGAGGGAAAGAACCCGGACCATCAGCTAAGGTCCCCAAATATGTGCTAAGTTGGAAAAACGCGGTTGAACTGCATAGACAGCTAGGATGTTGGCTTGGAAGCAGCCATACATTTAAAGAGTGCGTAACAGCTCACTAGTCGAGCGGCTCGGCATGGAGAATAAACGGGCATAAGCATATTACCGAAGCTATGGGGATATACGATAGGTATAATCCGGTAGGGGAGCATTCTATGGGCATTGAAGCTAAAGACGTGAGTTATAGTGGAGCCTGATAGAAAAGAAAATGTAGGCATAAGTAACGATAAGGCAGGCGAGAAACCTGCCCGCCGGAAGATCAAGGTTTCCTCAGCTATGCTAATCAGCTGAGGGTTAGTCGGGGACTAACGCGTACCCTTTCAGGGGAAGTGGATGTACAACTGGTTAATATTCCAGTACTAGTATTTCAATAGAAGTGACGGAATGAGATATATGCTGCGCACAGACGGAGTTGCGTTAAAGGTGTTGTTATGGCACTGATAGTACACTTAGGCTACGGCCGAGGTGATAGCATAGACAACGTTTCCAAGAAAAGCGAGAGATACTACCCGTACCGTAAACCGACACAGGTGATCGGGAAGAGAATTCTAAGGCGCTCGAGAGATTCATGGCTAAGGAACTAGGCAAAATAGACCTGTAACTTTGGGAGAAAGGTCGCCTATCGCGAGATAGGTCGCAGTGAAGAGGTCCAAGCGACTGTTTATCAAAAACACAGGACTCTGCAAAATCGAAAGATGAGGTATAGGGTCTGACACCTGCCCGGTGCTGGAAGGTTAAGAGGAGGGCTTAGCGTTGAGCGAAGGTCTGAATTGAAGCCCCAGTAAACGGCGGCCGTAACTATAACGGTCCTAAGGTAGCGAAATTCCTTGTCGGGTAAGTTCCGACCTGCACGAATGGTGTAACGATTTGGACACTGTCTCGGCCATGAGCTCGGTGAAATTGTAGTATCGGTGAAGATGCCGATTACCCGCAGTGGGACGAAAAGACCCTGTGCACCTTTACTACATCTTCGTATTGACCTTGGATAAGTGATGCGTAGGATAGGTGGGAGACATTGAATCGGCTATTCTGGTAGTTGTGGAGTCGTTGTTGAAATACCACCCTTTGCTTATCTGAGGCCTAACCCTCTTGAAGGGAGGGGACAATTCGTGGAGGGTAGTTTGACTGGGGTGGTCGCCTCCAAAAGCGTAACGGAGGCTTCTAAAGGTTCCCTCAGCACGCTTGGTAACCGTGCGAAGAGTGCAATGGCAGAAGGGAGCTTGACTGAGAGACCTACAAGTCGATCAGGTACGAAAGTAGAGCATAGTGATCCGGTGGTTCCGTATGGAAGGGCCATCGCTCAAAGGATAAAAGGTACGCCGGGGATAACAGGCTGATCTCCCCCAAGAGCTCACATCGACGGGGGGGTTTGGCACCTCGATGTCGGCTCGTCACATCCTGGGGCTGGAGAAGGTTCCAAGGGTTGGGCTGTTCGCCCATTAAAGTGGCACGCGAGCTGGGTTCAGAACGTCGTGAGACAGTTCGGTCTCTATCTACTGTGGGCGTTAGAAATTTGCGTGGAGCTGACTCTAGTACGAGAGGACCGAGTTGGACTAACCGCTGGTGTATGAGTTATTCTGCCTAAGGGTATAGCTCAGTAGCTAAGTTAGGAGTGGATAAGTGCTGAAAGCATATAAGTACGAAACCCACCACAAGATGAGATTTCTTTAGAGGGTCGTGGGAGATGACCACGTTGATAGGTTACAGGTGTAAAGGTGGTAACATCAAAGCCGAGTGATACTAATAACCCGAAGACTTATTGTACGAAATTCTTTTT
>NZ_JAYKBU010000030.1:0-5597 GCF_035282625.1 Capnocytophaga sp. G2 | reverse complement strand
AAGGCAACTAAGTCGCTCAGAGCTTAAAAAGATGCGTAATGATAAGATTACAAAGATTTTGGTGTATTCATTCCAAAGAGTATATGAGTTTTATCTGGGAGAAGGTGGAGATAAAGAACTCAAAGAACACCTAAAATGCCTTTATTACTATCGTTTAACCACTAATTAAGAGCAGTTATGTCCTTTATGGAACTTGACCTAAATATCCGAATGAGTGAAAACCCGCTGGCATTAAACAAGAGCGATGCGGGTGAGGATATTGTGGTAGTACGTGAGGAAAGCAGATTTAAACAACATACGATTAATATGCTTATCTCAGATAGGGAGACAGAAAGCGTACAGCTTAATATAAACGGCACTTTATTGGAAATACCCACCTACAAACTCACTATAACCGATGATAAAACAGAAGAGATAAGGGTATTTCAGGTAACAAGGGACATTCCTCATTTTACAGAAGAAAAGCAACACAAAAGCCTACTTTCGTTTATAGGCATCAAACGTTTTGACACGACTTCCTATTTGTATGAGAATATCTGCTTTGAACCCGACAAAGAGGGTATTACTGAATACACACTAAGCAAATACCGCAAAAAGACCGAAGACAGCCTCTCTTATACTTTTGCTCACAGAGGGCAAACTATACTTTTGTATGCTGGTAATATTGAAAACTTTCAAAAACCCAATGATGTGGATTACTTCTTTGTCATCGTAGATGCCCACAATGGACAGAGTTTTATGGGAGATATACACTACCGTGAGCAACTACTCAAACTCACCCCAAAAGTACAATTGCAACTTATCAAACGCAAACAACTCACCAAAGAGATAGAGTATACCGAAAAGGGAGAGATAAAAAAGAAAATATATTTATGATAATGAAAGGCACTTACTACAAAACTCCCATAGACTTCAAGGCACTGATAGAGAAGCGCGACCTTGCCAAGACCACCTTAGAGACCTCTGTTGACCAGCAACTCTTCCTACTGGCTACCACAGCTTGGGGAGAATGCAAATTTGATGAAGGTTTTGGCATAGGCTTTTGGGAGGCAGATTTTGATATGCTTAAAAGTGATGCCAACCTAAAACTCTTGGTAAAAGAGAGCTTGAAAGAAGCTATACAGCGATACGAAAAACGCTTATTTGTAGAAGAGGTTGAAGTAGAGGTAACCAATCAAAACCTGAGTACCTTAGAAAAGACCCGTACAAAGAAGAAAGTAATGATCTACGTCAAAGGTTTTATAAAAGAGACAAACAACCCTTATGAGTATAGAACACACTTGTTTATAGCACCTTTGTCTTACTAACAAATACAAAAAAGATGGATCAAGATAGAATAAGAGACCGCATATTAAGACGTGCCTCACGTATGTGGGGCTATAGTGAGAGCGAAACAGAGAACTCCTTTGACCCCTTGGTGGGTTTACTGATTTCTGCTTGTGCCTCAGAACTTGAAAAACTCAGCTTTGAACAAGAGAACTCACGGGCAAGAATTATCGACCGAATTTTAGAGGTGATGTTCCCCGAAGAAGTTGCTGGGGCACTCTCTGCGCATACAATCTTACAAGTGTACCCTTCCCAAAACAACAAGCCTATCTCATTATATAACAGCTTTGCAACCAAGAAAAGAGTTCAAGATATCTATAACCCCCAAGAGAATAAAGAAATAGACATTACTTTTTCCCCAACTATACCCTTAAAACTCACTACAGCCAAAGTAAAATATATCGCTTATGGCAATGAACTAATAGAACAAGAGAGCTTTTTCTTTGATGAGAAAATAGCCAAAGGGGTAAAACCACTCCCAGCAGGAGAGCTATGGATTGGGATAGAAAACACCAATAATGAACCTTTGGAAGACCTTCAGTTTTTTATCAATGTAAATAACAATGAACATAAAGAGCTCTTCTATCACTATTTAAAATTAGCTACTGTAAGTGCTCAAAACAAAAAGTTTACACTGCGCAATGGATACAATGTAGAAGATAAGCATCTTGATTTACAGCATATTATTACCAAGAATAACAACTCATTAGCTTCTATATACAATGAGGTCAATCAATTCTACCAGCCTAATTTCTATACGCTTAAAGGTGTATTGGAGCCTATTAGTCCAACTAATAACAAAGAAGCAGAAACTCAGTTATATAGTCATTTTCCTAATATAGAAGAGCAGGTCAAAGAAAATATTTTGTGGATTAAATTTGAGTTCTCCACAGTAGTACACACAGAGGTTTTTCGCAGTGTGCGCTTTATGCTCAGTTGCGTGCCTGTCATCAATATAGGGTACAAAAAATTACCTCAAATACTCAAGGGAAGTCTTAATATATTTCCATTACCCACAGAGCATCACTTTTTGGACATTGATTATATCATTGATGGCAACCAGAATAGAATTGACTTAAAAAAACACCAAAGCAAAGAGCAGGACACCGTTGCAGTGGTCAGACGAGGAGGAGTTGCCCGACTTGACAACAGAGAGGCAACCGAGCTATTGCAATACCTTTTAGAGGTTATAAAAAATGAAGCTGCAGCCTTTGCTGCTGTTGGAGGCGATTACACTAAGGATGTGCTAAAAGAGATTTTTCAGCATATAGCCTCTTTGGAGCAGAGAAAAGATAAACAAGGTATCGTAAAGGATAACAATACATATCTTATCATTTCCACGACTAAAAGCGAAGAGCAAAATAACTGTGAGGTAGCTTTTTGGCATACCTCAGGAGCAGAAGGCAATGGACTAAGGGCAGGAACAAAATGTACTCCACCTGCTCAAAGTTCTTATTTTACAGCCCCTGCCACTATTCTAAAAACCTCTGTAGGCGGTAGAAACCGTCTCACTTCTGAGGAGAAACTCTTAGAACTGAGAAGTGCGCTACTCTCACGCGGTAGGATAGTAACCATCGCGGATATAGAAGCTTTTGGGATGAGCCATTTTAAGAGTGCTATAACCACCATTGAGGTAACAAAAGGCACTAAGAAAGAGGTCTCTACTACCCAAGGTTTTAGTCGTACCATAGATATCTACCTTACAAAGAACAATACAACTCAAAATATAAGCCCAGAAGAATGGGAGTACCTCAAAGAGAGTTTTATGCTAAAACTAAAGAGTGCCTCTGCTAATATGTACCCTTATCGGCTTTTTGAGAAGAGATAAGAACTAAAAAAGAGAAAAGAAACTTTTATATTTTGATAGAGTTTTGAAAGATTTTTATAAACACGTTTAATTTATTGAATATCAATAAATTAAAAACTCACTTTTAAAACGAAGTGGTTAAAGTTTTGTTAAATTTAACGAAAACTCTTGTGTGTTAAATAATATTGCGTAGTTTTGTACCGAGATACATCTATAGATTTATCCATTCTTGGATTTGAATGGGAAAGTAGGTGCGAAGAAGCGTAATAAAGAAACAATATTAACTTAATACATAAATACTATGGCAGTTAGCAGTAAAGGTATAGGCGGAAATGAAGTCCCCTTAGATGCCAATGAGGCAATTGCAGACATTCCTCAGAATAGAACCCTGATAGCACAAAAGCTAACAGCAGATGACCCCATCAAGCCAGAGCTGGTAGAAGGGCTTACTTCTATTGAAAAAGTATTTGAACACTTTAGCCCGCAGATAAACATAGACTTTGAGGATGCTGAAGGAGCTATGAAGAAAGAGACACTTTCTTTTAGCAATCTGGGAGATTTTGGGGTAAAGGGCATCACAGCACAAAGCGACTTCCTTACAGGTTTGGAGACTGAAAAAGACCAATACCAAAAGATTGTTAAGCAACTGAAAAGCAATAAGGTGCTTAAAGCTGCCTTAGAAGACCCCGAAGCCAAGGCAGCACTGCTGAGTACCTTACGAGGCTTGATTAGTGAATTAACAGAAAAGAAATAGTTTAGTTTTTACCTAAAAATATAAGACAATGGCAGATAATACAGCTAAACAAGCACAAGGTGCTCCCTTAGCACCACAAGGAAAACCTATTTCCATAGAGAAGTCTATAGAGGCTTTGGCACGTTATGGTGGATTTGATCTCTTAGAGAGTGCTATTGAGAATGTACAAAATGTAAATCCAGAGCGCAAAGCACGTAGAAATATTTTCCTTTCAGAGGCTAACAAAGCCAAAGAACGTGAGACCTTAAAAAAGACTTTAGAGTTATGGCTCAATGTGCTTAGTGATAATGAGACCATTACCGATATGGTCGCTTCTTCAGAAGACCATAAAAAAGCCTCTGAAGCGTTACTTACAAAGAACTTAGCGTATGCCGTAGACGCTACCAAAGAGTTAGAGGCTAACTATCGTACGGTAGCACTTTTCTATAAAAACACTGAAGAAGATAAGGTTAAGAATGTAACTATTGTCAATGCTACTCTTGAGCAATTAAAAGACTTAGACAACACCCGATTTATTGATACTATTCACGCAGAGCTTACTGATAATTATGACCGATTAGACCTTAAAAACAACTATTCTATCTTGGTTATCCCAGGTTATTTAGGTTCTAATGCGGTACTTGAAAAGTGGGCAAAAATAGCCCATAGCAATAAGGTAATGCTCGTTACCGACTTTCAGCACTTAGATGAACCAGATGATGTAATGGAGATGTTTGATGAGGCAAATCACACAGGGGGAGATGTATACCGCTCCAATGTACTGATGACTTGTAATTGGCTTGTAGGTCGTGGTCGTTTTGAAGAAATAGAAGAAACTGATGATTTATTTGTACCCCCTTCAGCAGCTTTGGCTGGTAAGATTTACAAGACATTGATGTCTCAGGTAACGGCGGGTAAGAAGTTTGGGGGTATCAATGAGGTAGAAGGAGTAAAGTTTGACCTTAAGAAGAGTGAGATTGCTAACTTAGAGAGTCTGGGACTTATCCCAATGGTCAATGAATATGGCAAGGTAATGGCATTTTCAGCCAAAACCTTATTCAATGGGGATAATATAGGTTTGCAGACCTATTCAGTAGTACGTGTGTTTGACTATGTAACCAAAGTGCTGATGGACTTTTTGAACAGACGTGCTTTTGAGAACTATTCCTCAGTAACCCGCAAAGAGATTATGGGACAGATAGTTCGCTTTTTAGATAGCATCACAGGTCCTTATAAGCTGATTGAAAAGTTTGAAATCAAACGATTTGAGCAAGATGCTATCCAAAAAGACAAAATCCATTTGGATATTCATATGACCCCTTATTTCCCAGCAAAGAACTTCCTGATTAAGATGGACGGACAAAAGGGAGATGATGGCAACGAGTGGGATGTAGAATACGCACAGAATTAAAAAATAGATAATATACATAATTATTGTAATTAAGATGATAAACTAATAAAAGCCAATTGAAAATTAATAGAGAGTAAGGAGAGAAAGAAGGCAAAATATATTTTCCATAGTTGGTAGTATTGAGTATTTAAATTTTAAAATATATTTAACATGGCATTTAAAGCAAAATTAGTGGTTGCGGGTAAAGAGCGCAACATTCTTTCCGTAGACTACGGAATGTTACAGGAAACCGATGCGTCAGGCAGACCATCAAGTATCTCAAGAGGAGGAAAGATCCACATCACTGTGGAAAGCACAGGAGATACCGACCTCTTTGAGTG
>NZ_JAYKBU010000029.1:0-7694 GCF_035282625.1 Capnocytophaga sp. G2 | reverse complement strand
AGTATCAAGGATGAGGAAATGCGTGATTTGGTACTCATCTCTTTAGTAGTAAAGAAGGAAGAAACAGATGAGAATTTCAGTTCTTTTAGAGCTAAAGCACCCTCACGTATTGATTTTGGGAGACTTTTCTACAGTTTTGTATTAGACTACAACGAAAAACACTCTAATGAACCTATACAAACAGAAGATGACAATGGCTTGTGTCATTGGATATTCTATTTGCAACCTAAGTGGTATGAGAAAACGCGGTTTATTATCCCTGATGGCACACTTCTTTCCAATAACATCGTTGAGAACAGTGTGATATTCTGTATACGAAAAGAAGGCGTAGACAGTAAACCTGAAGAAAAGGAGGAAGAGGGCGAAACCTATGAATTTCAATAGTATAACCCTAAAATGACACGCTTATGAGTCGTATATACAAAGTAAAGAAAGGGGATACCTTACAGTTGATTGCTGAGAAGCTTCAAATCTCAGTAAATGACTTACGGCATTATCACAATATGCGTTGTGAGTTATGGGAACTATTGGAACAGAAACTAACCTCTAAGACAGAGCGCATTATAGTTCCTTCAGAGGAAGAACTCGCTTCCTTGCAAGGGCATCAACAGGCTGTACTAAAAGAACAAGAGCGTCCTTCGCGTTATTTGGATAAGAAGTTTTATGCAAAGGACTATAAAGTAAAAGAAGTAGTCATCACCTCAGATAAAGAAGTAAAAACAGATTATTCCCTTTCTTTACAGATGGAGAAAGCAGAGAAAGGGTGGAGTATGATTGTAAATACAACTTATGAGGAGGCTGATACTAAATTCACCGAGTTAGCAACGGCTTGTATGCAGGCGATGCAACCATTAAAATACCATCTATCTATAAATGGGGGGATCACTGATATAGAAAACCACCGAGAAATCATTGAGCGATTTACGCAAAAGCGTATTGATATAGAAGGTTATTTTGAAGGAGAATTAGCCAAAAGCTATACCGATACCTTCTATGAAAAACTGATAGATAAGGAATATATATTGGAACGCTTACAGATGTCGTTCTTAAATCAGGTACTTTTCCCTCGTATGGAGTGGTTTCATAAGGATAATGAAAAGTGGGAAGAGGGGTTTTGCCCCGTACAAGGTAGTGATTTTATTCCTTATGAGTTAGAAACAGAAGTGATATTTGAAGAGTATGAGATAGTAACAATCGTAAAGGGAACATTGAAGAGAAATTATAACTTATGGAAATTAACAGAAGGTTTCAGAATGATTGATAATATAACACCTTTTGAAAGTGCTTTCACAATTACGTATGCTATAGAGAGGAATTCATCACAACTTTACGCTATAGAGGCAGTATTAGATATTTACTTTGAAGGTGAATTATATAGAAAAAATATGTTAGGAATAAATAAAAGGTCTAAATTATAAGATTATGCCAAACAATATAACAATATCAGGACCCAAGAATCCTCCAATAGGGAGGGTAGGGGCGTATTATAGCATTAATTTGCCAATGCCCAAAGATTCTAATATGACCTATAGATGGCTTATATATAGACCTGGGTCAGAAAAAACACTTATACCAAGTTCAAATAAAGAAGGAATAAAAGTAAAATTTTCATTTGATGATCAATGGAAGAATAAGACATATCTAATTAAAGTTTTTGAATGTGTAAAAGGAAAAACTTATAAAGAACTATTCGAAGCAGGAAAACTAAAAAAGGAATTAGCTTCATTTGAAATTACTCCTAAAGAGGCTGTAAATACAAAGATACTAAATCCTGAGATATTAAAAGTTGATCATAGGAAAATGGGAGATGGTGATCCTAATAAAGTAAGTTATCAAGATACTTTGCTTGTATGGGCTGAAACTCAGGGTTTACAAAATAAAGAGATAACTTTTAAATTATTATGGAATAATGATGATGAACCTAAAAAAGTTTTTAAGGCAAAAGTCGACAATAAAGATAGAGCAGAAGTAAAAATACCTTTGATAACATACCCAGATGTATTAGATGCTTTTATAAAAAATAGGACTTCAAAAGATAAATCAACAGAACACACTTTTAAAGTAGAAGCCAGTTTTGGAGAACCACCAAAAACAAATGGTAAAAAAGCAACTCAAGTTAAAGGAGAAATAAAAGATGCCTACTTTATAGATAAAAATGGGGAAAAGGTAACAAAACTTAAGAAAGGAGATGTAGTTAGAGTATGTATTGAATCAGAAGGAATGATTAATAAATATTTTCAGTATTTTATATTGGAAAAGGATAAATATACCCCTGATGACTCTATAACAAGTAGTGGAGTGCTCACATTTAAAGATGATATCTTTATAGGAAGACCGATTGAGATTGATGACGAAAAGCTTCTTTGGGGAGGAAAAGATAGAGAGAGAGAAGACAGATATGAACAAGATTATATCATTAAAGTAAAAACATTTAAGGATAGTAAAACATCTAAACCTAAGACACTTATCCTTGAAGAAGAAAAAGATAAAACTTTTTATAGTAAAAGCCCTGTAAAAGTAAGTGTTAGAGGAAAAAGCGAAAAAGAAAAAACTCCTTCTACTGATAGCTTATTTTTACCTGATATTCAAATAAAAGAAGTTTACGAAATAAAAGAGGATAAAAATGTTTCTTTAGAACTTGATAAAGAGGCAGATAAGCATATAAAAGTACTTGATGAAAAAACAAGTGTAGCAACAGAATACAAAGAAAAAGATATCACAACTGTAAAACAAACCAGTAGCATGATTATCCGTTTTTCTGTTACTCCAAAAGGAGGTAAGAAAACAGGCTATTTAGGGTTGTTTTTAAGCACTAGCCACGAAGCAGAAATTCTCTATGCTAATGAGTTGTACTATAACTATAAGAATGTTTTATCTCCTAATATAGCTTCTATAACAATAAAAGAAGGCGAGACAGAAAGACCATTTGGCTCAGGATATACAACAAAAATAAACGGAATAGAGACCGAATTTGAGCTAAAAATAGTCTTTAATAAAGATAAGAAAATTAACAGTGATGTCTTTATAGATATTTTTAGTAATACCAATGCTGCTCTTGCAAAACCTACCTTGTCAGGCACTGCGTTGCATAGGTTTAAGATGAAAATGGCAAAAATACAATCTATTATAACTTACCATATTTACTATGATGGGCGTATTGAAAAGCATATACCAAAAGAAATTGCAGAAGAGTTTAAGCAAAAATATAAGTATGTTTATCACGATGAAAAGGGTAATGAGCACGAAATAGGTATCTTTAAATTTTTAGAGACGACAGAAATGAAAAAAGGTAATATTGCAGGAACCAAGAAAGTTGAGTTAATAGATATTAGAGAATTTAAAGGATATGACAATAATGGAGTTAAATTAAAGTTTTTAACAATAAATACAAATTCTAAGCGGTATTATATAAATCCTGATTGTTATGCAGGATTGTTTGGGGCAATGGCTAAACTAAATATAGATTATTTAGGTTTTAATGGATTTAGTAATAATAAAGCAGGTTCTTATCCCAGCACATCACATTTTAATGGTGAAAAAGGCGATTTAAGATATTTATCTACAAATAGAAAAGGAGAATCAACTTATTTACAACATTCTCATTTTGATGTAGAACAACAAAATAAATTTAACGATGCATTATATTTATTTGGTTGGGGTCGATTAGAGAAAATGTATTCTGAATATTTTACCTACAATGGTAATAGTAAATATCTTTTAAATCATACAAAGCACATGAAAAAAGAAGGAGAATATGAGCATTATCACCATTTACATTTAACAGGTTTCGATCATACGTTAATTAAAATTATAGAAGAATGAAGGAAATAATTTTATTTTTATTACTTGCTGCTAATTTTATAGCTTGTAAGCAAAATACAAATTCCATAGATAAAAAAACAGAAAAAGAAGAATTTACTGTAACTAATTCTGAGAAAGAAGAATTTACTGTAACTAATTCTGAAAAAGAAGAATTTACTGTAACTAATTCTGAAAAAGAAATATCTTTTGATGATTTAGAAGAAGTTTCGTTGCCTTTTTGCTTAAAAAAAGTAGAAGAAGATGTTAGTTATCATTATTATGATGATATAGACTTCTTTTTATCATATTATAAGTTAAAAAAATCGTTAAACAAGGAAGTAAATGCCCTTTTTCATAAAGGTACGATTGATTTTATAACTAATGAAGAAGTTTTGATAGCTTACCCCTATTATCAAGAAAGTGAGGACTCTCCTCCTTTTGCTGTAAAGAAAATACAAATAAATGATTCTATAACTACCGTTCTATATGGATATATACAAGTAAATGAATATTCACTACCGCGTATAGAGTTGCAAACATTTGATAAACAAGGAAATTATATAGATAGTATAATTCTTTATTATCATCTCGTCAGTGAATGTTCAGCGAATAGATATTTTTGTATAGATAAAAAATTTAAAATAAAAATTCAAACAGATTTTTTTTGTTCAGGAGAATTAGATGAAGGAGAAGATTTTTCTTATCATAGTACTGACATATTTAAAATCACTGAAACAGGAAAAATAGTCAGAGAGTAGAGAGTAATCCTGTGAACCGTAAGCTATGCACTGTACACTGACCTCTCGCACAGCCCTAAAACCACTTGAATTAATCAGTAAAAAAATGAAGAAATTAATTATATTTTTATTGCTTGCTAACTTTATAGCTTGTAAACGAAATACAAATTCTGCAGATAAAAAAGAAGAATTTACTGTAACTAATTCTGAAAAAGAAATATCTTTTGATGATTTAGAAGAAGTTTCGTTGCCTTTTTGCATAAAAGGTAGTTATGTGAAAGATGATTTGTATTATGTAGATATTGATAAATTTTTAGGCTTTCATAAGTTAAAAAAATCGTTAAACAAGGAAGTAAATGCCCTTTTTCATAAAGGTACGATTGATTTTATAACTAATGAAGAAGTTTTGATAGCTTACCCCTATTATCAAGAAAGTGAGGACTCTCCTCCTTTTGCTGTAAAGAAAATACAAATAAATGATTCTATAACTACCGTTCTATATGGATATATACGAGTAAATGAATATTCAGTACCGCGTATAGAGTTGCAAACATTTGATAAACAAGGGAATTATATAGATAGTATCATTCTTTATTATCGTCTCGCCGATGAATGTTCATCAGAGCGAACATTTTGTATTGATAAAAACTTTAAAATAAAAATACAAACAGAATTTGGGTGTACTGCAATTGAAAAAGATGATGAAGATTTTAATTTTGAACAGACTGATACATTTAAAATCACTGAAACAGGAAAAATAGTGAAACAATAAAATTAATTTATCATAGAAAAGAATAATACATTTCCTTAAAAACACTACCAAGGAATTTGCAAAACAAATAAACAAGATAGAACAATGAACAATCTACTCACCCATTATCCTGTAAATTGGATAGACGGAATGAAGCTAAGCAGCAGCCATTTTATTGCTGTGCGACAGCGTTAGAGATGCCATAGCCTTGCAAACTACGGACCTTAAAAATAGAAAGGGTATATCTTAGTAAAAAAGGAAGTGGTAACATATCAAAGGTAAGCTATCAAGACACCCTAATAGCTACTGCTAAAACCAAGGGGTTAGAAGGTAAAAAAATTACGTTTAATCTATATGAACGTGATGAAAAAGACAAAACTCACGTCAAAGATTTCTTCGCGGAGGTTGATAGGTACGGTATAGCAAGTGTTGAGATTCCTTTATTAAGCAATAAGAAAGTATTTCAATTGTTAGCCAATCAAAAAGCTCCTGAATATGGAGAAGGAAACAAGCACGAGTTTTTTGTAATGGCAAGTTTTGGTTTGAATAAAACTATAAAAGAGAGTAATGAACTACAAGTAAATCTTACTAAAAAGATCAAAAAAGCATATTTTGTGGATGTTAATGGGAAAAAAGTCAATAAAATACAGGTTGGAGATTCTGTTTGTGTTCGTATAGAATCTGAAGATATGATTGGGGCTTTGGTTAGATACACTATTTTAGAGAAAGATGTAATAAATGATGATGAGATTTGGCTTAGAAAACTTGTTATTAACGATGATGTTCATACTGATAGTGAGATTACAATAACAGAAAATCTTTTTAATGAAGGAGCTGATCTTGGATATGTAGATCCTGATTCTGAGAAACAAAACTATTATATAAAAGTAGAAGCATTAGTAGGAAAGAAAGAATCAAGTGCTTTTGAACTTAGCTTTGAAAGTGTAGAGTTTGAAGTAGGAAAAAGCCCTGTAAAAGTAGAGGTTGGAGAAGTAAAGAAAGAAGAAAAGAAGGAAGAACCATTAGAAGAAGGGGCTTGCCCACATTGTCGTAAAAAGCATATCGATTTGACAAATAAAATGACTTTTCAAAATCAACCTCCCAAAACACAACTTTGTGCAGTTACATCAAAAGCTATAATTGAAGGAACAATAATTAGAGAATCCAAGGATAAAGAAGAATTAACAAATAAACTAACATTATATAAACCTGAAGGCGGAGGAGAGTATAAAGCTAAAAATGCGCATTGTTTCTATCAATTAGCATTAGAAAAAAACGTATCAAAAGGGAAAAGAACTGAATTAGACTTTTTTGAGGATAAAATAAAAGAAGGTATGGAATACTTGGATTTGTCATTAGAAAAAGGACTTCCTGTTATGGTTGGTGTGAATCATACATTTAATTATAAACCGAAGAAGAAAAAAGATAAAGAAGGTAAAGAATACAAAGATTATATCAATGAAACCACAACAGATCATTATGTTGTTATAGTAGGAAGAGAATGTGATAATGGTAGTATAAAATACAGATTTTGGGATGTAGGTTCTTCAAAAGGAGATAACGATTGGTTTTTTGAAAAACAAGAAGATGGGATATTTACAGCCTCTAAAACACATAATTCAAAAGAATATACAATAACACAAATAAGACGAAATATAAGAAAAATAACAGAAGAAATAACAAATAAAAAAACAAATGAAAAAACAAAAAAAACAAAAAATGAAATTATTACTTATTAGTTTATTTTTAATAGGAACAGTGAGTTCTTGTGAAAATGTTGTTAATAATAACACTGAAAAAGATCCACTAAATGAATTATTAAGTATCGAATCTGATACCAAAATAAACAATCCACTAGCGAACAAAAAGTTTTATTATTTAGATAAAAAAGAGGAGAATGGAGAATTGAGGCTCTTAATATACCCATATCTTGAAGACGATTATGATATGGCTAAAATTATTTTTACTGACTCAATGCTTATTGATGGTTGGAATATTATGGAACCATATGAGTGGAAAATAGAAAGGGTTTCCCAACAAGATTCTCTTTTAATCTATCACTTACAAATGATGGGTTATCCAGAAACTCAAGATACTTTTTATTTTAATTATAATGAAAAAAAAGGTATTTTATATAGAAAGGATAGAGATACGACTTATATTTTAATAGATTCTTTAAAGAGTAATAGTGTGAGAAAAGTAAAAGCAGAGTTGATACCATGATTTATATCTCAGTTATGTTCTAAAAAAAAAGATAACAGAAACCCTATTTAAGAAAGGAATAGATTTAAATTATTGAGGTGTCAAAATATTTTCATATATTTGCATTCTGAAAATTAATGTATTATGGAATTATTTAAGGGACAAAGCCTCTTAGAGTTTACTGAACGCTTTAAAACAGACTT
>NZ_JAYKBU010000028.1:0-9306 GCF_035282625.1 Capnocytophaga sp. G2 | reverse complement strand
GGCTGTGTAGCCTTAAAGATGTTTTTTGCCTCAAAAGTAAGTGGTTTTAAGGAGAAGTATAAAACCAAGTTCTATATTTATGTAAGTGCTGCTGTATTTGCTTATGCAGTTGTTCCTCTGATGGGGTATAGCCGCCTTTTTATAGACAACAACCTATATGAGTTTATCTTCTATCAGATAGCTTCATTAGGACTGGGAATACTCCACTGCTTTTTATATCGTTACTACTTTAAGAAGTTTGAGTCAAAAGAGGCACTCACTGAGTATCTCTTTGCTATCCTGATAGTAGCCTTTGCAACCATTCCATTCTTGCTTATTTATTCCTTCCTCAATAACGTAACCTTTGCTTATTGGATGTTGATGCATTTCTTGTGGTTTTTTGTGCCCACCTTGCTTAATGACAGTTTTAACAGAGCTATCAGCATACCCCCTGTGGAGTACGAGTCTTGGCAGTTCCCTGCTGATTACAAACAAAGAGGAAGTATCAAGGATGAGGAAATGCGTGATTTGGTACTCATCTCTTTAGTAGTAAAGAAGGAAGAAACAGATGAGAATTTTAGTTCTTTTAGAGCAAAAGCACCCTCACGTATTGATTTTGGGAGACTTTTCTACAGTTTTGTGTTGGACTACAACGAAAAGCATTCTAATGAACCCATACAAACAGAAGATGACAACGGCTTATGCCGCTGGATTTTTTACTTGCAACCTAAGTGGTATGAGAAAACGCGATTTATTATTCCAGATGGCACACTTCTTTCCAATAACATCGTTGAGAACAGTGTGATATTCTGTATAAGAAAAGAAGGTGTAGACAGTAAACCTGAAGAAAAGGAGGAAGAGGGCGAAACCTATGAATTTCAATAGTATAACCCTAAGATGACACGCTTATGAGTCGTATATACAAGGTAAAGAAAGGGGATACCTTACAGTTGATTGCTGAGAAGTTTCAAATCTCAGTGAGTGATTTGCGGCATTATCATAATATGCGTTGTGAGCTGTGGGAACTATTGGAACAAAAGCTAACTTCCAAAACGGAGCGCATTATTCTTCCTTCAGAAGAAGAACTCATCATCTTACAAGAGCATCAACAGGCTGTACTAGAAGAACAAGAACGCCCTTCGCGTTATTTGGATAAGAAGTTTTATGCAAAGGATTATGATGTAAAAGAAGTCGTTCTTACCTCAGATAAAGAAGTAAAAACAGACTATTCACTTTCTTTACAGATGGAAAAAGCCGAAAAAGGTTGGAGTATGATTGTAAATACAACTTATCAGGAGGCTGATACTAAATTTACCGAGTTAGCAACGGCTTGTATGCAGGCGATTCAACCATTAAAATACCATCTATCTGTAAATGGAGGTATTACAGATATAGAAAACCACCGAGAAATCATTGAGCGATTTACGCAAAAGCGTATTGATATAGAAGGTTATTTTGAAGGAGAATTAGCCAAAAGCTATACCGATACCTTCTATGAAAAACTGATAGATAAGGAATATATATTGGAACGCTTACAGATGTCGTTCTTAAATCAGGTACTTTTCCCTCGTATGGAGTGGTTTCATAAAGAGAACGAAAAATGGGAAGAGGAGTTTTGCCCCGTGCAGGGCAGTGCTTTTATTCCTTATGAGTTAGAAGCAGAAGTGGTATTTGAAAAAGAGGAAATTGTAACAATTGTAAAGGGTGAGTTAAAGAGGAATTATAACCTATGGGATTTGTTGGACGGTATTAGAGCTATAGATGATATAACTCCCATTAGAAGTAGTTTTGAAATTACATATAGAACCCAAAGAGATACACAGCAACTTCTCAAAATAGATGCAGAGATAACGCTCTATAATGAAGGAAAATTGTATAGAAAGAATAGTATCAATCTAAAATCTATAAAACACTAAAAATATGCCAGACAAAATAGCAATTACATTCGATGAAAAAAATAAGCCAACAACCAAAGGAGGAACTTTTTACGTTACCATAAATGGCGAAAAAACTTCTAAAAGATATAGATGGTGTATCTATAAGAAGGGAAATGGTAATCCTTTTATTAATGAGATAAAAGAAGATAAAAAACCATTGGAACCAATGAAATTTGGATCTTTTGGAAAAGACGGAGGTACATTTATTATTAAAATATATGATGCTGAAAAAGTAAAAGGAAAAGAAAATTCTGAGCTAAGTAAATTCTCAGAAGAGGCTTCACTTGAAATAGAGATTAAAAAAGAAGAAGAGAAGCCAACAACAAGGCATAATATTAAACCTGAGATTTTAGAAGTACACCTTATAAAAAAGGGAACAGGAAGTATAACAAAGGTAAGCTATCAAGATACTTTAATAGCTATTGCAAAAACACAAGGGTTAGAAGGTAAAAAAATTACGTTTAATCTCTATGAACGTGATGAAAAAGACAGAACTCACGTCAAAGATTTCTTAGCGGAGGTTGATAGATATGGTATGGCAAGAGTTGAAATTCCTTTATTAAGCAATAAGAAAGTATTTCAATTTTTAGCCAATCAAAAAGCTCCTGAAAATGGGGAGGGAAACAAACACGAGTTTTTTGTAACGGCGAGTTTTGGTTTGAACAAAAATATGATAACCAAGGATAGCAATGAGGTTCAGGCACATCTTAAAAAAAATATCAAAAATGCCTATTTTGTAGATGCTAATGGAAAGAAAGTCAATAAAATACAAGTTGGGGACTCTGTACGTGTTTGTATAGAGTCTGAGGATATGATAGGAGTTTTAGTTAGGTATACTATTTTAGAGAAAGACGTTATAAAAGACGATGTGATTTGGCTTAGAAAACTTGTTATTAACGATGATGTTCATACTGATAGTGAGATTACAATAACAGAAAACCTTTTTAAAAAAGGGATAGACTTTTTTGGAATAGACAGCGATTCAGAGAGACAGAATTATTATATAAAAGTAGAAGCCTATGCGGGTAAGAAAGAATCAAGTACTTTTGAACTTAGCTTTGAGAGTGTAGTTTATGATGTTGGAGTAAGCCCCGTAAAAGTAATGGTTGATGATGGGAAGAAGAAAGAAGAGGAGAATAAAAAACAATCTACAATAGTAACTTACCACATTTACCATGACGGACGCATAGAAAAGCACATACCTAAGAAAATAGCAGAAGAATTTAAGCAAAAATATAAATACGTGTATCACGATGAAAAAGGCAATGAACACGAGGTTTGTATAGCGGAATGGCATAAAGTTAAAATTTGGGAAAAAGGAAGTAGAAAAATTGGGGATACAAAAACTGGAGGTATTTGGGAAACGAGAGTAGTTGATGGCAAAACAAGATATTATAAATTAGGAAAAAGAGAGAGTGAACTCATTAAGGTTCCTTTCCCTATAAGCTATGTGAAAAATAATGTTATAATAAAGTTAGCGGATAATACAACAAGAGAGTATATAAATCCTCTTGCTTTTGCTTCTTTATTAGGAGCCATTGCAATGTGCGGTTATGAAGATTTTTCTTTTAATGGGTCAACAAGTAAAGATGGGACAGGAGCACCGAGCGTAACTCATATAAATGGTATTTCTCTTGATTTTAGATATTTAAGAAAAGATAAATTAATTAAGAGTTTACACATTAATACAAACCCTAATATGTTGGATGTAGAACGACAAGAAAAATTTATAGATGCTCTTTGTCTTTTTGGCTATTCTTCTTTTTATAGTTATTACATAAATTTGAATAACAAATCTAATTTTATACTGAAAAACTCTACACATATAACAGATCATCACCACCATTTACATATTAGAAAAGAAGGCTACAACCCTAAATATAAAGAAATAAAATTATGAAAAAACAATTTTTTACATTTTTTATATTAGTTACAAGTGTTTTTTCTTGTAATAATACTCAACAAAAAGCTAATGTTGATAATAAGAATACCTTTGTAATGAAATTGTCAGATTCTATTACAGAAAATAACAAAGTTTCAATCATTACAGATAGCATTATTAGAGGAGAAGGTGTTGTTTATTTATTGGAAGGATTTAAGGAAATAGAAATTTTAAATACAGATAAAACCTTATTTGGTAAAATCTGTTCTTATGAGGAAGTAAATCGTTTTGATAATCAAAAATACACAACTTATAAATTACAATTTCCTACCGATATTATTGTAAGAGAAATTATTCCAGATGTTGAAATTCAAGTATTTAGTTTTGACGCTCAAAACCCTAAAA
The DNA here is from genome assembly GCF_035282625.1 of Capnocytophaga sp. G2. Taxonomy (NCBI): domain Bacteria; kingdom Pseudomonadati; phylum Bacteroidota; class Flavobacteriia; order Flavobacteriales; family Flavobacteriaceae; genus Capnocytophaga; species Capnocytophaga sp. G2. The sequence goes on along the minus strand of NZ_JAYKBU010000028.1, from coordinate 5,103 downwards.
CAAATAAAGATTATTTACTTATATATGTAAATGGAGAACAAAAGTTAATTTCAAAACAAGTTGAATATTCTTTTGTTACTTGGGAAGAATATATAAAATCTGCATTTATTCGATTAAAAGAACAAGATGAATTTTACTATAATGTTTTAGAAATAAAAAATGATTCTATGTTAATTAAATCAGTAAATGTTGATTGTGGTCAAGGAGATGACGAAAATTTTAAAGAAATTACAAAATGGGTAAAATGGAAAGAAAATAATCGTAAATTAGTTAATTTTAGTTTTTGTTATTAAATTCCAATTTAAAACCTTTGATGTAGAACAACAAAATAAATTTAACGATGCATTATATTTATTTGGTTGGGGACGATTAGAAAAAATGTATTCCGAATATTTCACTTACAATGGTAATAGCAAATATCTTTTAAACCATACGAAACATATGAAAAAAACAGGAGTAGGAGGATATAACCATTATCATCATCTACATTTAACAGGATTTGACCATAGTTTAATTAAAATAATAGAAAAATGAAAAAGATAATTTTGTTTTTATTACTTACTAATTTTATAGCTTGCAAGCAAAAACCAAACATTACAGAGAAAGAAAGGAAAAAAGAAATTACAACTCAGCAAGAGTTAAGTTATCCTAAAAAAGAAATTTCGTTTGATGATTTGGAAGAAATTTTGTTACCTTTTTGCATAGAATCACCTTTGAATCCAAGTAATAATTACTATGGAGAAATAGATACTTTTTTGATATATCATAAATTAAAAAAATCATTAGACAAAGAAATCAATACCCTTTTTCATAAAGGTACGATTGATTTTTTGACAGAGAAAGATAATTCTTTTTTTAAACTTTTTCCTTATTATCAGGATAGAGAAGATTCGCCACCTTTTGCTGTAAAGAAAATTAAAATAAATGAGGAGGTTATAGGGGTTTTTTATGTATATATCAAAATTTCAGAATTAATAATACCTCGAATAGAGTTGCAAACATTTGATAAACAAGGAAATTATATAGATAGCTTAATTGTTTATTATAAATTTGTTTCGGAGTGTTCGGGGGATAGACATTTTTGTATAGATAAAAATTTTTTGATAAAAATTAATACAGAATTTGGTTGTGCTCCCGAGGTGAATGAAGGGGAAAATCTCCTTTTAGAATGGAAAGATGTATTTAAAATTACAGAAACGGGAAAGATAGTAAAACAATAGAATTAATTTATCATAAAAAAGAATAATACATTCATTTTAAAAACCCTTACCTTTGCAAAACAAATAAACAAGATAGAACAATGAACAATCTACTCACCCATTATCCTGTGAATTGGATAGACGGAATGAAGCTAAGCAGCAGCCATTTTATTGCTGAGCAGGACTTTGTTACCGACAGCGTTAGAGATGCCATAGCCCTGCAAACCACAGACCTTAACTATGGCTTACAACCTATGGCAGGCGATTCGGTAAAGATGCACGTGCTGATGGATCACTACAACCAGTTGCAACTAACCCTTGAAGAGTGCTACGCCGTTACTCCTAATGGAATACGTATACAAATCAGTGCCTCACAAGAAGGACAGACCTTAACGCTGAGCAAGGATATGATAGAGATGAAGGGTAATGCCATTTTTTCTGTGTTTATCACCGCTGAATTGTTTAAACCAACCCCTTATGGAGAGGCAGCAGCACAAGAATACCCACCGCGTATTCCTTTTTTGCGTCCTACCTACTCCCTTTACCTCTATACAGATGAAGAATTAAAGAATTGAGGTGTCAGAATAATTTCATATATTTGCACTCTGAAAATACTTTGACACCTCAATTAAATTTTTTGATCATCAAGTTAATGGAATAAAAATAATAACACAAAGGTAAATTCTATTTTATATTGCATAAATATCTTAAAAAACAAATGAAAAAACAAAAAATAAAATTATTACTTATTAGTTTATTTTTAATAGGGACAGTGAGTTCTTGTGAAAATGTTGTTAATAATAACACTGAAAAAGATCCACTAAATGAATCATTAAGTATCGAATCTGATACCAAAATAAACAATCCACTAGCGAACAAAAAGTTTTATTATTTATATAAAGATGAAGATGATGGAGAACTCTTTCTTGCTGTATACCCATATCTTGAAGACGATTATGATATGGCTAAAATTATTTTTACTGACTCAATGCTTATTAATGGTCGAAATATTATGGAACCACATGAGTGGAAAATAGAAAGGGTTTCCCAACAAGATTCTCTTTTAATCTATTACTTACAAATGATGGAAAATCCAGAAACTCAAGATACTTTTTATTTTAATTATAATGAAAAAAAAGGTATTTTATATAGAAAGTTATATAGAAAGGATAGAGATACGACTTTTATTTTAATAGATTCTTTAAAGAGTAATAGTGTGAGAAAAGTAAAAGCAGAGTGGATACTATGATTTATATCTCAGTTATGTTCTAAAAAAAAGATAACAGAAACCCTATTTAAGAAAGGAATAGATTTAAATTATTTAGACCCTGATGCAAAAACACAAAACTATTATATAAAGGTAGAAGCCTATGCAGGTAAGAAAGAATCGGGTACTTTTGAACTTAGTTTTGAAAGTAAGCGAATTGAAGTGAGTAAAAGCCCTGTAAAAGTAAAGGTTGGAGAAGTAAAGAAAGAAGAACCATTAGAAGAAGGGGCTTGCCCACATTGTCATAAAAAGCATATTGATTTACAAGGTGATAAAAAGAAGTTTGAATTTCAAGGAAAAGGTAATAAAAATTGTAATCTAACTTGTGTAAAAATTATTAAAAAATTTGGAATTATTCCTGAAGGAGCGGAACATACACTTAACAGGACATTTAAAGAAACTACAATAAAAAATGGCAAAAAAAATGTCAAAAATATCTATATAAATGATACGACAACTGATCATTATGTAGTCATAATTGGAAGAGATTGTGATAAAGGAAAAGTTAGATATATATTCTGGGATGTAGGTTCTGATGATGGCGGAAAAGAATGGTATTTTGAAAAACAAGAAGATGGCAGTCTTATAGCTCCTAAAGCACATAATTCTAAAACATATACAGTAACACAAATAAGACGTAATAAAAAAGAGGTGATAAAAGAGATAAAAAATGAGAAAACAAATAAAACAAAATATGAAATTATTACTTATTAGTTTATTTTTAATAGGGACAGTGAGTTCTTGTGAAAATGTTGTTAATAATAACACTGAAAAAGATCCACTAAATGAATCATTAAGTATCGAATCTGATACCATATCTGATACCATATCTAATGCACAAGAACATTGTGATTTTGAAGATTTTATTAAGGAAGAGATTGGCTATTTAAATGGCGGTTTTAATAGCAAAGGAAGACTCGATTTAGGGAACATTGATATAAGTTCAATGCTCTCTAAACCATCTTTTCCTTATGGGGTTATTCCTTATATTGGGTTTATTGATATAAAGATTAAAAGAAGATTAGAGATTAATTTTCTAAAAATAGAAAAATCAACAACAAATGATAGTCTTTATATAGCAAAAGGGAAAACAAAAGTTGGTAAAAATGTAAGATTGTTTGAAGGAGATATAAAAATCAAACATATATATTTTTTTGCAGAGCATTCTAAAGGTTTAGAGGATGATATGGTGGGGAAAATAAAATCACAAGGAATTATCATTGCTGATTATTATTTTAGAGAAGATAAAAAATTATCAGCTACGGGTATCTTTGAAGGAAAGGTTTTATTAAGATGGTATATTAACAATAAAGGAGTGTTTTTATTTGATGATATTGAAGAATATTCAGATGACTATAGAAACAACCAATTTGTAGGGACTTGGACAAGTTATAAGACAGGAGTTAAAAAAGTAGCTAATTGGGGCATTTGTCGCATCCCTTGCTCAGGAGACTTAGATTGGGGTGCAGCTGAATTTTCTCCTGCTCCTGAATATAAAAAATATGGCTGGGAAGACTATAAACCTTAAATAAAAAACCCTTACCTTTGCAAAACAAATAAACAAGACAGAACAATGAACAATCTACTCACCCATTATCCTGTAAATTGGATAGACGGAATGAAGCTAAGCAGCAGCCATTTTATCGCTGTACAGGACTTTGTTACCGACAGCGTTAGAGATGCCATAGCCTTGCAAACCACAGACCTTAACTACGGCTTACATCCTGTGGCAGGCGATTCGGTAAAGATGCACGTGCTGATGGATCACTACAACTGCCTGCAACTAACCCTTGAGGAGTGCCACGCTGTTACTCCTAATGGAATACGTATACAAATCAGTACCTCACAAGAAGGACAAACCTTAACGCTGAGCAAGGATATGACAGAAATGAAGGGTAATGCCACTTTTTCTGTGTTTATCACCGCTGAATTGTTTAAACCAACTCCTTATGGAGAGGCAGCAACACAAGAATACCCACCGCGTATTCCTTTTTTGCGCCCTACCTACTCCCTTTACCTCTATACAGATGAAGAATTAAAGAATAAGGATTTTGGCGATGAGTACCTTATGATTGGAAAGGTAATTGTAGAAAACGGACAAGTGCGCTTGGATGACACCTATATTCCACCTTGTAGCTGCGTGATAGCACACCCTTCCTTACAAAACCTCTACCATCGCATTCGCAGCTTTTATGCTAAGATGGAGAACTACGCCATACAAATCTCACAGAAAATCCATATCAAAAAGCAGAATAATGAGCTATCAGCAATGATAGACAAGATAGATGAGCGTATGTTGGTGTTTTTAGGGCAGGAAATCAACCGCTTTGAACTGCTGTCGCCTTATAACCCACCTTGTGAATTACTGCTTTCAGTAACAGCCTTTGCACGTATTGTGAAGAACTTTACAGATGCTCATTCAGGAGCAGGCAAAGAGGAACTACTGAACTATTTTTCTGAGTGGTGCAACCTTACCCAAGGTGCTTTTGAGCAGGTATTCAATACCCTTATCAACACCCACTACAACCACAACCATATCCGCAAGCATATCAAAGTAACAGAAGAGTTTATGGACTTGATAGAAGACTTGTACAACAACCTAAGCCGCTTGGATTATATCGGCAAGAAACCCGATGG
>NZ_JAYKBU010000027.1:0-10659 GCF_035282625.1 Capnocytophaga sp. G2 | reverse complement strand
TATCTTGATGTAACTTGGATTGGAATGCTTCTATTAGGGTTTATCTCCAAGTTCCTCAAAAAAGTTTAAACACGTTTCTTGAACAATTTCTGGAGAACATGGAAAAACTTTATGATTTTCCAAAAATTTCTCTTCTTCACTTTTACATCCTAATAAGGAAAATATTGAACTAAATATTAACATAAATATTATTTTTTTCATTGGAAAATATTTTTAAGGTTGCCAATCATTAGCCTCTTCTTTTATCTTGGTTATTCTTACTTTTTCATTTTTATGCTGTTTGGAAGTGCTAATGAAATTTTTCAAATCATTCAAAAGACCACTTGGTTTTTGAGTTGTTTTCCCTATCCAATTTATCCCTTTATAAAAAGGAAATGCTTCTTGGATAGCTGTTTTTACAGTAGTGGTACACTGCTCACCTTTCCAAGGATAAACACTATATATCTTTAAATGTCTATACCTATTCTCCCACCATTTTAGCATTTTATTTGCCTCGCTTTCCTTTACATAAAATTCTATTTTATGAACTTCGCCGTAAATACTTGTTCCATATTTTTTCCAATCTAATTTGATAAACTCTATTGCTTGATGAAGAGTTACACTATTAGCCTCTATACCTTCCCTTTTTGCAATCAATCTCTCCCCACCAAGGACGACCAAGAGTATTTTTAAAACTAAGAGTGTTTTCATTAATATTAACTATATCATCTTTATCGCCATCATTATTAAAATCCACATCATACTCTTTTTCATTTATTGGAACAATTTCTCCTGATTTATAGATATTTGGAGTTCCATTATTATTTAAGTCATAATCAGGTCCATAATCAAAATATTTATTCCCAATTGCCATACCCGTATGTCCTGCTAATCCTTTTGCTCCCCACCCCGTTTCTTTACTATGTGGCAATTCAATGATAACTGTTATCAATACCTCTTTTTCATATAACGCCAAATAGTCACTCTCCATATAAGGGAGATTAATAGTCTCATCTTTGTACTGACATTTTACAAAGAGTTCTATTTCATCACCCTCAAATGTTTCCTCAAGCAATTTCAAACATTCCTCTCCTGTAACCCATTCTATATAACCTCTATTATTCTGTACAGTTATTTTATTTATTTCCTTGTTTTTATTTTTAACTACTAATTTATCATTAAAACTAAAATAATTCTGATCATATACTATAAAGTCAATCTTTTCTCCATTTTTTACTCCCTGAGTCTGTATATGAAATCTTATGGTACTTCCGACTGTAGCTTCCTTTATAGGTTTATCATTGACATCTGTCCACCATCCTTTTACAAAATACTTTCCTGCAGGAGGAGGATCCTTAGGATTTCCTACTGAAATACCTTCATCAGCAGTAAAGCAGCTATGTTCTCCTGCCCAAGCCTCAAAGTCATCAGTATAAACCTGCCAAGTATCACACTCTACTAAGTTTGTTTCTCCTACTTTTCTAATGATTGTTCCTCCTGCCATAGCTAAGATATATTTGTGCTTTCACCACTATTGTTACTAAACTTTCCTTTTGAATGCACCTCATTCTTTTGTTCAGATATAAGTTTTGCATTCTTGGACTGATCAACAACTTGTTTTGCTCTTGCCTTTCTCTCCCCACGAGCAATTTCTGTGATATTTGCAGCTATTAACGAATAATCTCCTATTGCATTTTTATTGATCATAGCTCCTGCTGTCTCAGATATATCCACTCCTGCATCTATATCAATGCTTGCTGTAGCTCTTAAGCTAATATTCTCGCCAGCAACAAATGTTATATTCTTAGGAGCTTGAACCTTAATATTTCCTTTCCCGTCCATAGCATATATATTGCCACTTGGGTCCTCAATCCTCACACTGCCATCAGCATCGTTAAGCAATATTTTGGTACCACTTTGCGTATGTATAGCTTTGGTAGTAGGTACAATTCGCGTATTGTAAAGCTCATCAACAAGAAAGGGCAGCTCAAATCCTCAGTGATTATTGACGAGTTACCTACCATTTATTTCAGAGGCTTAGACAACCTGATAGCCACAGCCTGAAGTAATAAAGTAGCTGTTTGTTTAGGTTTTCAAGATTATTCACAGCTCACCCGTGATTATGGCGATAAGGAAAGTAAGGTGATACAAAATACGGTGGGGAATATCTTTAGCGGACAAGTAGTAGGGGAAACTGCTAAAACCCTTTCTGAACGTTTTGGAAAGGTATTGCAGAAAAGGCAATCTACTACGATTAACCGCAATGACACTTCTACTTCCATATCTACACAATTGGATAGTTTGATTCCTGCTAGTAAAATATCTAATCTTACCCAAGGTATGTTTGTAGGAGCTGTTTCTGATAATTTTGACGAGCGTATCGATCAGAAGATATTCCACGCTCAGATAATAGTGGATAATGAGAAAGTAGCTGCTGAGACCAAAGCCTACCAGAAAATCCCCGAAGTTCTCTCCTTTACTGATGCCTACGGCAACGATACCAGCAAAGAACAAGTAGAAGCCAACTACCGCCAGATAAAGTTAGATGTCATTGAAATCATTGAACGTGAAAAAGAACGTATCTCCAACGACCCTGAACTGAGGCATTTGGTGGAGAAGGATGAATAAATATTTAACTTTCTTCTTGGATATAAGTTTATCTTTCATAAGATAATTTATTATGTTCAATTATAGGCTGATATAGGCTTCTACATCATTATCTTTTGCTCCTGAAAGTAATGTATTAATATTTTCTTTTACTGATTCCCTGCCAATTGTAATCGTTCCAACACATTTTTCCTCATTCATTAGAATTTCAATGATGGGCAATGTAATACTATCCTTAGTAAAATATTGCTTTGATAGTAATAAATAATAGTTTCCTGAGGAGATATGTATTTTTTTAATTCTCTTACCTACGTAGTATTTTATAATATTTCTACCACCACTGATATCAAAATTTCCGTCTTTAAAGTATGCGATATAATATTTTCTAATACCTGTTTTGACTTTATAACAGCCATTTAGTGGTGTATTAAATAGTGTATTTATTTTTTTATATTTGATAATTGAAGGAAAATTTACTTTTGTACTTTTAATCTTATACTCTTCTGTTTTTATATCTTTTATTTTTATTGATATAGTGTCTTGAGCATAGGAAAAAAATATAAATATCATATAAAAAAATAATATAAATATAATTTTCATATTCAAATTAATCATTAATTATACTTACTAAATCGATATCATCTTTTTGCATCTCTTCCCATTGCCATTTCCAAAAAGCGAAACTAAAAATCTTTTAGAAACGCTTTTATATCTTTCTCTTTTATTAATGGTATAAATACTTTAAGACGTCCTTCTAATTTTTTCTTGTTGTCCTTAGTCGTAAAAATAGGTTCTTTTTCATCTATATCACTATAATTAAAATATTTGACATCTATTAGACCTTCCTTTTTATCAGAGTCATTTTTTGATAGCAATATATATTCTTTTCCAACATATATGTAGAGTTTTTGATATTTACCTTTATAGTAGTATTTCACTAAGTTAATTTTATTTTTCACTACAAGGTTACCCTCTTCAAAGAAAGCTTTGTAATACTCGTCTTTATTTACAATAACTTTATACTTTCCTCTTAAAGGTTCTTTTGTACGTTTATCGATTCTTATATAATCGTACAGACTTGAAATACATTTGGCAGGAATAGCTTTTTCAACAATCTCTATATCTTTATTGTCTATTTTATTTATAAATAACTGGCTGTATAGATTTTGAGATATAAAAAAAGCAAATACTATTAAACCGAGTGTTTTTGTCGTCTTATTCATTATCAATTGGTTTTAAATCAGAGTCTTTTATCATTGTTTCCCATTGCTAACAAGCGAAACTAAAAATCTTTTAGAAACGCTTTTATATCTTTCTCTTTTATTAATGGTATGAATATTTTAAGAAATTCTTTTGTACTTTGTTTATTTCTTTTTACTATAAGAATAGGCTCTTTTTCATCTATATCACTATAATTAAAATATTTGATATGTAACACTCCTTTTTCTTTATCAAGGTTGCTTTTTGATAGCAACGTATATTCTCTTCCAACATATATATATAGTTTCCATAATTTTCCTTTGCAATAATACTTAACTATGTTGATATCATTTTTGATTCGAATATTACCCTCTTCAAAGAAGGTTTTGTAATACTCATCTTTATTTACAATAACTTTATACTTTCCTCTTAAAGGTTCTTTTGTACGTTTATCGATTCTTATATAATCGTACATAATACTCCCATAGCGTTTAGTAGGAATAAGTCTCTTAACAATCTCTATATCTTTATTGTCTATTTTATTTATAAATAACTGGCTGTATAGATTTTGAGATATAAAAAAAGCAAATACTATTAAACCGAGTGTTTTTGTCGTCTTATTCATTATCAATTGGTTTTAAATCAGAGTCTTTTATCATTGTTTCCCATTGCCATTTCCAAAAGAAGAAATTATCTCTATGTTTTTTACCTTCATCCATAATATTTTTAGTTTCATCTTTTTTAAAAAATACTTTGGGTTGTATATCATTGCTTTCCTCCCTATAAGTGTGTGTCAGTCCCAATGTATGTGCTGCCTCGTGAACGATGGTATTTTTTCTCAATTCATCAGTATAACGAAGTAAAAGTACATACCTACTACTATTTTTTATATCATTTTTATCTAAATCATCAGAAAGAGCGTCAAGAATTTCATCATTTGTAGGTCCGTCAATCATAATAGGTAAAATAAAAAAAGTAACCCCTTTTGTTCGTTCCTGCACAGCATTAAGGGTATAATCTTTTAAATAAGAACGTAAATAGTGGGCAATAATCCCCTCTCTTAATTTATATAAATCACAAGCTACTGAATTAGAATTAGAATTAGGTTTTAAATCCTTAAAAGATTCTCTAATAAGCCAATTTTTACTTTCCAAAGGATTATTTCCAATAGTAAAAAATCCTAAATCAATTTCCATAACCTCATATTTAATTTCATTGTTTTCTTTAATAGGGTTGTAATCAATTAAAGATTGATTAAGGAGTTTTTTAAAAAACTCTTCGTTTTCTTCTATGTACTGTTTCCATTTATCAATTGTCTCTATTTGATTTAGTGATTGGGGTTCAGTTGTTCCGCCTTCTACAAATGTTTTAGTGGTGTTATCTGTGAAATTATATATTCTTCTTGAAAGAATATTTATATTTCCTGAGTCTCTTATAAGTATAAGTTTTTCTACATCATTCATATTTTTTGCATTTTCAGGAGGATCTTGGGTTACACTTCCCTTAAATTTTACCTCAACAAATCTAACATCTAATTGATAGGTAGTTTTATTTCTAAAAATATTTAGTTTTCCAACAATATTGCCTTTACCATCAAAAACTTTATAAAGCCTATCCTTCTCTGATACTGTATTACAATAAAGTTCTACCTCTACAAAACCTTTATTTATTATTTCTTTTACATTAATATCAGCTACCGAAAAGGAGATCCCATTTTGCTGAGTGAATTGGATGGTATCAGTATCTTCAATAGGAAGAGTATTTAATCTTTCTATAGATATTTTTAACTTAACATTTTTCTGTCCTTTCCTTAATGCTACCCAAGGGATGAAATATTCTCTTCCTTGAGGTTTCCACAGGGTATTATCATTACAATCCCTATATTCTTCTTTCAGTTTAGCATAATATGGGCATATATGTTTATATTCATTACGCATCCAATCAAATCCAAAACTACCATCATAGTTTCTGGGTCTCTCAAAATAGACTAAAAAATTGGGAACTTCACCCTCATTTCTTTTCTGTAGAAATTTATCCATAGAAATAGGCTCACACCTCTCAGGATTAGTTCCAATAATCACCTCCTCAGCATTGGCAAAATCATTTTTACCAGCAGCTGAGATGATAGTATCACCCTCTGTATACATCTTATAATCACCTCCTGTGATTTTAGTGTATACTCCTCCTACAATTCTTGTTCTACTCATAATTATGACATTCTTGTATTTTCACCACCATTTATACGAACTTTTTGCTGCGAGTGGTTTTCTATAGCACCTTCAGAATTTACGACCATACCTCCTGTGCTATTTTCTGTTCTCGCATTCTTTGTTTCACTATGTAAATCACCTTCTATCTTTTCAGTTAAAGCACCATTAACATATACAAACATATCTCCACAAATATCACTTCTCTTAGCCTTTCCAGCCGTTTCAGTGATATTTACATTAGCATCAAAATCAATACTATCAGTTGCTTTTAGATTGATGTTCTTAGCCGTGATATTAATCGTTTCAGGAGCAGAAATTTCTATATTCTTACCCTGAGTATCCAACTTAATCACATTGCCATTCTTATCGGTAAGCAGGATGCTCTCATCTTCGGTAAAGATGAGTTTATGTCCGCTTTTAGTATGAATAGCTTTTATTTTGTTGTCATCAGCTTTATAACCACTTTTCGCCTCACCATTGTAATGTGCCCCCAGCACAAAAGGACATTCTGCATTACCTCCTTCAAAATCCACTAATACCTCTTCGCCTATTTCAGGGACAAAATAGAATCCTTTACCCCCTCCTGTATAGGGTTGCACTACACGTATCCAAGGGGTCATTTCATTGCGTTTTGCCTGCCATAAGAATTGCACGCGTACACGTCCCATTCCTAAAGGGTCATTGTTGTCTTTTACAATAGCTGGTTGCTGCTCTGAGTGCGGAAAAGCATTCTCATCAAAATCAGCAGGGGTACGCATCATTGGGATACCCTCAAAGGAATTGTAATACTCCATACCAGTATGATAGTGTGATATTTTTATCACCCTATAAGTCTCCATTGCACGTGCATTGATGTCAGTAAGACACGCAAAGGTATTCATCCTGAGACGCGGGTCACGGCTTTGCCCTTTTACTTTGAGCAACAATTCGCGTTTGTCTTTCTCTAAGCGTACTACATCCTCTAAATCTACACTTGATTGCTCTAATGAAGTAGCCGAGTGATATTTTTGAGGTATTTTTTTGTAGATTTTTTTAGAACGTATCGCCAACGACCCTGAACTGAGGCATTTGGTGGAGACTCTTCATTCAGAATAGAAAATAGATTTTTTCTTATATTGCATTATTCTAAAAATACATATACAAACAAAAAATAGTGTATGTATAAAACCAAATAAAAATTTAATGAGAACAAAATATTACACATTACAATAAATTCAACTGACAATAAAGAAAATATCAATATGTCTATATATATAAACTTTTATTTTTAAAAAATATAGGAATAATAATATAGGCTATTGTTATTATAATTAGAAATAACCCCATAATAACTGGATTCTCTTTTATTATATCGAAAAAAACAGGTATAGTTAAAATAGTACTCTTAACAATACATCTAAAAGAAAAACAGCTGCTATCATATGCGATTGATATAAAAAAGAAAATTCTAATAAATGAAGTAAATTCACAATGAAAAATAATCTATTTTTTTTATAACTTTATTCATATTCTATTGAATTATGATATATTTTTATTTTTTCTATTGCGATTTTTTTATAGTCTCTATGTCCTATAATACTAAAATCCTTTCCAAGTTCTGTTTTTTTCTAAAACTTCTAAAAGTACTGTTATACAGAGATATACTGCTACTCATTAGGATTAAGATCTATTTTAGCAATATTTTCTTTGTAATTAAAGATATCTTCAGACCAAACTCCTAAAGGTTGCATACCTTCAAAATCAAATCGATCATTAATGTATTGTAAAATCTTTTCAATATCATAGATTTCAGTAACACCATTGTTGATTATTTTTGCAATCCCATTCCATTTCCTCTCTATTAAATCTTTCCATCATTGTCTTACGGCTTCCGAGGCAAAACTTCGTGTGCAGCGGTTTGCTCATCAGCATTAGAAGCTGCCAACTCAAAAATTATATCACGGCTCTGTAAAGATATAATCAAATCTTTCATCCTCTTCACCAAACGCTGCTCTATATCTTTTTGCGTACTCTTGTTTTGAAATCTGTTTTCCAGAAATTGCATCTATAAAATAATATAGATCACAATTTCTTTCTGAACAAACTATCAGATGATCCTTTTCTCTTTGTTGTTTTTCTTTTTTTGCTAATTCTATATATTTCTCTTTTTTTGCTAATTCTATATATTTCTCTAAACATTTATCTTTTGGGTAACCATCTTTTATGATAGCCTCCCACATATTCATTTCTTCTACATAAAATATTTCAAATCCAAAATAATTTGTTCCTCTAATATTAACAATTCTACCTTCTCCAGTTTTAAGGTTGATATGTCCTTTCTTTTCCAAGAATTGTAAAATATAAGGATATTTAATTTTCTTGAATTTCTTATCTTCATCTACAATTCTTTTAACGCCTTTTTTATTGTAATAAACAGATTTTCCGATAAGTACATTTTCTCCTATAAAATGCTTGATGCTTTTAATTTTTCCATTCGGATAATAATCTTTACGGCGTGTTATAAAAGAAGGGGAGGGCAAACTTTCCTCTATATACCCCCCTTCTTCTTTGTCAAAATATATATCATAAACTCTGCACCCTTCTTTCATATATATATCTCTCAATAATACCCCTCTTTTATATTTAAGCTCTTTAGCGAGCTTAAAATCAAACGTTTCATTTTTAGGTTGTGCTATTACATAGGAAGCATACAAATATAGTAATACTAAAAATACTCTCATAATTGCTCATTAATTATTCTATTTAATATTTCTTTTATTGCGGGGTTTATTAATTTCCATTGCCATTGATAGAGAGCAACTCCTTCGTTTAGATAATCCATCACATTATCTGTTTCTTGCCCTTGATAAATAAAGTCATCACTATTTTTTTGAAAAGTATGATCTAACCCAATACTGTGCAAAACTTCGTGTGCAGCAGTTTGCTCACCAGCGTTTAACAAGCAAAAAGAGCAGTTATTCCTAACATCTGTGAAACCCCTATTTATTTCTGCGCTCTCTCCTACAAGAAAAATTTTATAATAATCATTGTATTTATCTTTAAGTTCCTTATTACCATTATAAAACTCCAATATATGATTTTTAAAAGTTTCGATATTCATATCGTTTAAATAATATTTTTTCTTATTTTTGTTAAAATAAGCACATTCCTCTTTAAACTTTTTGTTCTCTTCCTCATTTTCATACTTACAAACTAAATTTTCTTCTTCATCAGGGATTTCAGGGTCTATCATTGCCTGATTAAGGAAGTTTCTCAGAGATTCTTCCCCACCCACAAGTTCTCCTACCTTATTACTAATACTTGTTTCGGTATAGATTAAAACAATTTTAATTTCTTTTCTAACTTTATAATAATTAGGGAGGATAAGCATTGCGCCACACAATTTGCCGTCCGCTTTTACTAATAGCTTTTGAGGAGTATCAAATTCTTTATTACAACAAATTGTAAAACAATCCTTCTTTAGATAATTTAGATTCCCATTTTCTAAACTTATTTTATTAAGATCTAACTTAGGTCTCTCTAATGTTAAATATTTTTCATCCTCTACAAGAGGATTTTCAAATTCAAAAGTAATATTTTTAGCTTTCTCTTTTCCTTCAAATTTTAAACTAAATGTAGCTTTTCTCCCTTTCCATAATGTTAATATAGGGACAACATAGAAAGGTAATTCCTTTGTATGATCCTTCCAAGTGATTTTAAACCGAGGGAAAGTTCTAATCAGCCTATTAAACATTTCTTTGTCTTTTATAAACTTATAACTAAAATAATCATACGGTGTCACATTCACAGGTGTACCATATTTATAATATTCTTCTATGTTCTTAGGTGTTCCACAGCTATCTATTTCACCCCCAGAATTGGGAATGGGGAAATAATATCTACCCAGTATACAGTACAACGGGTTATCTCCGCTTCTTCCTGTATCTCCTGTTCGTATCCAATCAAAACCGTATTCTCCTTTCCAGTTTGAATGAGGTCTAAATTTTACAAGACATTTACTTTCTATTATTATTGGTATAGAGGTTTTATTTGACAACTCCATTGGCTCATAATCTCCTACGATAGTGCCTTGTTCTCCTCCCCAATAGTTTGATCCACCAGCAGTACTGACAATACTACCGTCAAAAGTATGAAAAGTAGTATCACCTTTACTTGTCATAATGATATTGCCCTTACAAATTGTAATCTTACTCATAATTTAATCTTAGAAATCAATTGTTTTTTCTCCACTATTGCGTTTAAAAGTTTTATTAGAATTTACATTAATATCAACTTCAGAGCTTATTTCCATATTCTGAGAATGAAATTGTCGTTCTTTTTCTGTATGAGAAATCATATTCCCTTCAAACCTTTCTGTAAAGTTTCCTTGAACAGTTAAACTCATATTACCACATACATCCGTTATTTTCTCTTTACCTACTGTTTCTGTAATATTTATGTTAGCGTCCAAATCAATATTACTAAAAGCTTTTATATTGATATTATTAGCTGTAATATTAATCGTCTCAGGAGCAGAAATCTCAATGTTTTTTCCTTGAGTATCCAACTTAATCACATTGCCATTCTTGTCAGTAAGCAAGATGCTCTCATCTTCGGTAAAGATGAGCTTATGTCCACTTTTCGTATGAATTGCCTTTACGCGGTTATCAGCATTATGATAGCC
>NZ_JAYKBU010000026.1:0-10857 GCF_035282625.1 Capnocytophaga sp. G2 | reverse complement strand
GTGCGTTCTAGTTCAGCGACGCAGTGTGCGGGGAGGTCATTGACATTGAGTGTAGATTTACCGGCGAGTTTGTATGATATAGAGTGGAAGTCAGCTCCTGCGAGTGCATTATCGGGGGTATCGTCAGCGGATAAGGCCAGGTCAAGTATTACGTTTAATGTAGGGGAAGATGCGGAGTATTGGGTTACCTATAGTATGAAGTCAGGATTTGGCTGTACGCCGAGTCAAAAGGATACGGCGAAGAAGCGAGTGAACCTTACGCGTAGCAATTTTACGGATGGAGATATAAGTGCTTTAAGTGATATTCAGGTAAGTTTACCATTGAACAGTTGTACAGCGAATGCGAGTTGGACGGCTCCGGTGATCACAGATACATCGGGTTGTGGTTATAAGCTTACATGGGAAGTAACAAAGCCAGATGGGAGTAAGTATACCCCTCCGACAGATGCGGACGGCAATAGTCAGGGTACGAGTTGGAATGGATTTCCAGTAGGAGAATCTACGGTGACCTATAAGGTAGAAGGGAAGATTTCAGGCGGCACAGTAGGGACAAAGCGATTTAAGGTAACGGTAACGGCTCCGAATATTAACCTACAGGTTAATAGTAGTTTTGTCAGTAGTGTAGGCAGTAGTACATCGCTTACGAGTGTAACGAAGGGGACAACGGTATATTATAAGGTAACGATAAAGAACATGACGACTCAGGCCATTACAGGGGGTGCGTTGCGAGTTACCTTACCGAGTGCGAGCAATGGGAACTATGAGTTACCGTTGGCAACGGATCCGAATATAAATAAGACCGAGTTGGGATCATCGGTGAATGTGACCTATGATACGGATCCACGGGTAATGATTTTAGCGAATATAGATGGGAGTGTATTGACGCAGAATGCGGAGCGTTCTGCGTATATCCCGATTAAGATAAAGAGAGATCGTCCTTGTAGTGAGTATGAGAATGCCTGTTCTGGAGTTTTATCTGGCAAGGCTGAGTTCAGGTACCAGATAGGGAGTGCGTGTCCTATGTCAGGGAGTGTAAGTGGCTCCTCTGTAGCAGTGGGGATAGATAATAGTGATTGTGTAAGACAGGAGTTACTCTGTCAAGGGGGTAATGTACACCTCAGTGCCAGGGGGAGTGGTTATACGGGATATGCTTGGTTTAGTGGAGGCAGTGATGGTACGAGCTATACGGCTATACCAGGGGGGACAGGTCAGAGCCAGACAGTTACCACAGCGGGTTACTATAAAGTAGAGAAGACAGCGGTGTGTGATGGAGCGACAGTGAAGGTGAGTGAGATTATCCAAGTGATAGCCAGCAATGATAATACGCCGGGGGGAGATCCTATTCGTAATTTGTCAGGAGGAGCAGGAGGTGTATGTAGTACTACGAGTGATTGGGTGAGCCACTTCTACTTGTGTGATGGGAGTACACGTCAGTTGCAGGTAGGATTCTACCAGGCGCAGGATGTTTTATGGCAACAGGAAGCCTCAGGGTGTGCGCCTGCCTCAGCGAACTGTGTAAATAAAGGGGATAGTTGTTGGACAACAGTACAGAGTGGCAGGAGTTTTACGTTAAGTACAGCGGGTAGATATCGTTTAAGAGTAAGAGAGGCAGGATGTACGAGGGATTACTATTTTGAGGTATTCACTGCGGGCTTGGAAGGGACCGTTACCAATAAGGTAGATCATACGGATCTTTCTCAAGGAGCGGCGACAGTGGAGATGAACACCCACCATGTACAATATAAGTATACGGTAGTGCGATTATCAGATAATCAGGTATTATATAATAATGTATTAGGACCTTCTCTTACGAGTCCTACGCCCCATATATTGAATATAACAGGATTGGTAGTACCGGGGACACGTACGTATGATGAGTTTAAGATAACCATCACATCTTCACCGGAGAGTACGTTAAATGGTTGTAAATGGGAGCAGACGATAAGGATAAACTATTCTCGCCAGATGAAAGCAACGGTTACCTTCACGAATTTATGGAAGGAGGATCAGTGTAATAAGGCGCGATATGATTTTAGCATTACAGGAGGACAGCGGGATTATAAGATTCTTGTATATAAGATAGATGGAGCGTTGGCGAAGCCCTCGTATGTAGGGGTATTGATGGAGAACATTCCGGATAGTGAGTATAGCACCCATACCCCTAGTAATGCATTGGGTACAGCGCCGGATGTATTCCAGGCCTGGCTTGAGGTACCACGGGAAGGCAGGTATATCTTTTTGGTAAAGGATAGTGCGGGTCGTTTTGCTGAGACCAATGAGGTCATAGTAGGTCAGACGTCCAAGTATGGGGTTCAGGTGAGCACGGAGGGGAATCCTCTGTTATGTGCTACGGCGAATGGAGCGACCATAAAGGCAAGATTTTTGGATACGACGGTTCCATCGCCACAGATAAAGTTATCAAAGTATAAGTCAGATGGCACGATAGATACAAGTTTTCCAGTACAGACGAATGCATCGGGAATCTTTCCTAATTTAGGAGCGGGCAAGTATAGAGTGGATTTGAGTTACTTGATGAGTGGGGTAACGGGCGCCAGGTGTCATACGATAAGGGAGGTAGAGATCAGCAGTCCGGATCCTATAGAGGCATCGGTAGGAGTTGTGAAGGATATAAGTTGTTCTACCGACACGCCCAAGCAATTTGAATTAAGAGTGAATTGGGTTAAGGGTGGCGTTCCTCCGTACACCTATTCTACAGGAGGGGCATATACTTCGGATACGACCTTGAAGGTGAGTGGGGGAAGTAGTGCGAATCCGAAGGTAAAGGTATATATAAAGGATAAGAATGGTTGTATCAAGGAGGTAGAAGTGATGGCGAAGAAGGATTTAGAAGAGCCAACGGTACAGCTTCCAATAAATGTAACTTATGATTGTGCTGGGAATGGTACCTTTACTATTACGCCACAGGCGCCAGCGGGTCATACGTATGAATATGAATATAGTTTGGATGGAGGGGTAAGACAGTTGCCTAATGGAGCAGGAGGAGCGATGACCTTTAGTGGTTTGGCAGGCAAGGCGAGTCCATATCAGGTAGGCATCTACTACAGGGAGCCATCGACCACTTCAGTCAATGAATTGTATAAGGAGACCTTTGGCGACTTGGATACTGCGGGCTGCAGTGATGGAGCTCCTGCGATATTAGGCTGTGCCAATGCCACAGGAGAGCTTTCAGCGGGTTCTTATGTGGTAACCAAGCAGTTACCTACTTCTACGGATTATATATCAGTGGTAGGGACAGGTCGTTACTATGCGGCACGTACGGCAGTGAGCGGCAGTTTGAGTTTGTATGAGAAAGAGATTCATAATGTAGTGCCAAGGCGTGGGGTAAGTGTAAGTTTTAAATATATCAATTTAGGTCAGACCAATGCGACGCAAGCGAATGTGGACTTGAATGTCATTTTGGAGGTAGCCAATCCAATGGGAGGCGGCTTTACCCGCTTCACAAAGAATGTGCCGAGTTTGGCACGAGGTGCAGGATGGGGGACAGCGACGATAGCCTTTGATGAATTAGAGGGCTTCAACCAGAATGCGAATAAAGTAAAACTGATTATAGAAGCCAGGAGGGCTAATACGGCAGTAGGATTGGATGATATACGTGTTTTCCAACCTACGGAGAACTGTCAGACCGCCAAGATCATTCCGGTGCAGGTAGTTCCTAATCGCGGTTTTTCGGCTATGGTAGTCTCTACAGTACCTCCGGACTGTCAAGGAGGAGAAGGAACAATCCATGTAAACTTACGAAATGTAGATGCGGGAGCTAGCTATACCTACCGACTTTCAGTCAGTGGCATGAACCATAGTATCACCTTGGTAGGAGGAGATCGTTTGGAGATTCCAGCACCGGTAGGTACCCATAGGGTATTTGTGACGATGACAAGGACAGATGGTACTTCTTGTGAGGTAGAAGCAGGGAATGCGACTATTACAGATGTGCCTCAGTTGGTTATCAGAGAGCTTACCATCCAGCCAAAGGGTTGTGCTGCACCTTACCTAACGGCAGGTGCTACGGTGAAGGTATCCTATGGAACAGCCCCTTATAAGGTATTGTATAAGGAGGTGGGAGGTAGCTGGCAGAGCACTCCTGCGACAAATGATGCGACTATAAGCTTTGATGGTTTGTCCGATAATAGGGCTTATGTGTTCCAGGTAGAGGATGCTAAAGGATGTAAGTCAGCGGAGATAAGTAGGTTTATTCCTGCCAAGATAGATTTAGTGGTGGATATACAGGAGACTTTGTGTTTTCCACGAGGCGGAACGGCTAGTATCAATATCCAAGTAACGTCAGGTAATGGAGGATATGAGTTCAGTAAGGACAATGGAACCACATGGGTGAGTGATCCTAGTAATCCGACCCAATATGAGTTTGATGGATTGTCACCGGGTACTTATCTTATAAAGGTAAGAGATCAGTTAGGCTGCGAACAGAGTAAGAGTGTAACCATAGGAGCCACTTTAGAGGTAGACCATACCTCGGATAATGGCTATGATTGTAGTTCAGCACCTCAGGAGACCATAGAGATATTGGTAAGAGGGGGTGTAGCCCCATATAGCCTACAGTGGAAGCGAGGAGGTAATGCAGGGGATCTGTTGGGTTATAATCCAAGTACGGATAATGATGGAGGGAATGTAAATATAACAGGTCCGGTACCATCAGGGTCAGATCAGAAATATACGGTAGTGATAAAGACGGCAGGTACTTATCACTTTAGGATAACAGATAGTAAGATTATCTGTGTACAGACCACCACAGAGGTAGTAGAGGCTGTACTTCCAGCATTTTTATCGAGTGCGAACTTAAGTGCTAGTGAGATAGGCTGTGCGGGAGAATCCACAGGAATCATAGGAGTTCCTGATGGTTCGGGAGGCTACCTTTCTATAGAGCATGCGATAGATAGGACAAAGGGAGTAGCTCCTTATACGATTACGATTTTTCATTCGGATTCAGGGGGAACTACAGGAAGTCCAGTAGGCAGCAATACAGGTCGTAACTTGGCTGCAGGTTGGTATAAGGTACGTCTTACTGATAGTAAGGGCTGCTATGTAGAGAAGTTGTTAGAAGTGAAGGAGATAGCTCGTCCTAATTTAACAGCTACTAAGGAAGGCGATATAAGTTGTGATACATCAGGTAACCGTCAGTTAGGAAAGATACGAATGGGCTTCACTACAGCACCGATGGGTAATTACTTCATAGGTTTGTATAGGGATAATACCTATACAGCATTGGCAGTGAATGAAAAGCCAACGCCAGAGAATACAGGTAAGACTTTAACAGGGGTTACTTCAGCCAATGAACTCTTTGATTATCTACCAGAGGGAGATTACTATCCTGCGGTAGTGAATTTAGCAACAGGATGCTTTACTAAGTTAGCGAAGATAACCATTACAGGAACAAACTTATCGGTAAGTGTAGGGAATGTAACGAATGTAACTTGTGATAAAGTAACGGTAGAATTAAAGGTAAAAGATACTCAAGGTACCATAGATGAGACTAAGTTAAAAGTGGCATTCTATAGAGGTACGACTCCATCTTCGAGTGATTGGTTTACCAGTACCACTACCACGGGTACGGGTAACAATAAGGAGGTTATCTTCACCAAGGAAATTCTTCCTAAGGTACCTTATAAGATAGCGACCAATTATAATGGATGTATATCCATCCATGATTTACCAGCTGCAGATAATACAGGAGCAGCAACGATCACGCAGAAGCGTATACCGGCTCTTTGTGGAGGCAGTGTGCACTTGCACTATGAGGCAACAGGCATGCAATCGAGTGTAACCTCAGTGGATTGGGCAGTTTATGAATATCCTATGGATCCGAGAGTACCTACGCCACCGAGCGTAACAGCAAAGGCAAGTGGTACAGCAGCGGTTACCTCAGGAACGGCGACCATTACTACCACAACCGCCTCTTTGCAAGCCCATAGACAGTATATCTTGGTATTGAGAAACAGTGTAGGAACGCCAAAATGTGTATTAGGTTCTAAGGTCTTTTCGGTGAGTGAATCACCAAGTCCATTGGCTTTGGTAAGTGCCACAGTTACGAAGAACTCCTCTTGTAATGCATCAGCGGAGGTTACTGTAACGGTGAAGGATGGAACGGGACCTTACCGTTATACGATAAGTCAGGTTTCTACAGAGCCTACTTTGTCAGAATGGGGAAATGCAAATGTCATAGCCACAGCGACTCGTAGTGTGATTATAGACAAGACCTTTGTTACCACTTATGCAGGGAAGATAGAGGGGACTCTTACAGGAAGCGCATGGTATGTTCATGTAAGAGATGCTCAGGACTGTGTGGTAACCCAACAGGTAACGGTCTTCAAGGATGATACAGCACATATTACGGGAGTAGAGGTAGATAATCCATGTGTAGTGGGGAATGAGTATACAGTGAAAGTAACCTTAGATAAGATAGGTAGTGGACAGCATTATTATACCTTCAAGCCAGTGGGAGGAGTTGAGAGTGCACGTCAGCCAATTCAGTTTACACAGGTGAGTACCTCTCCTGCGCGATGGGAAGGATATATCTACCGTGTTTATGCAGATGCTACAGCAAGAGAAGTAAGGATTTATGACCAGAATGGCTGTGTTTCCAATATATTTAGTCCATTTGAATTCAAAGGCAAGGTTACCTTTACGGTAACACAGAGCAAGCCTATCACTTGTCAGAGTCCTGGGGATGGAGAGATTACGGTATCGCACATAGAGAATTTCCTTACAGGGAAGACCTATGGTTATCGTTTGGTTAGGGAAGAGCGACATCCTGTATATGATCCTCTTACAGGGGAACTTATAGGGGAGACCACTACGGATGTGATTGTGAAACCCAATACATTACTTTCCTCATCAGCGGATTTTACCATAGGGGTAAGTATGGCAGGACGATATAGAGTAGACATTTATGAACAGAGTCGTCCGGACTGTGCCTACTCACGAAGCCTTACCATAAGGGATAAGGTAACACCTGTTATGCAGTTGCAGAGTACCGATAACTCTAAGTGTTATAATGCAGCACAGACATTAGGAGCGAGTGAAGGAGGTCAAGCTACATTACTTACCTCACCAGAGAGTGAAGCGCCGATGAGTTATACTTTGGTAGGGGCAAGATATGCTGATGATGGTACACCTGTTACCTTGACCATACCGTCCACCTATCAGAATGTATCGACAACCAATACGCATGTAGAGGTTACCAATAATGGTAGGAAGGTAACCTTCAAGAAGTTATTGGGAGATGTAAGAGGAATTGTCTATACAGTAAAGGCGAAGGCGAAGAATGGTTGTGAGGCGACAACGGAATTTACGATATATGGAGTGAAGCCGATATTGATAGATATCAATAGGGCACAGGTGGTACAGTTTGCATGTAGTGGAGATCAGGAGCTTCCTGCTAAGTTAAGTTTACCATTGGGAGCTATTACGGGAGGATCAGGAACATATCGCTTTACGCTTCTCAAGGGAGGTGTGCCTGTGCCAAGGAATGAGAACCTTACCGAACCGAGCTTTACGATCACCGATGAGACAGGAGGTAGCTATAGATTACGCGTAGTGGATGCGGTGTACAGTTGTGATCCAGTAGAGATTGACTTTACAGTTCCAAGTCCCGTTCCAAGTGGTTTACCTACCCCTACGCCAGCCACTCCAGCCAATAGGGATATTCGTCCATTCATTAAGATTACGAATGTGGCAAGTGTAGAACAACAGGATATCACTTGTAATGCAGGGGAGAGTATAGATGTAACAGTTACCTTATCTCCTGCCACCACAACGGCTAAGGATATATCAGTCACCTTAAGGAGCCTTGCGGGAGGCTTTAACCAAACGCAGACCATTCAGGTTACCGGTAGTAGTGGAGTAGCTCACTTTGTCAATGTTCCAATGGGCAACTATAGTGTAACGGCAATGAATCCAGAGACAGGCTGTATCACTTATGGGCAAGCCTATAGGGTACAGGATCCGAACACGTTCTCTATTACGGCTACAAATGATAAGCCAGTGAAGTGTTATGGAGGCAGTGATGGAGAGATCACCCTTACTTTTACCGATTTGGATATGGACAATGGGGATCAAGCGAGTGCGGGCTTTAGCTATACGATAACGAGCATTACCAATCCGAGCATGGCACCAATTACAGGTACTGTAACGGGAGCGACCACCACCACGCTCAATAATTTGCCTTATGGCACCTATAATGTAGAGGCAAAATCATTATCTACGGGATGTGTAACGAAGATACCTTCTATCTTCAATATTCGTCAAGCGGATCAGCCAATAAATATTACAGCTAAGGCAGAGGTGCCAGATAACTGTAGTGGAACGGGATCAGGAGAGATTTCCTTAGTGATAACAGGAGGAATAGCTCCATATAAGATAACCATTACGGGGGATAATGGACATACTCAAACGGCGACAGGGGTTTATAACCGCTGGGTATTCATAGGATTGCCAGGTGGGAATGCTCCAGGGGTGACGGCACACTATACCTTTACGGTAGAGGATGCATGGGGATGTACCACAGCGACAGTAACTCCGAGTCAGGTGGACATAAAGCGTCCCATGCCGATAGATTTCACTCCGGTTGCCGATACCCAGGTGAGTTGTTTAACGATGGAAGATGCTACGATAGAGGTTTTAGGAGTAACGGGAGGTTCTCCAGATGATCCTAATAATCCAGGGGTGACTACCTACTATTATGAATTGGTACATAGTACGCGAGGCTCTATAAGGCCATTGCAGACAAGCAATAAGTTTACGGATTTGCCAGCGGGACATTATACATTAAGGGTAATGGATCGATGGGGCTGTTATAAGGAACAACAGTTTGACATTAAGGATCCTGTTCCGATAGCGGTAAGTTTTGTAGGCACCACTTCGTTATTGTGCTATGATACGACGGGTAGTGTAGAGGTAACCGCTACAGGAGGTACCCATCCGAGTGGGACACCGACCTATACCTTTGAACTTATTGATCAGGCTACGGGTACGGTAGTGAAGACAGAGGAAAACATTAGTGTATTACCTCATAGGATCACCGGTTTGAAGCCGAATGTGGTCTATGCGGTAAGGGCGATAGATGGGGTAAAATGTACAGGTACCTCAACAACGGTAGTGCTCAGTACGGCACCGAACCTCAATGTAAAGGCTACGTATGAGGATGATTGTACGGACAACCACTATGAGGGTAATATAGTCATCACCTTTGATGAGGCAACGGTGGATTACTCTAAGGTACGTTACTCTTTTGATGGAGGAGCCACCAAGCATGCTTTTACAATGTTCTCAGGGGCACAGGCGCGTATAGACCGCAATCATGCCAGTGTAAGGCCATCTTCATTACCACAGGTAATAAGTTTGTACTATACCGATGGGGGAACATCCTGTCAGGGTGAGACCAATCCGGTAGTGATTCCGGTGGTAGAGGACTTGCTATTGATCAAGGATCCGAGCTATACGCCAGAGATCAATGAATTGAAGGTATTAGGGAAGAATGGGGTTCCGGAATATACCTATTACTTCAATGGGGTGTACTATGGAAATAAGAGTTTGTATGTAGTTTCCAAGGGGGATCCAGAGGGTATAGATCCGATGGATGGCAAGCTAAAGAAGAAGATAGAAGTGAAGGTACAGGACAGCAAGGGATGTACGGCAGAGGCGACCTTCTATATGGAATATATAGATATAGAGATTCCTCGATTCTTTACTCCGAATGGAGATGGAGATAATGATACGTGGGCTCCACGTAATACGCAGCATTATCCTCATATACATACGCTCATTTTTGATCGTTATGGTCGATTGCTTAAGGAGTTAGGACAGCGAGAGAGCTGGGATGGGGTATATCATGGCAAGCCGATGCCAACGGGCGACTACTGGTATATCATGACCTTGGGCGAAGAGGGCGAAGATAGAGAATATAAGGGACACTTTACCCTATTTAGATAATATAGAACAGAAATAAGAAATATAATGAAAAAACTAGCGTTATACGTATGTGTGCTTTTAGGTTTACCCAGCGTGATGGGGCAAGAGCTACAGCTTCCTGTGGGGAATCAATATTTATCGGATAGTGAATTTTTGATTATGCCTACCTATGCAGGGATAGGGAATAATGTTCGTGTACGTCTTTCGGCTACCAGTCAATGGGTAGGGATAAAGGAAGCGCCGGACTATCAGAGCTTATCGGGAGATATGCGTTTGGGTAACCGTAGTGGCTTAGGGCTCTCCTTGTATAACGATCGAAATGGATACACCAAGCAGATGGGGGGGAAGTTCACCTTCTCCCACCATTTGACCTTGGATAGTTATGACAGCCATTTTGTGTCGTTTGGGATTTCCTATATAGTGAATTCTTTTAGGATAGATATAGATAAGTTCACCTCAGCGGGTCGTCCTACGGCGGACTTAGGGGTTACGGATAATCGTTCGACGATTAATCATAACTTTGAGGTAGGGGTTTTATATCGTTATAAGGGGATCTTTGCCAGTGTTTCGGCAACGAATATATTGAATAAGAACAAGGAGATGTTTGATATAAAGGAGCCTACGAATCTGAGGAATTACAATGTGTATGCTGGGTATAGGTATAAGCGTACTCCCAGCAGTAATTTGGAGATAGAGCCATCGGTTTTTGCTCAGTATATGGAGGGAGATGGTCGTTCGTTGATGGACTTGAATTTAAAGTTTCGATGGTTTGATTTTGAGGACTATTATTGGGCAGGAGCGACGGCACGTTTTTTAGGAGATCAGACATTAAAGCCCTTGAGTGTAGGGCCTATGTTGGGGCTTAAGAAAGGGGTATTCTACTTTGCTTATGGTTATAACCTGATGCTCAATAGC
>NZ_JAYKBU010000025.1:0-11467 GCF_035282625.1 Capnocytophaga sp. G2 | reverse complement strand
TTTCCATCACATCTTTACCTGTGATTTCATCTAAACTCTTTACTTTTCCTAATGTATACATAATTTATGATTTTAAAATGTTATGTTTCTAAATAACTTCCCTCTAACTCCTTACAAACTTGCCAATACTCTCTAAAAGTTGGGGTTTGTCTTCCAAAGCGATTTTAGCGATGGCATAAAACTCGCGTACCCACTTCTCGAAGGCGGCAAAAGCGGCGTCTTTGTCCTTAGTAGCCTGCTGACTTTCACCTCTTTCAAGGACGTAAGTGGCTTCGGCTTGCTTCACATCGGCAAGGGCGGTGAGCTGGGTTTCGATATGCTCAGCAGTGATTTTAAGTTTGTTGAGCGGAGTGAGCAAATCGGGTTTGGCTTTGAGTTCTTTGTAGAACGCCTCGATGTCTTCAAGGAGCTTATTGGTACGCAAAGGCGCCACTCCCTTGATATGAAGGGCAATAAGGATTTTAGGCTCCTCTTTGTAAATGATTTTAGCCTTTTTGCGGTCGGTAGTGTAAGTGTTTTTAAAGGCTTCGAGCTTTTTAGAGAGCTGGTTATAGGCGAGGGTCTCCTCGGAGCTCTCGCGCTTGTTGGTTTCGTACATTTGGGCAGCGGTATCGTACAGGGCTTTGCCTTGTGCAATTTCTTTTTCGCCATAGCCATACTCAGCTAATTCCTTTTTTAGGACATCATTCTTGGAAATATTCTCAAAAATGAAGGAATAATTCTTGAATTTTTCGGTTGAAATGTGGATAATTGCCATATTAATTCAATTTTTAAATGATTATTAAATTATTTTTACTATTTTTTACTTGATTTTGCGTTCCCGTGACTTAATATTGTATTCCCGTGAATTGATATTCCGTTCCCATAATCTAATATTACGTCCCCGTGAGTTGATTTCGTATTCCCACGACTTAATATTGTGTTTCCGTGAGTTAATATTGGAATTTTTATAATCTATTAAGATTTAAATTTACCAAATATTATTTTTCAAAAGCAAAAATACATATTTTTTTTAGAATATCTATATTATATTATTCTATCCACTCTATATTGTCTGGATTTTTTAAATAAATCTCTCTCAAAATTTTAGCTATTTGAGTATTTTT
The DNA here is from genome assembly GCF_035282625.1 of Capnocytophaga sp. G2. Taxonomy (NCBI): domain Bacteria; kingdom Pseudomonadati; phylum Bacteroidota; class Flavobacteriia; order Flavobacteriales; family Flavobacteriaceae; genus Capnocytophaga; species Capnocytophaga sp. G2. The sequence goes on along the minus strand of NZ_JAYKBU010000025.1, from coordinate 10,361 downwards.
GTCTTTAATAGTAATAATTAAAGTATCTATTGCTCTTGTAAGAGGAATTAATGTCCATAAATTTACAAATCTTTCCCTCTTTTCATCAAAGGATTCTAAAGCTAACTCTTCTTGATTAATTTCTTCTTTATATGTATTGAATTTATACTTCATAAATTCATCTAACTCCAAACAAACGACAGTCCACCCTTCTAAACCTCTACATGATTCATATTGTAAAAGTCTATGTTGATTAATATCTACAGGATAATTTGTCCTTAAATCTTGTTTTGTGCCATCCCATATAGAAATCTCTTTTTTGAAAAATTCCTCTGTTTTAATAAAATATCTTTCTTCTTTTCCTTCTTGATTTCTCTTATAAACTAAATTAGGTGGGCATAGGAACATCATGTCATAGGCACTATTCAGGTTAGCTTTACATGCTTCAAACTCTCTTTTATGGAGTTCTTCTGTATAATCTCCTATTTTGACAATTATTTTTCCTCCATAATAGTCTTCCTTTGCTTTCAAATTCCAATTTGTATTTAATTTAGTAGCTATATCATTTACAAAATTTACAAGTACTACTTTTTGTCGCAAACTTATTTTTTCATTGGTTTTTCTAAAATCAATATCTTTCCTCAATCCTTCTATCCAATTACATTTTTTTTGAGAACGAATTAATTGATCTACTCCATCTGCTACAATAGATTTTTGTCTTCCAAAAATAAAAAAAATGATTTTCTTTTCTATTTCATTCCAATCTTGACCTTCATCAATTAACACATAATCCCATGCTATTTGCTGATGTCTTGTTTTCATTAATTTTTCTAAGTCAGAATGTTCTATTACTTTATTTTCTACGTACTCATAAAACTCATTTAACAAATCATAATAGCGATTTAAGTAATTAGGTATATAAACATTTCCTTTATTACTTTTTTCAGTTTGTATTTCAAAACCTAATAGTATTTCATAAAAAAATTTATGAAGAGTTGATATATTGACGGAACGACTATCTATATCATCAGGTATTTCACCCAAAGCTAGCATTCTTTTTATATCACTAACTAAAGCATGATTATAAGTAAGTATCAAACACCTTGCTCCTTCATTTTCAGCTAAATCACAAGCAATATTAATTAGTTTTATAGTCTTTCCTGTTCCAGCTCTTCCAGAAATAACAACAAGTTTTTCTCCTATGGCTTGTGCATAAATTTGTTCTTTAAGTATTTTTTTTGTGATTTGTTCTAATTTTCTTCTATTTAAGTCTCCCATAGATTCTTTGACTTTTGAAAACAAATCAAAAATCCTATCCATTTCATTAAAATCATAACTTTGATTGTACTTTAAACTTTTAAAAGTACAATACCCTTTGGGTTGATTAGTATCTTTATTTATAGGATTATAAGGTATTGACTGAACGCAGGCTAATTGGAATAACCATCTTAAAGTAAATTTATTAGGTAGATAATTATGCTTATCATAAAGGTTAGGATTACTATTTAAAAAATCTTTTTTAATTGTATCAGCACTTACATTACGAAGCCAGATGAAATTACATATATATGGAGAAAAGTTAAGTCTATCTTCAAAATAATTTTTTAGTGAATATTTCTGATTTTCACTTTGGGTTGTAACATCGTGAAGTTTATCGTTATAACGGACTAATAAAGTTGTACCTTCTAATTTAATTTTATCAGCAGAATGAAGTTTTGTTTCAATTACAAAACAAAAATCATTTATAAAGAGATTCCTATTTTCTTGAGGATAAAATATTTCTTTCCCATTTTGGAAAGTTTTTGATTTTGTTTTAATATTCATTGAAAAACTATCAAACTTTCCTATTACAATAATATCAACATCCTTTGTTTCTTGACCGAAAAGTGTTACATTACTTAATATTAAAATCTCTCCATTTGTGCTTGGAGATTTTCTAAGTTCTTCTTCAAATATTTCTTTCAAAACAATAGCATCTTTATATTCATTAGAGTCCTGTTTCCCTTTTATTCTAATTGTTACTCCCATTCTTATATTTTTAATTGATACTATAACTTTTTCTATGATATAAAACGCTCTGGCAAAGCTCATTTTTATCACTTTTTATGCAACGACCTTTGCCAAAGTGCTGTGATTAACTATTAATCATTAACCGTTAATCATTGTTTATACATTTTTTCCCTCAATTCCTGAATATTTTTATCGTCCATATATTCATCAAAGGTCATATAGCGGTCAATAATGCCACTGGGGGTAAGCTCGATGATACGATTGGCGACAGTTTGTGAAAATTCGTGGTCGTGAGTGGTGAAAAGCACGGTGCCTTTGAAGTTTTTCAGCGAGTTGTTGAAGGCGGTGATACTCTCCAAATCCAAATGGTTGGTAGGTTCGTTAAGCATAAGCACATTGGCGCGCAACATCATCATACGGCTGAGCATACAGCGCACTTTCTCGCCTCCTGAGAGTACTTTGCAGTTTTTGAGGGCTTCCTCTCCACTGAAAAGCATCTTGCCCAAGAACCCGCGCACATATACTTCCTCGCGCTCTTCCTCTGTTTTTGCCCATTGGCGCAACCAATCTACCAAGGAAAGGTCTTGGGTAAAGAAATCGGAGTTATCCACGGGCAGGTAAGACTGCGAAGTGGTGATGCCCCACGCAAAAGTACCCGCATCAGGCTTGAGGTTGTTGTTCAGAATCTCATAAAAGGCAGTGGTGGCGCGTGAATCCTTAGAAATCACGGCTACTTTGTCGTCTTTGGCTAGATTAATGTCTACATTCTTAAACAATACCTGTCCGTCGATAGACGCAGCGAGGTTTTCCACGTGTAGAATTTGGTCACCAGCCTCGCGGTCGCGGTCGAAAATGATGGCAGGGTAACGACGAGAGGACGGTTTGATTTCCTCGATATTGAGTTTTTCCAACATCTTCTTACGAGAGGTTGCCTGTTTTGATTTTGCCACGTTGGCACTAAAGCGGGCAATAAATTCCTGCAATTCTTTAGCTTTTTCTTCCGCCTTTTTGTTCTGTTGCGCACGTTGGCGGGCTGCCAACTGACTACTTTCGTACCAGAAAGTGTAGTTACCGGAAAAATGGTTGATTTTTCCGAAGTCAATATCCGAGATATGGGTACAAACGGCATCGAGGAAGTGGCGGTCGTGGGAAACGACAATCACCGTATTGTCGTAATTTGCTAAAAAGTTCTCCAGCCAGCTGATAGTCTCGAAGTCGAGGTCGTTCGTAGGCTCGTCCATTATGAGTACATCGGGGTTGCCAAAGAGGGCTTGTGCCAAAAGTACACGCACTTTGAGCTTGCCATCCATTTCGGACATCATAGTGTAATGCATATCTTCGGTAATGCCCAAATTGGAAAGCAGTGCAGCCGCATCACTCTCGGCATTCCAGCCGTTCATCTCATCGAACTGTATTTGTAACTCACCAATGCGTTCGGCGTGTTCATCGGAATAGTCCGCATAGAGGTCGTCCATCTCTTTTTTGACTTTGGAGAGGACTTTGTTGCCCATAATCACCGTGTCGAGCACAGTATAGTCGTCATAAGCGTAGTGGTCTTGTTCAAGCACCGACATACGTTTGCCCGGTTCGAGGATAACGCGCCCCGAAGTAGGTTCTTGCTTGCCAGAAAGGATTTTGAGGAAGGTAGATTTGCCTGCTCCATTGGCACCGATGATGCCGTAGCAGTTGCCTTGTGTAAAGGTTACGTTTACCTCATCGAAGAGGACGCGCTTGCCGAATTGTACGGATAAATTGGATACTGATAACATTGTTAATGATTAATGTTTAATGATTAATTAAAGATCTACGGTAAAAATAGTATTTAGTTGGTTCTTCAAAGCATATTTATAAAAATCTAATACCCCTTTGCTCCAACTCAACAAATAGTTAAGTTCTTCCTCGTTTTTAGTATATGAGTAGTCTGAGGGAATTTTGTCAAAATTCTTTTTGATAATCTCTTGTAGATTATTCTCTTCAAGATAGTCTACAATTTTTTGAATATTATCGAGGTCATTCACAAATATTACACAATCATTATGATCCAATAATAAATAACCTCCAAAAACAATATTAGGAGCTATTCCTTCTTCTTTGTACCAATCACCCTCACAAAGACAATAGTGAATGCCTTCCCACGCTTTATCTATCTGATAACTTTTGGGTGTACCCAAGAGATTTTCTTCAATAGTGTTGAGCATATAAGCATACATCTTGTCATCATCTTGTTCTGCAATAGCATCTACCTGCTCATCACTAAGTGCATAAAAAACGCCTAATCGTGCCATAATATATTTTTATTATTCGTCTCGGTTATACAAAATTGTTAAGTAAGCACTTGCTTCCATATTATCCAAAATAGGTTTAGGATTATACATAAAAGTTTTGGTTTCTTTTTTAGGATTATTCTCATTCTCTTCAAATACATTTCCTCCCGTAGTGGTTTCCAACTTATTGGTGCTCAAATTAAAACTCACTATAGTTTCCTCTCCAGTACTCCTATCAAAACTATTGGTTTCCACTCCAATAAGTTCAAAATGGCTATTCTGGTATCTGAACACATACTCTACATTGGTAATATACCAAGAGCCTGCTGAAAAGAAATATTGAAAATTCAGTCGTAAGGTATTGTTTTTTATGTTTATATCACCTTCCTCTAACGGATCTAATAGAGAAGAATTTTCTTTTGGAGGCTCTATAAAACCTTTATCATTCTTAGCGGCTAATTTGTAAGTACCATTTTCCTGTTTGAATAGTACCAAAAGAGCCCTTGGGTTGGTATTCAACGTATCATTATATTCTGTAACACTTATATTATTAGGATTTTTTTGTTCTACAATAAGAGCTGTATCTGTTAAGCCATCTTTGTTGAGATCTCCATCTACTTTCATTATAGCAGACCAATGTTTAGGCACAAAATCTTCCATTTTATTTCCTTGCTCAGGGAAATCAGTCGGATATTCTTCTGTTACTGAGGTAATCGAATCTTCTTCTGTTGTTGAAGTAAGAGGTTCATTGGTATCAATCACATTAGCATCCTTTTTCTTAGATAAGAAATCACAAGAACTTCCTAATAGGAAAAAAGATAGAATGCTAAATAGAAATAAGACTTTCCTAAAAATAATAAATTGCATACCGATCATATTTTTGCGCAAAAGTACACAATATTTGTAAGATATGGAAATAGTTGTGATTCTAAAAGAAAATTATTCTCTTAGTTCTCTCTCCATTTTTCTTACAAAGCGATTGAGCTCTTTACTCTTATAAAAATCAAAACAACTATAAATGATACTGTTTTGAAGATTTTTATAATCAATAAATTATTTTTCTGCAGTGATTATTAGTGCCATTGATTTTTCCTTATCAAAAAGGTCTTTTTTGAAATTACCATATAGGTTGATGGCTTGAAATCCTATTTTGGTGAGCCATTGGGTGAGTTCGTCAGCGAAAATAGGCTGTAATAATTCCTCATTTTCTATGGTATCGTCCAAAATGGTCTTAAAAATAATTTTTCCTTCTTTATTGAGATAGTAAAATCGCTCAAACTTCACCTTATCATTGATTATTAAGGGGAGATTACCGAGGTAATCGCCTTGCTGCTGGGCAAAATACTTCTGAAAATTGACCAATTGCAGGACGAGCTTACCTCCTTGAGTGAGTTGTCTGTAAGTTTTTTGTAAAAAGAGCTGTACAGATGCCTTACTATCCAGATGCGGAAGTGTATTGCCAATGCAAACAATGTTGTCAAAGGTGGAAAGCCTATCAATATCGAGCATATTAAGCTGCTGTACAGTAACACCTTTTTCGGCGGCTTTGGCAATAAGTCGTTCGCTAAGGTCTATAGCGGTAACCTCATAACCTTCAGAAAGTAGGTGATCAGTGAGGTTGCCCGTAGCTGCACCTACATCAAGAACAGTATACCCACGGAGTTCGCTGGCAAAAAAGGTCTTATGGGCTGGGGAGAGTGGAAAGATAAAGTCATACTTTCCCGCAATTTCGTTATAGAACTTGGACATAATAAACAATGATTAATTTTTAATGACTAATGAAATTAAGACGCTAAATCCCCCAATAAGGAATACATTGATAAAGTTCTAAAACACCTTTCCAATGCCTTTTCAAGCATAGGGTAGAGTATTTTCAACTGTATCATAGCATATTTTCTAATGCAAATGTAAGAAATATTTGTGAGATATAAAAAAGCTTGGTAAAGTGATTCCTCTTTCTTCCTATTAAATGAAAGACGGGAGACTTTCGTCTCCCGCCCTTCACATTTATTTAAGCCAGTTACTATTCATTTTTAAGATATAACCAACCTGATTTTTGTTGAGTATTTTTATTTACATCTAAATATTCTAGGATATAGTAATAAGTACCTTGTGGTAACTTACCATCTTTACCTACAGTAGTACGTCCTGTAGAATATCCCTTAAACGGATCTGTATTCGTATATCCATCTTTTTCATATACTAATACTCCCCAACGGTTGAATATTTTAAGATTATTCTTAGGATATAGCTCTATATTCTTAATAATAAATCCATCATTGTAACCATCTCCATTAGAAGATATACCATTATAGAAAGTAAGAGGTTCATCATTAAGAACTACTATTGTTACTCGTGCATCCTTACACACTGAAGGATTGGAAACCAAACATATACGATAGGTTACATGATAAGTACCTGAGATTGCTCCTTGAGGTACAGTAACATCTCCATTATTATTGATCACTACTCCTGTAAGTCCTCCATTATTTGCTAAGGATATCTGTACCAAAGTAGGATCCGTTATTGGATTCCCTGACAGAGTATCGGTACCTCCCACTGCATTATTCAATACATTACCTACTACTGTTGGCTGTATGCTCTTGACTGGAGTTGCTGAAAAATCATCATCATTAGCCACAAGTGCAGGATGTAATTTTATAGTAGCGGTTCCTGTCTTACAATTAGTAGGACTTGCTTTTTGACAAACAGTATAAGTATATGTATAAGTTCCATCTGGTGTATTAGGAGCTATAGTAATCGTTCCATCAGCATTCATTACAAGGTTTGTACTGCTTGATGTACCTGGGGTCAGAATCACATCAGTGATAGGAGAAGGATTCTTTTTACCATTAAGTTCATCATTTTCCAATACGCTTGGTGTATTAACAGACTGATTTATAGGATTATCAATATCAAATACATCATCTTGAGCTACATAAGTACTTACTTCAATAGTAGCCTTAGCATAAGCAGTTTCTGTAGGATCTGCCTTATTGATGATTGTATAATAATAGATGTAAGTTCCTATAGCGATTCCCGGTTTTACAGTAATACGTCCGTCACTATTCATTTCCAGATGACTATCAGGTGCTGGCTTACCTGTAGTTTTTTCTATGGAGACATCAGATGCAGTAAGCCCAATACGAGATCCTAACTTATCATTATCCAATACACTTGGTGTAAGCCCCCCTGTGACTCCTACATGCCATACTCCATCATCAGTGGCTATAATCCTACCATCTACTACTTCTAAATAAGCATTAGCAGTACTACAGTTACCGGAAACACCTCGTTCACAGATAGTATAAGAATAGACATAAGCACCTCTAGGTGTACCTTGTGCTACAGTGATATTTCCATCACCTCCCATAGTAATACCCGAATGAGGAGAAATACCAGGAGTAAGGATTACATCAGTAGCTGGAGAGAGTGGTCCTGTTTTGCCCTCTAAGGTATCAACTCCTAAAGTAAATACTGTTTGTGATGTAGTATTCGTTGTCGCATTGGAAATACGACCAAAATCATCATCAATAGCTTTGATTACGTTCCTCTTAACGGTTAGTTTCACCTTAGCAGTATCACAACCATCACTATTACATACTTTATAAGTAATTTCATAATTACCTGAAGGTGTTCCACTTGGTATTATTACTTTTCCATCAGTATTTACAGATACTCCTGTAAGTCCTCCATTGTTAGCAATTGTTACTGTCACATTGGCTGGAACAATAGGGGTACCATCCTTAAGCTTATCATTACTTAGTACATCTATAGAGCCTCCTGCACGAGGTAAAGTAACTGTATCATCTACCAAGTTGAATGGAGAAGAAGAAGGTTTCACTTTCACTGTAATTGTCTGAGTTGTGCAAGTTGCTGGAGTAGCCTTATCACATACTTGTACAGTAATAGGATAATCTCCTGCTGGAGTTCCTTGCGGAATCACCACATCTCCTGTTGATGGATTAATACTTGGTACTGGTGCTCCTGGTGCTTTAGGTACTGCTGGTGTAGGTATTGTAATAGTTACATCACTTGGATTAGGCTTGCTACCATTAATCTTCACATTATCTGTGATATTTCCAATCACTCTTGGAGTTGCATTATTGGAAGGTTCTCCCGTAAATTCATTAGGAGAAACTTCTACTTTATTCCTTACCACTACAGTCACTGTCGCCTGGTTAGATGCGGTAGTTCCTCCTTTTTCAGTGATTGTATACTTAATAGTATAAGTACCTGCTGGTGTGCTTCCCGCTACCTTTACCTTACCTGTAGCTACCTCTATAGTAACTCCCGTATAGGTAGTGGAAACTTGTGTGATAGTAACTTCAGAGGCAGTAAGTCCTGTCTGTCCAGCTAACTTATCATTAGCAAGAATATTTACAGCGACTCCTCCATCTGTTACTTCTTTTGTAGTACCACTATACTCTATATGCTTGTTACTATAGTCATCATCAACGGCTTGAATGGTGTTGCCCGCAACAGTTATAGTTGCTATGGCTGTCTTACAAGTTTGCGCATCAGCAGGTGTTGCCTTATCACATACCTCATAAGTAATAGTATAATTACCTGGTTTTACTCCCTTAGGTATCATTATTTTACCTGTAGAAGTGTCCACACTTGGCACTGGTGCGCCTGGAGAAGAAGGCTGTGCAGGGGTTGTTACACGGATAACAACCTGACTTGGTGAAGGCTTATTGCCATTTACTTTAGTATTGTCCAGGATATCTCCAATTACTTTAGGTGTATTATTAGTAGAAGGAGTTGCATTAGGTATTGTAATAGAAGTTACCTCAAGCTTATTCTTCACTATAATAGTTACCGTAGCCTCATTGGAGACATTACCACTATCAAGCTTATCAGTGAGCTTATAACCTACTGTATAAGCACCTGCTGGTGTATTTGCCGCTACATTTACCTCACCTGTACTTGTGTCTATAGAGATATGAGGATTAGTAGTAGTCTGCGTAATAGTAACATCGGTCAAAGTAAGTCCAGTTTTGTTACCTATTTTATCATTGGTTAAGATATTTGCTACTGTACCATCAGCTTTTTTCACTTTGGTTGTTGTAGTACTCCTTTCTATAGGAGCCATATTATTGCTCTTATTATCATCATTAGCTACTAAAGCATTGGAACCTACTTTTACTTTTGCCACAGCTTGCTTACATGTCTGAGGGGCTCCCTTATCACATAAAGTATAAGTAATAGTATAGTTGCCATTAGGTACCCCTTGAGGTATCTCTACCTTCCCTGTGGTAGAATTGATACGAGGTACTGGAGCTCCTCCTTGTGGAGTAGCCGGTGTATCTATAGTAATGGTAACGTCATTAATAGAAGGGGTAGAACCATTAATCTTTACATTTCCATCGGTGATAATATCTCCTATAATATTAGGGGTAGTCCCTGTAGATGGAGTTCCTGCAAAATTATTAGGAGTAGGCACTTCCACTTTATTGATAACCCTTACCTTCACAGTAGCTACTGAAGATTCATGAGAAGAGCCCTTTTCCTTAATCTTGTAGGTAATTGTATAGTCTCCTTTAGGGGTATCGGCAGCTACGATTATCTTACCTGTAGTAAGATCTATCGTTACTTTAGGATTACTAGGGGTTACTGAAGTAATATCTACTTGAGAGGTAGTGAGCCCTACAACACTGCCAAGCTTATCATTACTCAATATATTTACCTCTGTTCCTAAGGCATTCTTTACTATTGTTGTTCCTTTTTCTACAGGAGAGGAAGTATAATCATCATCTATCGCTTGGATGGTATTTCCTGATACAGTAACTTTTGTTGTCTGTGTTTTACAAGCCTGAGGAGTTTTCTTATCACATACCTCGTAAGTAATATTATATTCCCCTGGAGCAGTACCCTGTGGTATTTCTACATCTCCTGTTGATGGATTAATACGTGGCGCAGCTGTACCTCCTGGCTTAGGCTGTGCTGAAACCTTTTCTGTAATCACTACATCACCCGCATTAGGCTTTGAACCATCTACTTTTGTATTGTTCAATATATTACCCACTACTTTAGGAGTGCTATTCACAGAAGGATTCCCAGAGAAATTAGTCTGAGTAATCTCTATCTTATTCTTAATGGCTACCT
>NZ_JAYKBU010000024.1:0-15898 GCF_035282625.1 Capnocytophaga sp. G2 | reverse complement strand
CGGGGGCAATATTCAGAACAACAAAACCTTACTCGAAATCTATACCCAAAAATTTAACTTACTAACGGAACTTACATGTGGTCTATTTTTAACTAAACGCAAGAGTTCTCCTACCCAGAGGACTATACTTGTAGCCCCAATGATAATACACCAGTCTATGAGTTGTAGTGGAGTAACATTGAACATTTTTCCACCAAAGGTAGTGATAAACACCTGTCCTACAATAATTGCTATTGCTATCATTAAAAAACCTTGACTCTTACCCATATTGTGAAAAGCACTCTTTCCGGTTCGGTAGGCTTTCGCATTGAACATATTCCAGAATTGCAACAATACAAATATTGAGAAGAATAAGGAAAGTTCATAAGCCGATAGTCCGTTTTCAGGAGCTCCAAAATGGAAGAAATGACTCAAATAATCAACAAGGGAGAACTGTGTGAGACTAATGATATCTTCATTTTTAAAGTACTGAATAAAGCCAAAAAGCAATACAACAAAGAAACCACCCACCCCAAAGATAGCTTCTACCATCGGAGAGGTGATAATATTCGCTCCTCGTTTACGTGGTTTATCATTCATCACACGGTTGCTTGGTGGTAGAGACGCTAATGCTAAGGCTGCAAAGGTGTCCATAATGAGGTTTACCCATAGCATCTGAGTAACGGTAAGTGGAGATTCCACACCTAAGAAAGCCCCAATGAGTACAATGATACATGCCGCTACATTAATAGTCATCTGGAAGAGGATAAAACGCTGAATATTCAGGTAGAGCGAGCGTCCCCACATCACTGCTTTTCCTATACTACTGAAGGAGTTGTCTAAAATGGTAATATCACTGGCTTCCTTGGCTACAGAAGTACCATCACCCATGGAAAGACCTACTTGGGCGGCTTTAAGAGCAGGTGCATCATTGGTGCCATCACCGGTTACTGCGACTACTTCTCCTCTCTGTTGGAGTAAGTTCACAAGACGTGCTTTATCAAGCGGACGTGCACGTGAAATCACGCGTAAGTCACCTATGCGCTTCAAGAGTTCAGCATCACTCATTGCAGCAAATTCTACACCGGTGATTTGATTGCGATCGGTACAAGTATCATCCCACAAATGTATTTGGCGAGCAATTTCACGAGCGGTACCCGGAGTATCTCCCGTTACTATCTTTACCTGAATACCCGCATGCAGACACTCTTCAATAGAAGCAGGCACATCAGGACGTACAGGGTCGGATATAGCAGTAACCCCTATAAAGTACAAGCTATTGATTACAAGTTTACCATTTTCGGAAATAACCGTCTTAGGATCCTCAATTATTTTATATGCAAAACCGATAGTGCGCATTGCTTGGCTCTGATATTGCAATAGCTTAGCCTCAAAATCGATCTCAGAGATATCTGAAAGGAACTTACCTCCCTCTCGGCAAAAGGTCATCACAATTTCAGGGGCTCCTTTTACGTACAACACGGGTTTACCAAATGTAGGTGATTGTACCAGTGTTGCCATATATTTACGTTCGGTAGAGAAGGTGAGTTGTTGCAAAATTTCGCTTCCTTCACGTATAGGTAAGTAATTAGTACCTTTGCTGTAAAGCCATAAAAGGAGGGCTCCCTCGGTAGGGTTCCCCAATACATTGGGTTTATCTTTATCAGTAAAATCCAAATAAGCTGTAGAGTTCACCGCCATTGATTCAGCAATGAGGTTATCTGCTAATTGTTTATCAACAAATTTGTTAAAATAAGTCTCATAGATGGTCATTTGGTTTTGGGTAAGTGTACCTGTTTTGTCGGTGCAAATCACCGTAACAGCACCCATTGTTTCGCAAGCATGCATTTTGCGCACAAGGTTGTTAGTAGCCATCATGCTACGCATACTATATGCTAAACTGAGCGTTACACTCATGGGCAAGCCTTCGGGTACTGCCACCACGATTACGGTAATGGCTACCATCACCGTATTGAGCAAGTAGCCCCCGAAAGAAACCCAATCAATATTATCCAAGCTATGAGCAGGGTTCATAAAGTAGAGAAGCAAACGCCCTACTACTACCAGAAAGGCAATCGAATAACTGATTTTGGTAATGATACTTGCAAGTTTTTCCAATTGTTCATTCAGGGGGGTTTTCACTGAACTATCAATCTGTACTCCCTTGAACACTTTTCCATATTCAGTAGCATCACCTACTTTTTTTACTTCAAAAATACCATGACCATCGGCTACGGCTGTCCCTCTACATACATAATTGGAAGGATAAGTAGCTTCTGCTTCAAAATCAGTAGGATTAGTAGTTTTGTGCACCAAAGGTTCTCCTGTGAGGGTTGACTCATTAATGTGTAACGATACAGCTTCCAAAAGTTCACCATCAGCAGGTACTTCTTCTCCTGTTTCCAAGATAATAATATCTCCCACTACTATATCCTTTTTGAGCACTTGGGTTACACGTTCATTGCGAATTACTTTGTAGTAGATATCATCATTTACTTGATTAAGTATTTCAAACTGCTTATTAGCTTTCTGCTCAAAATAAAAAGCCACTCCAGTAGCCAATAGTACAGCAAAGAGAATCCCTACAGGCTCTAAGAAAGCGTGTATGCCTTCATTAGAGACTACGTACTCATAGGTAGAGACTCCAAATGAAAAGACAAGGGCTACCAAGAGAATGATGATAATAGGGTCGGTAAACTTCTCTAAGAATTGCCTCCATAGCGGATCCTTTTTTACGGAAGTAAGAGCATTATGACCATACTTCTGACGATTTTCAAGGACTTGTGCATCGGTAAGCCCTTTATAATGATGTTTTTCTAACATATTCTCTTAACGGGTACTATCTTATTTCTATTGCGCTCCTTGGGGAGTTGTGTCAGAAGAGGATGTTTGAGATTTTTTCTCTGTATGTTCCTCTGCTTCCTCTCTTCCTTGCAGCAGACCATAGGAACTAGCAAGGTTAGAAAGGCTTCGGATATAATTATTATAAATGCTTTCTTGCTTTTTAAAGAATTCCTTATCATCATCCCTGAGAATAATAAGTAAAGAGCTGTAACGACTTAAATCCCGTTCCATCTCTTGATAAAGAGAAACAAAATCTCCAGCAGAGAGCGTCAAATAATAGTCTATATTTTCTTGATATTTTCGTACTACTTCTAAAAACAATTTTCGTGCTTTCTCCGTTTCTTTTACTTGATAATAGCCAGTAATAAAAGGTTCTACGGTGAAGTAGTATCCAAAATGGCTCACAGGAATATGCTTCATAGCAAGGTCAAGAATTTCCTTTGCCTTTTGTGTTTTCCCTTCATTAATAAGTGCTTCTGTAAGGCGAGCGAGGTTACCTCGGAAAACAATACTATTACGGCGTGTTTCTGGGTCATGATAAATATTAGGGTCATTCATATTACCCCAGTCCCATGTTTTAACGATGTTATACATCAGGTCTGCATCTATTCGCCCCATATCATAAGGATTATCCTTATCTATAGGAGTTTTGATAGGCACAAGCTTATAAGCAAGTCCGTCCAACTGGAGGTAATCGCGCATCCAGATATACTCATCATCACTATAGCTACCTCCGGTAAAATAAATAGGTCGTTTCCAATCATTATTGGCAATAATATCAAGCATCATCAGACGATTTTTGCCCATACCAAAAGGGAGCTTGATATCAATATAGTCCACAATTTTATCAGCATCTTCTGGCTTTACAATTCCACTCTTAAGTACATTTTCCTTATTAACAGGGATACGGATTTTATTGGTAGGATAACTCGAATAGAAGAGAGGGGGGGCATCCTCACGTTCTATTTCCATTTTTGTTTTAGGGTCATCACTCCCTACCCATTTCATAAAGTCCTTTATAAGCCATGTTTTGTCCGTTTTCTGGTCAAAGTAAATAGCATCACGGACTCCATAGGCATATTGAGAATGAACAAGCTCGGAAGGAATAGGGTCACTGGTATAGGCTTTCCGTTTCATCTGGTCTATATACCAATCTGTCCCTAAAAGAGATGTATTAATCACTCGTACATCGGTACGATAATGTTCCACCTCCTGCATATACCACATCCCAAAAGTATCATTATCTCCTATAGAGAATATCATGGCTCCATTATCTTTGGATACAGAATCCAAATAACTCCTCGCTAAGGCTCGTGCTGTATAGCGATTAGAACGATCATGGTCATCCCAATTCTCTGCTAACATGCGTGCAGGCACTACAAGCAGACATACTATGACCACTCCAGGAGCTAAGTACTTAGAAGAAATGCTTTCTCTAATTAATGAATAAATAGCATACACTCCCATCCCTATCCAAATGGCAAAGGTAAAGAAAGAGCCCACCAGCGCATAATCTCGTTCTCGAGGTTCAAAAGGGCGTTCATTTAGGTATACCTTCAGTGCTAATCCCGTAAAGAGAAAGAGTACCAAGGTTATCCACCATTGTCGCTTGCTGGAGGAAAACTGGAAAAACATTCCTATCAATCCTAATAGGAGAGGTAAGAAGAAGTAGGTATTACGTCCTCTGTTATTCTGTTCATCTGAGGGTAGGTGGGATTGAGGATAGCCTGTATGCCACTCATCTATGAAGGAAATGCCAGAAATCCAATTCCCATGATTATTATTTATTTTCCCTTGAATATCATCTTGACGACCTACGAAATTCCATAGTAGATATCTCAAATACATATAATCAAACTGATAACTAAACATAAAAGATAAGTTATCCCAGAAAGAAGGCTTTTCAACAATAAACCTTCCTTGACTGCGACGAAGTATATAAGAATACTGTTCATAATCTCCTGCAGCTAAAGCCTTCTGGAGCTCTTTGTTGAGATATTCTGTTTGCTGGTCATCTATATATCTGGGATCTATATGATACTTTAATGGACTGGTAAGAGCCATATAATTGGCTGCATGCTCTGAACTCCACATACGTGGTAATAAGCCAATATGTTCAGGATTAGGAGCATCTAAAGCATCCTTATAGTTATTGACAATGATGTATTTGTGTGCTTTATAATCCCGTTCATATTTAGGTTTTTCATCTGTATAATCAGTTGTAGGAGCGAACTGATCGGAGTACATAGGTCCCTTGAATAAATAGGTTTTTTGATATTGTTCTAAGTTATAATATGCCAAGAGCAGGCGGGCATCCGTAGGACTATTTTCATTAATGACCGTTCCTGCATTAGAACGAATAGGGATCATCAGCCAAGAGGAAAACCCTATAAAGATAAAAAGTAAGCAGAGAGTAGCTGTCTGTAATAGCTTTTTTTGATGTTTTTGTGCATACCATAGCGTAAAAGAGAACAAACATATAAGCAATACCCCTATAAAAATAGTTCCAGAATTAAAAGGCATACTAAGTTCATTAACAAAAAATACTTCTGTATAGCCAAATAATGCCAAAGTGTAGGGGAGTATTAGCTTGAATATCAAAAGTAATATGGAAATAGAAATCACATTAGCCCATATAAAATTCTTAATATTTTTCTTAAAATGAGATTGAAAGAAATAAAGCATCCCAATGGCAGGGATTGTAAGTAGTGCCATAAAGTGTACTCCAAAGGAGAGTCCTACTACCAAAGCAATTAAAAGTAGCCACTTATCACCACGAGGGTTATCCAAATTATCTGTCCACTTGAGCCCTAAGTAGAACATGGCGGACATGAACAGCATTGCCATAGCATATACCTCTGTTTCCGTAGCATTGAACCAGAAACTATCCGAGAATGTATAAGCCAAAGCTCCTACTACACCACTACCCAACAAAGCAATCGCATTTCCTATAGAAAGAGTCTCTTCTTTTGGCAAAATAATTTTTCTAGTAAAATTGACTATAATAAAATAGAGAAATAATATAGTAAAAGCACTAGAGAATACTGAGATAAAGTTCACAAAAAGAGCTGTCTTTTCAGGAGAGGGAGAGAAAGAAGCAATGAAAGCTCCTACCATCTGAAAGAAAGGAGCTCCAGGAGGGTGTCCTACTTCCAACTTAGCAGAAGTGGCTATATATTCTCCACAGTCCCAAAAGCTTATCGTAGGTTCTACAGAGAGCCCATAAGTGATTAAAGCAATGAGAAATACCCCCCATCCTGTAATGAGATTATACTTATGAAAATCCTTTTGTAAGTTCATTATTTATCTTTTAAAAAAACGGAGCGAAGATAAGCATTTTTATTTTATCAACCTAATAAATTAAGGAGAAAAAAATTTTTTATTTTTTTGTATGAAGTATTGTAAGTTTGAAAAAAAGTTGTACCTTTGCACCGCATTTGAGCAGTGGTCTATGGTGTAATGGTAACACAGCAGATTTTGGTTCTGTTATTCAAGGTTCGAGTCCTTGTAGACCAACTCTTTAAAATAATTCTTCTGAATTGGGTTAATCATATTATTATAGTTTAAAGTTATTTGGAAAAAGCAGCCTTTTATGGTTGCTTTTTTTATTGGTTATTTAAAAAAAAGTTGTACCTTTGCACCGCAATAAACAATGGTCTATGGTGTAATGGTAACACGGCAGATTCTGGCTCTGCAATTCAAGGTTCGAGTCCTTGTAGACCAACTTCTTCAACAATTAATTATTAGTTCTCCATACTAAACTAACTATAAGGTAATAGTAATAACTGCTCTATATTTATAGAAGAGTTCATTTGTAAGAAGAAAACCTTGTAGGTGAGAGAAAGGCTATTACAACTACCCCTTATGAAACTATTTCTGAAAACGGCGAAATAGCACAGAGCATTCTTTAGATCCTCTCATACTTATAACCACAAAGGAGAATATCCTTTCAAATACTCATATAACCAAAAAGGACATTTAGTACAAAAGGAATTTTGATCGGATAATGATGAGTTCACGTACTATTTAAAATACAGATATTTGCGTTTGCATTGTAAATCCTTCTAAGAATCGTACTCCTCTATACGAATTCCCTTTATCATTCAAGCGAGGACTCCATACGGCTATTGCGTAATGTCCTGGCATAATAGCCACAATTCCCCCTCCTACACCACTTTTACCTGGAAGTCCTACACGGAAGGCAAATTCTCCAGACTCATCATAGAAACCACAAGTCTGCATAATAGCATTAATACGTTTGGTATATACATGAGGAAGAATACGTTTGTTATTATGTAAGGTAATGCCATCATTGGCTAAGAAAGTGAATATATAAGCTAAGGATTCACAGGTGAGTTCTATAGAACAAAGTCTGAAATAGAAATCTAATACTCTTTCAGGGTCATTTTCTATATTTCCCAATGATTTTATATAATAGCAAAGAGCAAAGTTACGGTAACCCACCTCCTTTTCAGAAGAAGCAATCGCATCAGAATATTCTATTGTGGGGTCATTGGCAAGCTGACGAACAAAACTCAAGAATTCCTCTTCAGCATTTTTAAAATGCGAGAGCAGGATATCACAAATAACAATAGCTCCTGCGTTAATAAGTGGGTTACGCGGGATTCCATTATTGGCTTCAAGCTGTAATAAGGAGTTAAATGAGGTTCCTGAAGGTTCTACCGATACGCGTTCCCATATACTATCTCCAAAGATATCATACGCCATAGAAAGCGAAAGTACTTTAGCAATACTCTGAATGGAGAATTTCTCTTGATAATCTCCTATGCCAAACTTTTTTCCTCCCAATGTATGGATAGCGATTCCAAACTTATCAGGGCTAATATTAAGTAATTCAGGGATATAGGTGGGTATCTTCCCTAGATTTTTCCCTTGATACACCTTGTTATAAATACCTGTAATAGTTTTAGCGTAAGCCGTTTGCTCATTCATAAGTAATTAGATTTTAGAAAGCATTAATAGTTTTTCGTATAGTTACAAGGCGAGAGAGAAGTCCCTCAAGCAAGTCCAAATGAAGCATATTTGCCCCATCACTTTTAGCATGTGCAGGGTCAAAATGAGTTTCTATAAAAATACCGTCCACATGATTAACAACCCCTGCACGAGCAATGGTTTCGATCATTTCAGGTCTGCCTCCAGTTACTCCTGAACTCTGATTAGGCTGTTGAAGAGAATGAGTGATATCCAATACCACAGGAGCATACGCTCGCATAGTAGGAATACCTCGAAAGTCCACTATCATATCTTGATAGCCGAACATAGTTCCCCTATCGGTAATACATACCTGTTCATTACCACTCTCTAATACTTTCTGTACAGCATACTTCATACTTTCAGGGCTCATAAATTGTCCTTTTTTAAGGTTCACTGCTTTTCCTGTACGAGCGGCTGCTACAACCAAGTCCGTCTGCCTAACTAAAAAGGCTGGAATTTGTAGGATATCCACATACTGAGCAGCCATTTGTGCATCCTTTACCTCATGAATATCTGTTATTGTAGGCACCTGAAAAGTCTGGGACACTTTCTGTAATATCTTTAATGCTTTTTCATCACCTATTCCTGTAAAGGAATCCAACCGGCTACGATTGGCTTTCTTAAAACTACCCTTAAATACATAAGGTATAGCAAGGGTATCTGTAATTTTTACAATTCTCTCGGCAATCCGCAGCGCCATCTCTTCCCCTTCTATGGCACAAGGTCCTGCCAAAAGGAAAAAATTATTAGATTGTAAATGCTTGATATGAGGTATTTTTTCTAGAATCACTTTTTAATAATTAATATGTTATAAACCAATGAACCAATGTTTTCACTACTCTAAGTTTTTAATCCTATTTACTAAAGATTTTATAGATAGCCTCAAAGACTTCTTGATTGATATGAACTTTTGGTGGCTCTCTTTTTATAAAGAGGATTTACAATTTTCTTCTATTAATCATTACCATTAGTCTCTGTTACTTCCTAAAAGCCTATATGCCCAATAGAGGAGTTGTGCCAAGGAACCTAAAGCAGCTACTACATACGTACGCGCTGCCCACTTAAGGGAATCCTCAGCTCCTTTGTATTCTTCTTGGGAGAGCATATTCTTGTCCTTAAGCCATGCCAAAGCACGACCACTAGCATCATATTCCACAGGTAAGGTAATAAAGGCAAAAGCAGTAGTTACTGCAAAAAGTATAACTCCCAATACAGCTAAGTAGTACCCAAAGCCCATCTTAGCTCCTGCTCCCAAGATAAGTCCTCCCAAGATAAGCCACTGGGACAGATTGGAGGAGACACTTACAACAGGTACAAGTTTGGAACGGAGGGTAAGCCAAGAATAAGCCTGTGCATGTTGCACTGCATGACCACATTCGTGAGCCGCTACTGCTGCTGCCGCTGCATTACGTTGGTTATAAACAGTTTCACTAAGGTTAACCGTTTTATCTATAGGGTTATAATGGTCAGTAAGCCTTCCCGGAGTAGAAATTACTTTCACATCATAGATACCATGATCTTGAAGCATTTTTTGGGCTATCTCTGCACCACTCATTCCATTACGCAAATATACTTTAGAGTAATAGTCAAACTTCTGTTGCAATCGGTTACTCACCAACCAACTGAATAAGGCTATTACCCCTATAATTACATAATAAATCAACATAAATACTAATTGTTAATTGTTATTAATTGTGTATAGTTCTAAAATCATGCCAAAATAGAAATCTGACAAGATGGCATTCTAAAAGTATCCTCCTTTTTTTCTGTCCTCCATAGCAGCTTCAGTAACACGGTCATCTATACGGGTTTCCCCACGTTCAGAAATACGGGAAGCAGCTATTTCCCTAACTACCTCCTCAAGAGTGGATGCATTACTCTCTACAGCAGCAGTACAGGTCATATCCCCTACAGTGCGGTAGCGAACTCGCTTGTTAAGAATTTTGTCGTTTTCATCTATCTGGATAAAAGGAGAAACAGCAATCAGGCGTCCTTCATGCTCTATTACTTCTCTATTATGGGCAAAATAGATAGAAGGTAAGGCAATTTGTTCTTGTTCTATATAACTCCACACATCCAGTTCTGTCCAATTGGAAATGGGAAATACTCGTACATTCTCCCCTTTATGAATACGTCCATTATAGATATTCCACAATTCAGGACGCTGGAGCTTGGGATCCCATTGACCAAACTCATCACGTACAGAAAAGAAACGCTCCTTAGCACGCGCTTTCTCCTCGTCACGGCGAGCCCCTCCTATACAAGCATCAAAATGAAACTCTTCAATAGTATCAAGTAACGTATAGGTTTGTAACCAGTTACGGGAGGCAAATTTCCCTTTAGGTTCAGTGAGTCCCTTTGCTTTAATTGTGTCCTCCACCTGGCGTACAATAAGTTCTGCTCCGATGCGTTTTGCCAATGCATCTCGGTAGGCAATCGCTTCAGGAAAGTTATGCCCTGTATCAATATGTACCAAAGGAAAGGGAATTTTCATGGGAGCAAAGGCTTTTATAGCTAAGTGAACCAAAGTAATAGAGTCCTTTCCACCACTAAAGAGTAAGGCAGGATGTTCAAACTGCGCGGCTACTTCGCGCATAATATAAATACTTTCTGCTTCTAATTGCTTAAGATGATTCATTGTTAATGACTAATGATTAATGACAAGTGACGAATGGCAATGTTTTTCACTTTTTCAGTCCTTACTGAGAAAGTTTGAATGCTATAGGATAGCGATAGACGATTCCTATTGGCTTACCCCTTTGTAGGGCTGGGGAGAGTTGAGGAAATCCATCAAATATCCTACAGGCTTCTTCCTGTAAGAGAGGATCACCTCCTTTTACTTCTTTTATAGAAAGTTTTCCTTTTCTATCTATTTTAAGGATTACTATTACTCTACCCTGAATATTTTTGTCTATGGCTTCTTCAGGATATTGAAAATTTTTCATCACCCATTGGTCTAAAAATTTTTTAAAAGGAATTTCCTTTATCTCTCCTGTAATTGTATCTGTTTGTACGTAATAAGGGTGTTTTTCTATCAGGGCAAAAGGGATATCTTCTTCTTCCTGTGCTAGCAAGGGAAAAGAGCTAAAAATAATAGCTATAAGATATAGAATCCTACTTGCTTTCATAATATTTTTAAGAAATAAAATTACAATTTATTTTCTACATATACAAGTCAATTGGCGAGTCTGAATGCAATAGGATAGGCAATGGTAATGCTTACAGGCTTATCTCCTTGTAGGGCAGGAAAGAGCTGAGGGAATCCGTCAAATACCCTACAAGCTTCTTCTTGTAGGAGAGGATCACCCTCCCTTATTTCTTCTATAGAAAAAATCCCTTTTTCATCTATCTTGAATATTACAATTACTTTTCCTTGAATCATTTCTTCTACAGCTCTTTTTGGATATTGTAAATTTTTTGTCACCCATCGGTCTAAAAAATTCTTGATAGGTATTTCTTTTTTTTCTCCTGTAAGGGTATCGGTTTTTAAGTAATAAGGTAGCTTATCTATCCGTGTAGAAGGAATATCCTTCTCTTCTTGGGCATATAATGAGAATGTCCCCAAGATCATTCCTATGAGAAATAAGTTCCTAATAGTTGTCATATTTTCTGTATTGAAAGGCAAAAGTACAATTTATTTTCTAAATACACAAGATTTAGGCTTTAGGTCTGACATCAATAGTACATATAGTATGAAAAACACATATTTTATTCATTATCAAAATGGTAATATTTTAGAAGTTATCTATGACTCCTTCTTTGACTAAATCACTTTCTTTGTCTGAATAAAAAGTTTGTTAAAAAGGGAAGAGTTTAGTTTTAAAACTATAACTTTGTACTTTTATTTACAAAACGTATCATTTATGAATTCCTACAACTCCAAAATTATCAGTGAGGGGCTTACATACGATGATGTATTGCTTGTTCCCCAATATTCCGAAGTACTCCCCAGAGAAGTTTCTATCCAATCCTTTTTTAGTAGAAATATTTCCTTAAATGTACCTATCGTTTCAGCGGCGATGGATACAGTAACTGAGTCCGCTATGGCGATTGCTATTGCTCGTGAAGGAGGTATTGGGGTACTCCACAAGAACATGACTATAGAGGAGCAAGCCCAACAAGTGCGCAAAGTAAAACGTGCTGAAAGTGGTATGATTATAGATCCGGTAACACTCTCGCTCTCCTCCACTGTAGGTGATGCTAAGCAATGTATGAAAGAGCACAGCATAGGAGGAATCCCTATTGTGGATGATCAAGGTATCCTTAAAGGAATTGTTACCAATCGTGATTTACGCTTTGAGCGTGAAGGGAAACGTCCTATTACCAAAGTGATGACCAGTCAATATCTTATCACTGCTCCTGAGGGAATCTCCATGAAAGATGCGGAAAAAATATTGGAACGTAACAAGATAGAAAAGCTCCCTGTCGTTAATAAAGATAACAAACTTGTAGGGCTTATTACCTTCCGTGACATAGCTAACTTACAAAGCAAATCCATTTCCAACAAGGATAACTTAGGGCGCTTACGAGTAGCTGCTGCTTTAGGAGTAACCCTTGATGCTGTAGAGCGTGCAGAAGCTCTTGTTCATGCAGGAGTAGATGCGGTGGTGATAGATACTGCACACGGACATACACGTGGAGTGGTTTCTGTCCTTAAAAAAGTAAAAGAGCATTTCCCTTCTTTGGACGTTGTAGTGGGTAATATTGCTACTGCTGAGGCGGCTCTTTACTTAGCTCAGGCAGGAGCTGATGCCGTAAAGGTAGGAATCGGCCCTGGTTCTATCTGCACTACTCGTGTAGTGGCAGGAGTGGGCTATCCACAACTTTCTGCAGTAATGCAAGTGGCAGCAATTCTTAAGAGAGAGAACATACAAATTCCCGTGATTGCCGATGGGGGTATCCGCTATACAGGAGATATTGTAAAGGCGATTGCTGCAGGAGCCGACTGTGTGATGCTTGGCTCTCTTTTAGCAGGAATTAAGGAATCTCCAGGAGAAACAATTATCTTTGAAGGCAGAAAGTTCAAATCCTATCGTGGTATGGGATCTGTGGAAGCTATGCAAAAAGGTAGTAAGGATCGGTATTTTCAAGATGTAGAGGACGATATTAAAAAACTTGTTCCAGAGGGTATCGTAGGACGTGTACCTTACAAAGGAGAGTTACAGGAGAGCATGCACCAGTTCATCGGAGGCTTACGTGCGGGCATGGGCTATTGTGGTGCTAAGGATATTACTACCTTAAAAGAAACAGGTAAATTTGTTCGCATTACCACCAGTGGTATTGCTGAAAGTCATCCTCATAATGTAACCATCACTAAGGAAGCTCCAAACTATTCGAGATAACGTAATAATTAGTTTATTATCAGGGAAGGAAAAACTTATCATGATGATTAATCTTAACTAATAAATAAGCTAAAAATGGGTATATATGCATAAGATAACACATATATGCCCATTGTGCATTTAGAAATAAATCTGCATATTCACTTTTAAAAAATATATTGACAATGAGAGTACTTTATCTTATTTTTATTATAGTCATCATTGCACTGGGAGTTACCCATTCAGCTTTGAGTTTTAAGAAATATGAAAATTTCTCAGCAGAAGCCTTTTGGTTTTTTAGTGCAGGATTAGCACTCATCTTTGCAGGAGTAGCCAACCTAATGCATTATCAATTGAAACTACCTCTCACTTTCCATTATTGCACCGTCATAAATATACTTTTAGTGATTTTTACTGTGCTATTAGCCATGAAAGTACCTCTACCCACCACCCTATTGGTAGCTGTTTTTTCAGTATTAATGACTTCTTTAATGTTTTTAAACAAGTAAAAAAAGATAAAACCCAATAGAACTCAGACTTCCACCACAAGGAAAGACAATTTGAAATGATCAGAGTCCTACCCAATATAAGAACCATAGCGTGCGAGGATACTATTGACCTTCAGAAGAAATTGACATCCTTCTCCAATATGCTTGTTCTATGAAAGACTCTTGATGATAGCTTCATAATACTCGCTGAGTATTTAAAAAATATTTATACTTTTGTAGTTGCAGAACAAAAAATATTATGAACAGACGTAAGTTTTTTAAAACAACTGCTCTTAGTGGAGGGGCATTAGCTATTCCTCCACTAATGAGCTTCTTACCTGAAAGGAGTATCAATACAGTTGCTCCACAAGCAGGTTGCTCTCTTAGTATAGTATTGGGTGATCTGGAGCTATTTGTTCTTTCTGATGGTTATATGAATGTAGCTCCACCTCAGTCCATTTTTGCACCTCATACTCCTAAGAAAGATTTTCTAAGCCAAATGCAGCAGCTATATCTTAATCCTGCACTAATGCAGATGTCAGTGAACATATTACTTATAAAATCAGGTAGTAAGCGTATTCTCATAGATGCAGGGAATGGCAAACATTCAGGAAAAACAAACATAGGAAGGCTCCCTGAAAATCTCTCAAAAATAGGCATAGCTCTTACTGATATTACCGATGTATTTATCACCCACGCTCATGGCGACCATATCGGGGGACTTACCACTCCTGAAGGACAACTTACCTTTCCCAACGCTCATTATTATATCCACCAAAAAGAATATGACTTTTGGCTCTCCCCAAAGCCCGATTTCTCCAAAACCCAATACAAGAGAACCCCTGAGCAGTTAACACAATATGTAAACTATTCACGCAATATTCTCAAGGCACTTGAGGGGAAACTGCACTTTTTTAAGGAAGGCGACATCCTTTTTGACATTCTCAAAACTGAATTAGCCGATGGGCATACTCCAGGACATACGCTTGTAACTATTACTTCTAAAGGTCGCTCGCTGAAACATTTAGCCGATACTATACATTCACCTCTGTTAGTTACAAAGCCCGATTGGGGCGTACTGTGGGATACTGACTATAAGAAAGGTATTGACACCCGTAGGTGTGTATTAGAGACCTGTTATCAAGAGTGTATACTCACCTTTGCAGGGCATTTACCTTTCCCTGGATTGGGGTATATAAGCAAACCAAAAGAATATCATTGGGTACCTTTTTCTTATGCATCACCAGAAGATATAATATTATAATTAACTAATTAATCAGTAAATCAACTCATTAATATTATGACCTCAGACGAATTTGCAAAGAATTTTTACCTTGAAAAGTTAGCGTTTTTAAAGTTGTGTTTTGAAAAGCAAACACATCCTTCTGCTGTAAATGTCAAAATAAAAGAAATGGCACTCACAGATATTCAAAAAGACAAACTCAAGGAAGTAATTGATATTCTGTTAGATGATGTGTTCTACACTATTTTATTGGGGTTAGATGGTGAATGTCCCATAGGCAACATCCAGCAAACATATAAGATATATGACGAAAGCAACAACCTTATTTCAGATTGTGGTGAATTAGAAGTAAGTGCTGGAGATTATTTTAATGATCATAAATATGAAAAACAAAAATGAAATGATTTACTTAGTGGATTTAAGTTGCTAAAAGATAATAATAGAAAGAATAAAAGAAAGGTTCTAAAGGCGTCTCAACCCCTTTTCATTTATAGAAAAAATATTTTATAAGTTCGAAACTGACCAGCTGATAACACTTTATGCACTTACAAATAGCAAATCCTACACTCTAAAGAATAATATTATGAATAATGATATTCAACAACTCATATCACAACAGCATCAATTTTTCTATACCAACCAGACAAAAGAGATAGCCTTTAGAATAGCACAACTTAAAAAGCTCAAACAACTACATTAATATATTTATTTACTTAAAGGTGGTAGGTAAATTTTTCATTTTGTTTTCAATTCATTGTATTTCAGCGTGTTATTGTTTTTTTGTTTTGTTTCCAATAATAAAAAAGGTAAGGAACTCGGAGGATTATTCATGTAAAATGTGAGTAACTCGGAGGATTATTAAAGCAAAAGGTAAGGAACTCGGAGGATTATTTTTTTAGTAAAATATCAGAATGTGAGTAACTCGGAGGATTATTCATGTAAAATGTGAGTAACTCGGAGGATTATTAAAGCAAAAGGTAAGGAACTCGGAGGATTATTTTTTTAGTAAAATATCAGAATGTGAGTAA
>NZ_JAYKBU010000023.1:0-23538 GCF_035282625.1 Capnocytophaga sp. G2 | reverse complement strand
CACTTCCAAATAAGAGAACCATCCTTTTGAGAAAGACAAACAATCCCTACTCTTGCGATGATGATAAAAGTATCTTTATAAGAGTGTATCTCAAGTATAGACAACTCTTCTTCCCCTGGAAAAAAATCTTGAATATTTTGTTGCCTCAGTAGAGAAAAATCATTTTTAATATATATATATATATATATATCATCATATCTTACAATGTAATCATATGTGAAAAACGCTGTTATTCCTTTGAGTGATATTTCTTTTTCTTGTAATATACCACCTTTCAGTATATCAAATGTTAGAACTCTATTCTTATTAATATTATATAAAATATTTTTATCATAGAATCTGGGTGAGAATAAATATAATTCTATTTCTCCTTTAAATATTATTTTTTTTGTTTTTCTATCATATATCAAAAGATCCTTAGAAGTTCCTTCAGTATTCTTTAGGTTAAAGATAATAACCTCCTCATTTGTATAATAGTCATATACATTACTTTCTTTTGATAGCCAAAGGATTTCTCCTTCTAAAGATAGCTCTTGGAAGTATCTCTTTTCCTCTTCTTCTTTTATGCCATAAATAAGACCATCTATATAGATATATCTGCCTATATCATTGATTTTTTTTACTTGTTTATACATAACTAATCTACTATTTCAAATATTTTTTCAAAAATTTCCGGTTTATCCAACCATTCTAAAAATAGTTCAGCAGAAAATTTATCTCCTTTTGTCCATTTTAGAAATTTTTCGCTAAAAGCACTATTAGGTTTAAACAACTTTTTCAACTCTTTAATAGGTTCCCCATTTGCTGTTTTAAGAGTTGCTATTACTTTTGCCTTTAAGGTTTGGAGATCACTTATATTGTCTGTCTTGGCAAATATCCATTGAATCTCTCCTAAATCCTCCATCTTCTGAAGGTCTTTAAGGAATTGACTCTTTATAGTCTCAGGATAAAAATGATTCCAATTCTTAAGTTCCAAGAGTTTTGTTTTTGACTCTCCTTTAACAAAATATTCAACTTTTATATCATATATACGATGTAGGTCATTTGAGTGGCTACTTACTTCAAAGGTAATGGTCTTACCTTCTGCTATAAGTTTCTTAGCATACCCTATCTGGAATTCTCCCCCTCTGAACTTTGTCCAATATTGTGCCATATCGGCCAATACCCTATCAAATCCTTGTGCATTGACAAGCTTCTCCAAAATCTCAGGATCTGTCTTGGCAAGTATTTCCTTGATTTTAGCTAAGGCTTGTGGATTAAATCGCTTGGTATCTTTTAGAATCGTTTGTATCTCTTGAGGAAGTCTCTCAATGGTTTTAGCTATTCCTTTAATCTCTTTCGCTTTTTGCGCGAGTTTTTTCCCTATTTCAGGAAGTTCTTTTACCAATTGAGTTCCTGCCACAGCATTAACAATCACATTGCCTGTTCCTCGTGTGGCAAGGTGGGAGCGCTTGCCGGCATCAGTATCTGCTTCCGTGATGGAAGCCCACTCCTCAGAGGTGTTGCCACTGAGAGTGGTAAGAACAATTTCTCTGAATAGGGGGTAAAGGGCTTGAGGGTCTTCTCCTATTTGCTTTTTAAGGGCTAAGAATTGCACCTTAAGTTCATGACGTACTTGTTTGTTAACCACTATACCATATACCGTTGTGGCTAAGGAAGTAATATCGGTTACCCTCTGAGCAATCACCTCTGTACTTCCGGTAATTACTCCTGGGGCTTGAATATAGGATTCCTCTGTAGGCTGGTCTAAATATACATTTTCTTCTACTTCTCCTGTTTTTAGCAGAGTCGTTACAATCCCTGTTCCCTCTGAGAAAAGTCGCAAGTAGCTCGCTTGCTCACTAAAGACAAACCTCCGACCATCGGCAAAGGTATCAGGGTCAGGAGGAAGCAGAGGCTTATCGGTAACTTTCTTAAGAGGCTTAAAGAAGATATTCGTTTGCTGTAGGATCTGTGTTGAGAGCTCAGGCAAATTGGCTTTCTTTCCCTTGAGTATCGGGAGATCTTTGCGCAAACCAAAGGCACTAAGCTGAATATTGCCTTTATCAGTTCGATAAAAACGTACATACTGAGTAGCAGTCCCCTTCCAATCCCCTTTGCGGATAGCCTCTACGGATAGAGGGGCTTTTTCCTCTATAAGGTAACCTTCTTGGGAGAGCGTGTATACCTTTCCTTTCTCTTGCCAATCAAAGCCCTGTCCGTCTCTGAGTTGAGAACGGATATACATGAGGTTCGCTTTCAATTGTTCCAGCTCAGTAGAAAGGGTTTGGGTGGTTATTCTATTCTCCGTACAATGTTCTAACTCCTCTATAGTATGCTCCCGAAGTACTTCACTGATAGTGGTAGTCGTACAGAAGTCTGAGGGAAAGAATAGAGGTACATTACAAAGGGTCTGTAACAATTCGGATCTTACAAAGAGAAATTCTTTAGGGGATTGACTAAGCGCTTCCTTGAACTCCTTTAGGAAGGTCGCTACTTCTTTATCTTTGGTCTTTCCGCCCTTTATAACAGATAAGCGTTCTGAAGAGCCTACAAGAGCCTCTATAGTAGTCAAATAGCATTTGTACTTTTTATATAGTGTGCCTTTGCTATCTGTATCATTTCCTTTTGTATTACCTATAGGCAAACTAAATTCATAGATATTCCCTTCAAGCCCTATGTGATGATGGCTCTTGCTTTGAGAAATGGTGAGGGAAGTCTCTTTTTCTTCTTCGCAAGCTTTGCATTTGAGAAAGGCGCTACCTTCTAGTTTCTGTAATGCTTCTTGGAGTCTTTCAAAATCTGGAGTTTCTTTGAATTCCTTTTCCCCTTCACTTTCACTCTTGTTACGAGTAGCCACATCTCTATTAGAGGAGTTAGGAGCGGCAAAATTAGAGACTAAGTATTTCTTAGCTTCCTCCTCAGGGAGACCTTCTTTTAATTGTTCTCGGATTGCCTTTATGGCCTGTCTTATTAATTTCTTATTTTCAGCAAGTTTTTTAAAGTTCTCTATAGAAGCTTTTTCTTCTTCGGTAAGAGAAAGTTCTCCCGTAGTCATGTCTGCTTCTATCTTCTTTATCTCCTCTTTGAGCATGTTAGAGATTGTTTTAGCATCGGCTCTGTCCTTGATGGCCGTAATGATTTTATCCAAATAAGGGTTTAGTGCCTTGGTGAGATTCTCTATTTCCTTAGAGAATTCTACCACATTCCCCTCCGTCCCATCATAAGTCGTTACTAACTTCCCCTCTATGAGTTGCCGTTCGGTGTTGAGCTTGATGCCGTTGAACACTACCTTTATCTTAGTGTCCTGCAAATAAGGTACTTTCACATAGCCTTCCCCTGAGTATACGCCATTGTTACCTGTAGCATTGAGCACCGTTACGGGGAAATCGCCTGCTGTAAAGGTGGTGTTAGGATACAGGTTGTCCTGTAGTGGGGAAGTATTCTTGATGCGTATTTCGGGTTTTACCCCACATTGCACACTACTCTTCTGATCTATCTGCTCGGTGGTGGTAAACTCCTGTTCTGTGCTATACATATAGCTCTCCTCTCCAAATACCGAGCTACTATGAGCGGTATTTAGTCCACAAGCTACGCCCACTTTGTAAATGTAGGTGCGTCCTCGCTTGAGTCTGGTGAGCTTGGTATAAGGCATACTCACCTTTTGCGATTTCCATGTCTTACCTTTCTCGCGGTACATCACCTTGTAAGGGTACTCTTGGTTAGGCATCATCGCCTGAGCACTCCAGCGCAGTTGTGCCGAGGTACTCTCGGTTATCGCTGTGAGAAACTTCGGCGCTTCACAATGAGAGACTAAATCAAAGTAAAAAGTTTCGGAGTTGCCGTTGTTTTTAAAGTACGACTGTTCGTTAGGGTTATTGGGGTTATTGGTAAAAGCTCGTACCTGCCATACGTAGCGCTTGTTTTCCAATAGGATTGGCAGCATATTAGTGTATGCCAAGGCTGGTGAAAAGGTTTTAGTTTGGTACACCAATCGGCCCGTCATAAACGCCTCTTCGGGCACCAATGCCAAGTCCCATACTTCTTTGAGGGTGAACTCGTACTGCATAAAGGGAGCTACATCGCGAGGCATCCATTGGAAGACGATATGCTGAAAAGCGTTCTTTTTGGTAAGCACTTCTCCTTTTTGAGGCATCGTAAGCACAGGGGGTGAGTAGCGACGCACTTGTATCATTGCCCTTCCTTTGTTGGAGACAGGGCGACCCGTAGCTGAATCATAGAGGGATAAACAGAGGAAGTAAGTACCCTCAGGAAGTAGTCCGTTATAAGTCGCCTCATTAATACCGTAGAGATTCTCGTAGCGCAATAGGCTTTTAAAATCTATATTGGTAAGGGTACGGCGTACGCCAGGGGATAGGTTTACCAAATAGGGAGTAATATAATCGGGGGTTTGGGCAATGACTTGTCCTTGGAAGTTCTCAAGGGAGAACCGGAGCACAAAAGGGCGTCCGCCGGTAGAGAGGTCTTTGAGCAGAAAGTGTACTTGTAGCTTCTCTTCAAAGGTGTCGGCATACCCTCTTAAGCTCTGTGGATAGGGAGGTGTGGCGAATACTTGCACATCCACAGGGTACTGCTGGGCTTGTAGGGTGAAGCTCAGCAAGGTTAAGAAAAAGAGTATGTAACGACGGAGGGACATTATTTTTAATGATTAATGATTAACAATCATCTTCTGCACCATTATATCCCTTCCTGCTTCTAAGATAATCAGGTATTGTCCTGCAGAAATTCTACCATTTGTAACAGGAATGTTGAAGATAGTACCTTCGGGCTGTTCAATAGGAGAGATAACCTCTCTACCTAAAATATCCATTCCATATATCTTTATAGCAGAAGGCTTCTTAAGTTGTACCTCTATACGGAAAGTTCCATTATTCGGATTATCTACAATTCTAAAATCATCAATAAGTACCTCTTTAGGAGCATTTTCACGACCAATGCCTAACCTGTCTTTTTCGACCCAAAGTGTCTTGTATAAGATTTTTTCACAACCATCTAAGAACCCTTTTAGTCCTATGGTATAGGTGCCTTCCTTAGGAAAACGCACTTCAGCATCCCCTTTTTCTTCTTTAATAAGGGTTACTTCCGCAGGCAATATCCATTGAGAGGTAATATTGTGAGATAAATTCACCAATTTTACTGTATAGTTGTAATATGTATTGGTGGCTGCCAAAAAGTCTACTTTTAAAATCTTATCACTTTGTAGTACCCTAAAAGTAGCCGTATCTTTACAACCTTTCTCATTGGTAATTTCTATTTTATACTCACCTTGTGCAGATATAGTAAAGGAAGGTTCCGTACTAAGAAGGCTACCTGTACCATCTGTCCATCGGAAAGTAGCTGAAGGGAAGTCAGTACTTAGGTCAAAAGAACGAGTATCTCCTTGACAAATAGTAATCTGAGAAGGAATATTAATAACAGTTTTCTCAGGTTGTGATACTTCATAGAGTTGTTCGACAGCGGGACAATCGCTCTGATCATGGAATATAGCTTTGTATCGTCCAGCCTTTAACCCATAGATAGTTTTACCATTATTAGTGATATGTTCTGAAATAGAATTTCCTTCAGCATCATACCACGAAACAGTTACAGCTCCTTTCCCGCCTGAGAGTGTAAGGACTATCTTACCATCATTTCCCCCATGACAAGTTATGGGAGTGATTGTTGCATTATCTACTACCACTTCTTCAGGATAAGAGAGTACTACTTTTTCTTGTATAGAACAACCGCGACTATCACTTACGGTTACAAAATACTTTCCGGCAGTTAGTCCTGTGATATGGGCACCTGTATGACCTGTATTCCAAAGGTATGTATAAGGAGGTGTCCCTCCAGAGGCTATAACGGTTGCCTTTCCATCATTAGGGGCACTACAAGTCATTTCTGATTTGGTAACACTCAACCTAAGTACAGGCGGTTCTGTAAGTGTATAAGTAGCTGTTGCCTGATTCTCATTGACATCGGTAACAACTAATTGATAAGTACCTTTACCAAGCTCCCTGATAATAGGTGTATTGTTTCCTTGAAGAGGCTGAGAACTACCTATTTTTTTCCATTCATACTTTGTATAAGGAGGAACTCCGCCCTCCACGGTAGCTCTTAACTCCCCATTATGATAAAGTTCATAATGATTATTAGGATCATTATTATTCTGATTACAACTGATGGGAGTAGCCGTAATAGTAGTGGTAAGTAAAGGAGGTTCAATCATAGTAATATCCTTCTTAAGGATACACCCATTATAATCTTGAATAATAAGAGTATAAGTGCCTTTGTCTAAGTTATCAAAAGTAGCATGAAACCTTCCTGAATGTTCTCTATAGGAATTATCAGGTACAATTGTTTGGGTTGGAGTTTGCAACAAAATAGTATACCCACCATCCACATTTCGTGGGGTGCCTCCTTCTATAATGGGCGATATACGTCCATCTCTTCGTCCATACCCTTTTATCTGTGAGATGTAATCTCCTTCATTGACAATAGTAATAGGTTTTTGAGGTTGTGTAATAGTTGCCACTAACGGAGCAACTTCTCCATTTTTTATGATCTGACAAATATTTTTATCCGTAATGGAAAGAGTATAAGTACCTGAAGCCAAATTAGGAATGGTGAAAATATTACCAGAAACGATTGTAGGATTTCCTCCATTCATTACATATTTGTAAGGAGGAGTCCCTCCAGATACTCTGACTTTTATTGCTCCTTTATTTTCTCCAAAACATTTATTATGCGTGAGAGTAGCGGTAGCTTCAAGAGGCTTAGGAACAGTTATGGTAAAAACACTTTTGTGTTGCGCGTCATCTGTATATAATTGAATATCAGATAATTGACTATTACTATTTATATAATAAAATTTCCCCATCATCTCTACCCTATAAGTAGTTGTTGCAGAGGGGCTAGAAAGCACTACATTTTCAATGCTTTCGTGTTGTAGAAAATACTCTGTTAGCTCTTCATCTCGCATGAAACCATCAGATATTATAGAGCGTGTTTGGCGGACATCCTCGTTTTTTACTATACTAAAGCCATTTAAAACTTCCCCTATATAATTTGCCCTATTATTGCGAAATTGGTTCAGATCACCACGTAGTTTTCGTCCTAATGTAATGGTTGCAGTAATAGTTCTTTGATCATTACACAAAGGAGGATTTATCCTAATACTAACAGAAGGAGCTGCTTGTGTAACGGTAAGAGGTAATACCTCAGAAGAAGAACATACAGAACCATTATCCTTGTCGTAAGAGACTACTCTGAAGTAAATAGGCTTACCTATCATCTCTTCCGCCCTTGCTTTACTTCCTAAAACATCTTCTGCAGAGACCTCTATTTTTTGCTTTTGTTGAAATCTTGCAGGAAGAGGGTGCCAATTATATTCATCTACCCAAATAAACCACCACCTTTTTTTCTTTTTCTCTGTCGCATATTCATAATGATACAAATTATTATCAAACCCCTCTTTAGCTATAAGAGGGACTTTGACATCAATAGGAAGAAATCTAGCACTATTGTTATCAGAGGTTTTTAAAGTGTGAAGGGGAATTATGTAAAATTCTAAAGTTGAAGCTATACTAACTTCTCCTTGTGTAGCATCTCTTCCTTTAACTTCTCCTGTTTTGCATATATCAATAGGTTTTTCATTCTTCACATCAAACCAAGCATTATTAGCTCCTAAATCCTCATCACAACTTCTGAAGTTTCCTGAATCCTTGAACCAACCGTGAATAAAAACTTTTTTAGGTTCAAAGTCAAAGGGATATTTTATTTCCGGGTAATAAGTATCACTCCCAAACCCTTCAAAACGAGTAAAAGTTTCATTGCCTATCTTTATAGGGACATCTTTATCATTGAGCTGTACATAAAAAAGAGAACCACAATCTCTATCATCTCTCCATGCTTTTAATATAAACTTCTTTGATAATAAGAAATACTTATATTTCTCTTTAGTGTTAGTGTCAATACTAAGAGAATAATTTTGTCCAAAAGAAATGAGGTAATCAAAGAAAATTAAAATTAGCAAAAGCTTTTTCATTATATTCAAGATCACATGGGCACAATAATGACTGTAAATTTATTGTTTTATATATATCATTACAAAATTTCTTTTTTCACCATTTATTTCTTCAGTATGAGAAAGTATCAACTTTTTCCCTGATATAGAAAAATTCTTATCAGAAGTTTTGTTTTTTGTTACTATGCGAATAACATTCCCTAAAATGGAGTAAGTTGCTCTCACTTCTTGCGGAGTATCACATTTTTTATTGTTATATAGATAATTTATCATCTCTTTTTCAGAAAAAACTATATAACTTTTTTTATCACAATCAGATAATACAAGAGCTGTTCCATTCACTGTTACAGTTTCAATCCTCCATGTTCCAATTAATACTTTTTTAGTATCATCCTGGGGGTTAGGGTTATCGTTATTGCTTTTTCCACAGGCAGTGGCTAATAGAGTTAAGGCTACAAAAGCCAAAGTTAAGATTTTTTTCATTGTACATTTTTCTTTAATTATTGATACGGCAAAGATATGATGTTTTTGTGAGATATACAATAAATATCATATTTTTTTATAATCATAATTATTCAAAAAATTTTTAATACGTTTTATTAGAGAAAAAAATCTAAAATAGCTTACATAGAATTATCTTAAATGATAAATTAAATCAATTTTAAAGGTATGAAAAGGATTGTTATAGGTGGAGAATGAAAAAGGATAGGCTACATCTATTTGCCAATTACTAAAAGCAAAGCCAGTCCCCAGAGAGAGAAACTTTCGATCCCCTTTATTTCTGTGTTGATAAAAAAAGCCTGAACGTAGAAAAAATGATTGGTTAAACTTATATTCTAAGCCTAATGCCCAATTTATCTCATGAAATTCCTCATAGAAACCATTAGGAGCGTCATAGAAGGAGCTCACTAAAGCATCTATAACATCTTTATTAGGCATACCTTGTTCATTAGGAGTAGGTACGAGGTATTTCTGAGCCTCTATCGAGAGTTCCCATTCATTATAGCTATCTGTTTGTAATAGAACCCCTGCACCTAATTTCAGTTGTGTAGGAAGATAAAAAGTCCTTCCTAAATCATCATATTTCACTTTTGTTCCCAGATTAGAAAGTTGAAATCCCCAAGTATATCGGTATAACAAGTTATTGAAGAAATGTTCTTGTGAATAGAAATACCCCGCTATATCAAAGCCTAATGCTCGAGCAGTACTTTGACCCTGAGAAGGAAGGGAGAGTTGTGAGCTAAGAAAACGAGGACTAACCGACATTGCAAAGGATTGACTTAATTGTAAACTATAAGAACCTTCCAATGAAAATTCAGTAGGTTTGAAAGAGCCTAACATATAGGATTGTTGTCCTATATCTTGGGTTAAATTTACCTCACCAATACTAAAATATGAAAGATTTACACCAAAAGCATCACGTTCTCTCTTTTTGTAAAAAGTAATCCCCCCTAAGAACACATCTCGTACGGCTCTATGGGTAAAAGGCATATAATTAATAGCTACAGCAGAAGAAGTGGGTAGAAAAATATATTTAGAGGCGTTCACTCTCTGAGAAAAAACATCTGGAGCAGAGGCCACCCCAACTTCACCTTTCCCTGCTGAAATAGCATCAGAATTGAGTAGTAAGAATGAGAAGGCAGTGGAAATAGGTTTTTCTTCTTGACTAAAAATAGGTTCCTTTACAAATATAGAAACACACAAGAGCCAAAATAATTGAAGTCCTTTCATTACTATAGTATTTCTGCAAAAATACATCAATAATTTGAATTACACAATTTCTTACCAAAAAGTAAATATTTTTTAGGCTTATTCAATGAAAAATACTACTTTTGTACCGCTTAAAATATAATACAATGCGTATAGTTTTGAAGATAGCAATTTATTCTGTATTATGGTTTTGCTTTGCTTGTGAAAAAGAGCAGAATATGCCTATTGAGGGGGATTTTAGTATTACAATGGTAGATGATAATTACAATGTCCCTGTACAAGCACGTATTATAAACAAAATCACAGGAGCTGATGCCTTCCAATGGGAGTTCCCCAATGGGAGTTCCTCCTCTTCCACTGCTTTTTATCCCGAAGATATTCGTTATACTGAACCAGGAACTTATACTATTAGAGCACATACCACTAATTTGGATGGTGAGGCTCGTACTTTTGAAAAATCATTTACAATTTATTCTGAGTTATCAGCTTTGTTCAGCTTTACCCAAGAGGGAAGTAATATAGCCCCTCTTACACTCTCTTTTAATAATCAAAGCGAAGGAGCAATTACTTATCAATGGTCATTTGAAGAAGGTTCGCCTTCCTATAGTTCTGAGAAAAATCCTACGGTAACATTTAAAAAAGGGGGGACTTTTAAGTTACGATTGGAAGCAAGCAACCACTCTCAACGCCAAGTAATGGAAAAAACAGTGATAGTACGTTCTCCTTTAGTTGCTGCTTTTGATATACATAATGAATACCCTCATAACATACAAGCTCCTGTACGCCTATTCTTGAAGAACCAGTCAATAAATGCCTTCTCTTATCACTGGCAAGTGAGTAATGGTATTTTTCAACAAGAGAGTACAGATGAAAATCCTTCTTTTATACTTCCTACTGAGGGAGTTTATGAAATAAAGCTAACAGCTAATAATGACAAACAAACCTTATCCGAAAAAAAGAATTTTACTGTAACAGGAGGCAATAATCTTATTACTTTTACAGATATAAAGTTAGGTATCAATACTAGTAAAGAAAAAGGTTGCTACTTCTCTTCTTTTTTAGGAAAAGTGCTAAAACCCAATGAAGTGACAACAGAGAATGGAAAGCTTATAGATTTTGTATATTTTGGACAAAGTCCTTCTTTTGCTTACAATGTATTTCTTTCACCTGATGAAGCTCAAACTGCTGTTTTTGATCCAATTCCTCAGGCTACCAAAAGTTATTTTATTAACAAACAAGAAAATATAAGTCAACCAGTGTTCACATCAGTAGCTTTTGAGGCACTTTCTTCAGGAGCTACTCTCTCTTCTTTATCTATAAAAACTAACTCAAACAAGGCTCCTTTTAACAAAGAAAAAACAAATAGAATCGTCCTTTTTGAAACCACTAATGGAAGAAAAGGAGCTATTAAAATAAAAGATTATGTAACCAATGGTACAGAATCTTATATAGTGGTTGATATCAAAATGCAAAAAATCATTAACCAATGATAAGGATTTACTTACTTGTTTTCTTTGCATTATTTTCTCTACCTCTTTTGGCACAACAGGTAGATTTGGAAAATATAGATACCCAGCTGAAAGAAAAACTTAAGAAGAAACCCTTCTCTATCTCAGGGAATGCCTCTGTAAGTGGTGTGTATAACAAAGCTTCCGATAATCCTGCTAATGAACCTTTCTTATATTTCTTCAATGGTAATATCACTTTGGGTTTTTATGATTGGACAATGCCTATTAATTATCGATATACTAATCAAGGAGATGCCTTAGATTACCAAATTCCTTTTAAGTTCAATCGCCTAAGTCTACACCCTAAATACAAATGGATATTAGCTCATATAGGCGATGTAAGTATGAGTTTCTCTCCTTATACTTTTAATGGACTCCAATTTACAGGTGGAGGATTAGAACTTACTCCCGAAAAATACCCTCTGAAAGCTTCCTTTATGGGTGGACAACTTGCTAAAGCAACAGAGTATGATGGTCGTCCTCAAACTACTCCTACTTACGAACGTTGGGGCTATGGGACAAAACTAACCTATAAAAAAGATGATTTAGAAATAGGAGGGATTCTCTTTTTTGCTAATGATAAGCCCAATTCTCTATCGGTATTGATCCCTGATGAAAAGAAAATATATCCACTATCAAACCAAGTATATTCTGGATTTGCCAAATATAAACCTTTACATTTTGTGGAAGTATTTGGAGAATATGCTATAAGTCTTCTGGGGAATGTTCAAAGCCAAAAGCAAGATTTTACAGCTTACAATGCTGGTATTAACTTTATTTTTACTAAAGCAAGTGTAGGGGTACGCTATGAAAAGGTAGACCCTGATTACAAAACCTTGGGAGCATACTACTTTGTAAATGATATGGAGAATATTACTCTTAATGGTTCTCTAAATTTATTTAATGACAATGTGTCTGTAGCTGCAAGTATAGGACGACAACACGACAATTTAAACCAACAGAAACCTAAACAATCCAATCAATGGGTAGGATCTGCAAACCTAAATGCTAAAATAACTCCCAAACTATCTCTTTCTGGAAGTTATAGTAATTTTACAATGTTCACTAACAAACTAATTAATCCTTTTGATAGGATCAACAACCCTCAACTCTATGAACAACCACAAGATTCTATTAACTACCGACAAGTATCACAGAATACTACTGCTAATATAAGCTATGCTATAAATGAAAATCAAAACCTTACCCTCTCCTATTCCTTCAATGATGTGGTGAACAAACAAAATAATATAGTGCGCAGAGGAGGAATTTCGCGCTTTCATAATGCCGGAGCTGCTTATGTATTGCAATTTCCCGAGAGTAAACTCAGCCTATCTCCTTCGTTCAATTACACATATAGCATTGTTTCAAGAGAGAAAACGCAGATGATAGGACCTTCATTTACCATAGGTAAAGTGTTTTTTGAGGACAAACTCAACACAACCCTCTTAGGAAACTATAGCATTTCACAATCACCTACCTCCAAAGGCAATACTGCTAATATACAATTAAATGTAAACTTCCTCCCTTGGAAAAACCATCAGTTTTCCTTAAGCGCTATACAATCTTTTCGCTATACTGAGAGCAATACGCAAAG
Organism: Capnocytophaga sp. G2; assembly: GCF_035282625.1. Lineage (NCBI taxonomy): Bacteria > Pseudomonadati > Bacteroidota > Flavobacteriia > Flavobacteriales > Flavobacteriaceae > Capnocytophaga > Capnocytophaga sp. G2. The sequence continues at coordinate 10,718 of NZ_JAYKBU010000023.1, read as the reverse complement.
TATTGCTGGACAAAGTACTAATGTGAGTTTAGGTTATACTTATAATTTTGAAAAAATAGAATTGCCATTCCCTTCATTTAAATTCAAGAAGAAGAGCAAAACTCCTAAAGAGAAAAGACCCCATAAGGAGGAAAAACAAAAGATTGAAAAAACGAAGGTCTCCAATCCTTCGGAAGAAAAGATAAAGCCTGAAGTTTCTACAACTATTGAAAAAACTACGTCAACAACAGAAAAGCCAATAGAAAACAGCCCTGAATTGTCAAATATTCAAGATTTGCATTTTATGGGAGAACTAAATACTCAGATTACAGATATACAACATCAGCTACAGGTCAGCGGAACTAAGAAAGAAATAAAGCGACTACAAGAAGAACAGAAACTACTTATAGAAAAAGCTAAAAAGCGTCAACAAGATTATCGAACTTTTGTATTCCGCTGCCTGAAGAATATGTATCATCAAGCCATGGAAAGTGATACGAGAATGAAAGAAAATGTCTTTTTCTATAAAGAAACTTACGATACTAACCCTACTGATAAAAATAAAGAACTTTTAGAAAAATCAAAAAATGCTTATTTGGCTCATCTTTGGATACTTAACGAATTAAAAGATATGACCATGGAGAAACTTATAAACGAAGAAGGACTTCTAAGTGAATTTGCCAAACAGCATAAAGAAAATATTTATAAAGTCCTTGCTGAAAAAATTTCTTCTCAGCAAAAAATAAACATTATCTCTGAATCATTGATAGATTTTTATCACAAGGCCTATCTTGACTCAGAATAGAAGAAGATTTTATAAAAACTGTATAATGAACGATGTCAAAAGGTACTGCCAAAGTGATATCCAAGGTTACTCCTACCTTGCTGTAAATTGCTTTGACTTTCTCTACATCTATAGTAAGGTTCTCGGCAGTAGGGATAAGGGTTACCTTAGCTGTTTTAGGGGAGAGGTGTATCAAGTTGAACACGCCTGCGATTTGGTACTTTTTGCCTTGTTTGATCGTAGCTTGTACTTGTTCAATATGTTAAAGAACTTATTTTTAGTATATTGTTTGTGTAATGATTTTAGGAATAGAGATAGTGTTTTTTCTTTAAATAGACAATAGTTTTAGATGTTTTCTGTACATAGGTATTCATTTCTATTCCTCTCTTTCAAAAATGTACAAATTATCTTTTACATCTTTGATATACAATTTATTACCACTTATATATAAGGGTTGAGAAGGTACTAACTGATTGCGAGAGGTATTTCGTTCTTCTTGAGTGATAAGTTCGTATTCCCATACTAACTTTCTCGCCTTGTAATCAAAAATACCTATCCAACCTATTCCTCCATATTCTTTATGTTTAGAGCCTATAAAAGTGAAATAATCTCCTTGTAATAAAGGTTTATATACAGACTCATATTGCCCCATTCCTTCAGGGGCTTCTTTTGAGAAAAAGTAATCTTCTTTTATAGTAAATGTTTGGGTGTCTATAACTGTCCAACCATTTGAAGCAATAGCAAAAATATTTTCAGTAACTTCATCTAACTGAACACCAAAGCAATCGGTATGGTATTGTACACATCCCGTTTCAATATCTAAGGCAATTAAACGATATAATTTGGTATAAACCCATAGATTTCCGTTTGCGATACCTACTATTTTATCTATTCTATCCTCTTCATCGGGATAAGGAGAATCCCCTAAGGAAGCAATGGTAAATTGCCAAAGTGTTTCTGTATCGGTATTGATACGACTAATAAAAGAGCCTAAAATATCATACGTTACAATAATGTCTTTCTCTATGTATAACCAATGCAGGCTATCTTTTTTTAAAAGTAGCTTATTTGTTTCTAAATCAAGAAGGTTAAAAAATTTCTTATATTCATCGCCATATATAAATATAACAGAATAAGGTTTTCCAAAATTAATATATTTAATATTCTTCATATTATTTATTGGTAAAAACTTATCCTCAACTAATTTTTCACAATATCCATCACTATACTTAATATATAGTACCTTATCTATCTTTTTAAAAATCATAGGAGTATATCTCAAAGGATATATCTTATTGTTAAAAAAAAGATAGTTTTGATTTTCTTCTTTATAAGCATATAAGTTTAAACCAGCATCGAATTCGGTTACATTTTTCTTTGTTTCTTTCAATTTGTATTTTTTCATCGGGTAATAAGAATTGAATTTCTAAAAGGTTGATAATCTATTTCTTTCGATAGCAATTTATTTTTCGCCAATCTTTCTAATTCAAATTCATCAGTTATACCAATTTTCTGCCAAAGTTGTTTTTTTGCATAATAAACTCCTTCAGCATCTTTAGCTATAGCACTTTCAAGTTTTTTTATGATATCTTCTTTTGTAATACCTCTACCTCCTTGTTGGATAATATATAGCTGGTCAAAATCATCAATAACTTCTAAATACGCTTTATATTGCCCTAAGTTTTTGAAGCTATTCCTCTCTTTCAAAAATGTATAAGTTATCTTTTATGTCTTTGATATACAATTTATTACCACTCATATATAAGGGTTGGGGGGGGACTAAACGATTGCGAGTAGCTTTTCTTTCTTCAAAAGGAAGAAGTTCGTATTCCCACACTAACTTTCTTGCCTTGTAATCAAAAATACCTATCCAACCTATCCCTCCATATTCTTTATGTTTAGAACCTATAAAAGTGAAATAATCTCCTTGTAATAAAGGTTTATATACAGACTCATATTGCCCCATTCCTTCTGGGTCTTCTTTTGAGAAAAAGTAATCTTCTTTTATAGAAAATGTCTGGGTGTCTATAACTGTCCAACCATTTGAGGCAATCGCAAAAATATTTTCAGTAACTTCATCTAACTGAACACCAAAGCAATCGGTATGGTATTGTATACTTCCTGTTTCAATATCTAAGGCAATTAAACGATACAAATTGGTATAAACCCATAGATTTCCGTTTGCAATACCTACTATTTTTTCTATTCTATCCTCTTCATCAGGATAAGGAGAATCCCCTAAGGAAGCAACGGTAAATTGCCAAAGAATTTTATCTTGAAAATTTAGCTTTAACACTTTATCTGTGTCATAAGCAAAACCGCAATCTTCTGCTATTATATTAAAAAAGTAACTTGATGAAAATAGATTTTTGAAAAATAAATCTTTATAATTTATATATATCATTTTCGTCAGCATATATCAAGATATTATCTTTTAATGCTGTTATTTGCTGATTTTCTTCTATTTGTGTTGCTTCTCTTGTGTTTATGTTGTATGAAAAGCTACCTTTCTCTCCCCATTTATTGAAAAGTATAGTATCTTTTATAAAGAAATAATCTGAAAGACCTTTTAAGCCTATAAGTTCATTATTCATAAACAATATATGCTCTTGCAATTGTTTTCCTGAATCAAAGAACAAAAAGTTGTCTTTTAAGAAATAAGTAGACACATTATTGATAGTGGAAATTTTTGAATATTTCATATTACTTTGTTATTAAAATTGAATCAAATAGCTTGTAACTTTTGTTATCTATAGAGTTTGTAAAATCTTTCAATGCTTTCTCTCTTTTACTATTATTAAATAATATGGTTTTTAAATTTTCATTTTTCCAGATTATTTCAAAGACATCATTTATTTCTTTTTTAATAGCACTTTGTAATCTTCTTACAACATCCTCTCTAGTAACACCTCTACCTCCTTGTTGGATAATATACAGCTGGTCAAAGTTATCTATTGCTCTTAAATATGCTTTATATTGCCCTAAGTTTTTGAAGCTATTCCTCTCTTTCAAAAATGTACAAATTATCTTTTATATCTTTGATATACAACTTATTACCACTCATATATAAGGGTTGGGGAGGAACTAACTGATTGCGAGTAGTTTTTCTTTCTTCAAAAGGAAGAAGTTCGTATTCCCATACTAACTTTCTCGCCTTGTAATCAAAAATACCTATCCAACCTATCCCTCCATATTCTTTATGTTTAGAACCTATAAAAGTGAAATAATTTCCTTGTAATAAAGGTTTATATACAGACTCATATTGCCCCATTTCTTCAGGGTCTTCCTCGCGAAAATTATATTCTTCTTTTATGGTAAATGTCTGAGTATCTATAATGGTAACCATATTATATGACATACAATACAAATTTCCATCTTCTTCTTTTATATAAATGTGTCCAAAAGCCTTGTTTAAATGATAATTATATTTCTCATCTACTGTATGAGGAGAGGCTACTTTTTGGACTTCCCCTGTCTCTATATCTAAGGCAATAAGCCGACCTAAGTTGGTTACTATCCATAGATAATTGTTAGTAATGCCTAAAAATTCTCCGATTTTATCCTCCTCATCGGGATAAGGAGAATCCCCTAAGGAAGCAATGGTAAATTGCCAAAGTGTTTCTGTATCGGTATTGATGCGCTTTATCTCTCCCTCGAAAATATCATACGCTATAATGATATTTTTTTTCTGCATATAGCTTATATGGGATATACTCTTTGAAAATTAGCTGGTTGATCTCTAAATCAAGAATATTGAAGTAATTTTTGTAATCTTTTTTATCAAGATAATACTTCCAAACCCATTTATCATTAGAAGGAGATAATAAATCTGCTTTTTCAATAGTTTCTGTGAGTATTCCTTCTTCCCATGTTTTCAAACACCTTGCTCCATCTACTGTGAAGATTTTTTGATCTATTGCTATTATGTCTAATGGTACATTTTCTAAAGGTATAAAAACCTCATTAAAAAATATTCCTTTAGTAGGTTCATATACTGAATACACCTCTGTTTTTGGGTCAAAAGCTTTTACTTTTTGGATTTCTTTTATTTTTTTAAACTTCATAAATTAAAATGTTACTTTAATACTTTCTTGAAATGAACTATATTTAGTAGAAGTTGATAATTTTTTAGTTTTTGCGAAGTCTCTTAAGTCTTCAGCTGATTCAATACCCATATTCAACCAAATAGATTTTTTAGCATCAAATACAGCTTCAGCATCTTTAGCTATAGCACTTTCAAGTCTTTCAATAACTTGTTTCCTAGTAATACCTCTACCTCCTTGTTGGATAATATACAGCTGGTCAAAGTTATCTATTTCTCTCAAATATGCTTTATATTGCCCTAAGTTTTGGAAGCTATTCTTCTCTTTCAAAAATGTACAAATTATCTTTTACATCTTTGATATATAGTTTATTACCACTCATATATAAAGGTTGGGTAGCCGCTAAGTGATTGCGAGTATTTTTTCTTTCTTCTTCAGAAATGAGTTCGTGTTCCCATACTAATTTTCTCGCTTTGTAATCAAAAATACCTATCCAACCTATCCCTCCATATTCTTTATGTTTAGAACCTATAAAAGTGAAATAATCACCTTGAAGGAGAGGGGTGTAAACAGACTCATATTGTCCCATTCCTTCTGGGTCTTCTTTTGAGAAAAAATAATTTCCTTTTATAGTAAATGTTTGGGTATCTATAATTGTCCAACCACTTGAGGCAATAGCAAAAATATTTTCAGTAACTTCATCTAACTGAACGCCAAAGCAATCGGTATGGTATTGTACACATCCTGTTTCAATATCTAAGGCAACTAAGCGATACAATTTGGTATAAACCCATAGATTTCCGTTTGCGATACCTACTATTTTATCTATTCTATCCTCTTCATCGGGATAAGGAGAATCCCCTAAGGAAGCAATGGTAAATTGCCAAAGTGTTTCAGTATCGGTATTGATGCGCTTTATCTCTCCCTCGAAAATATCATACGCTATAATGATATTTTTTTCTACATATAGCTGATAGGGAATGCTTTCTTTTAAAATTAGCTTATTGGTCTCCAAATCAAGGATATTATCATAACTATTCCATTCCTTATCATAATAATATTTCAAAATCTGGTTATTATCAGATTTAGAGAATAAATCAGCGTTTTCAATAGTTTCTATGAGTATTCCTTCTTTCCATATTTTCAGACATCCTGCAGCATCCCTAGTAAAGATTCTTTCACCTATTAACTTTATTTTAGAAGGTTCTTCTTCTAATTCTACAAATGTATTATGGAAATATATTCTATTAGGTTCATAAGTTGAATATATTCCTGTATAAGGATCAAATCCTCTTACTTTTTGGATTTTTTTTATTTTTTTGAATTTCATAAATTAAAATGTTACTTTAATACTTTCTTGAAATGAACTATATTTAGTAGAAGTTGATAATTCTTTAGTTTTTGCTAAATCTTCTAACTTTTTATAAGAGCCAATTTTCATATTTAACCAAATAGATTCATTAGCTTTATAGACTCCTTCAGCATCTTTAGCTATAGCACTTTCAAGTCTTTTAATGATATCTTCTTTTGTAATACCTCTACCACCTTGTTGGATAATATACAGCTGGTCAAAGTTATTAATCTCTCTCAAATATGCTTTATATTGCCCTAAGTCTTTAAACATATTGCCTACTTTAGAATAGTTTTTAGTATCTATGAAGATACTAATTTCTCTCTCTTGATTAAATTTATCCAAAGTTTTAGCCTGCCACTTGATATCAAACCTAAAATCACCTGCCTCATCTGCATAAGAAATAAGGTCTTCTAATTCTAATTTTTGCAGGGTGCTATGGAATTTAGCGGGTAGGTAGGATTTGATATTTCGGATTACCTCTAAAGAGGTAGCTCCTGCTTTGAACTTATCACCAGTTTCTAAAAGCTCGTTTAAGAAAGCTACTAATTGTCCTTCAGGAATCTCATCTATGTGCTCTGTAAATAGATGCTTAAGGTCGTCCACAAGGTCATCTATAGGTTTTACGGAATTTTCAGGCACTTTTTGATAGAGTTCTTCAAAACGTTTTGCAAAATCATCTACCTTGTTGAACTTAGCATTTAACTTCTTAATCAAGTTCACCAGGCGGGCATCATTGGTTAAAAAGTCTTTTAACCTATCAACACCTTTGATATCACCTACAAAGCCTAATAAATTCCAGCCCTCTTCTTGCCCTTCTAATAACTTCTTTTCATTATCAGCAAGTTTCTCGAATTTCTTTGATGTCTTGAGCTGTCCTATTCTTCTTTTCCAATCTTGATAACTTTTGACGAGTTGAGTTCTTAAGTTTCCATTCTTCTGGAGAATATTTTTTGTAGTTTGTGGTAGGTTCTTTGCAAACTTATAACCTACTTGTCCAAGATTTTTAATCCCTATAACTCCCATTGCCAAGTTGTAACTGTTTACAACCTGCCCTAAAGAACTATGAGGGTCTATATGTTGTGATACATTCACTCCTATGTCCCCCACAGCTCCCACTACTTCTGCCAGTGCCTAAGCACGACGTACTGTAATACAACTTTGTTGATAATTTTTACTCTTTTTTAACCTCTAATAATTCTTTTATTTTATCAATAAATTTATAAAATTCTTCTATCTGATTTTCAGAGTATCCTTTTCCTTCTAAAGATCTCGGAGATATAGAAAAAAGATTTAATTCTTTTTTCTCATTATTTCTAAGTATAGATAAATCTTTCTCTAATATTTGATATAAAAAATTTGTTTTTTCATAGTTATTTAATATATTTTTTTTATATTCTTCTTGTGAAGAATATATATCTTTCTCTGAGAAAAGACTTTTTAGTTGCCAAAAAGGAATTTCTTCGATTTTCTTTTCTAATTCTTTTCTCATTAAACCCATTTTATTTTGAATAAGATTTATTATTTCATTCATTTTAATTCTTTTATACTTTTTGTTATTTCTGGGAGATTTATCTTATTTTGCTTATAATCAAAAATTACTTGCTCTATTCCTCCTTTCAAAAAGAAATCTTTAGTTACTGAAGAAGCAGGTTGCCTAGCAGCAACCCCTCTCCAAACATATATTCCTTGAGAAGGTGCTTCTATTTCAATAATTTTTGCCATTCCATTCAGGCATTACTGCTGTACCTCCTATCACTTCTGAAATAGATGTTGGTTTATCAAAAGTCCAATAGTTCCCTTTGGGTAGTGTACTTCCTGTTTGCGAAATATCATCCCAAGGTTTATATCCGTCAAAAACACGATATAATTTAGTTCCTGGCTTTATTTTAATAAATTGAATCCCATTACCTAAATCTTCTATGACTTCTATATTCTCTCTCTTAATCAACTTAGCATTTTTAGCAAATGTTTCTCCTTGATATTTCTTTAATATAAAATCATTATTATTTACTTTTATTTTTATATCACTTTTTATATTATCTACAGAATTTGATATATATTTACCTTTGGTAACACCAAGTATATTCTCATAGTCCCCTATGATTACTTTTTGATGATTTAAACTTTTTGCCTTTTCAAGCCTTGAAAAAAGCTCTAGTTTATTTGAGCTTTTGTTAAAACTACTTTCTAATTTGGAATAGTCCAATCCTTTTTTTACCCATTCTTTAATTTTATTTTTGACATTTATGCCTATTACAGTTTCCAAATCATCTACCCATTTAGCATTTAGAATTATATCATCTATTTTATCTTCAAAGCCTAATAATTTCCAGCCCTCTTCTTGCCCTTCTAATAACTTCTTTTCATTATCAGCAAGTTTCTCAAATTTCTTTGATGTCTTGAGCTGTCCTATTCTTCTTTTCCAATCTTGATAACTTTTAACGAGTTGAGTTCTTAAGTTTCCATTCTTCTGGAGAATATTTTTTGTAGTTTGTGGTAGGTTCTTTGCAAACTTATAACCTACTTGTCCGAGATTCTTGATCCCGATAGCTCCCATTGCAATATTATAAATATCGACAATTTCTCTTAACTCTTTATTATCTCCATTTATTTCTTTAATTGTATTTGCTGTTATATTCCCCACAGCTCCTACAACTTCTGCCAGTGCCCAAGCACGGGGTATCCAATGTACTTTGGTCGCTAAAGCAGTACCTCCACTGATTGCTATTGTTGCTATATCTAAGGTCACTGCAACTCCCTTTTCAAGTGTATCAAGCAGCTCCTTTCGTTGGTAGTAATCCAAAAATATTGCAGGAACAGCATAATAGAGCGAAGACGATCCTGCTGTACTCAAAGCTTCTTCTATCAGAGAAACTCCACTATCAGTCTTGTAGATCAGTACATAAGAAAGCGGTGAGAGTTCTCCAATCTTTTCTCCCTTTATGTCTTTTGGAGTAATGTCTTGTCCGTGAGTAGTCTTAATAGGTACCATTGTCCTTTCCATCGCATAGACAGATACTTTTCTTTGCTCAGGATGATACCAACCTCTTTGGAAAAAACGAGTATTGGTAGGGGTTACATTTAGAATTACTGAAAATTCATTCTTCTCTCGGCTAAGTTCTCCTATGATCTCTTGGCTCAAAGAGGTATTTTGAATTGATCTTTTTATAAATCTCTATAAGGAATTTTACAAAACCTGTATAGTTATTATTCCCATAGAATAATACCGCATCGTCCCAAGGATAGCTTTTCCGTACTCAAAATTTAAGTCTAAAGGTGAGTAACTCTTATATTTCTTACTTACCAAATATTTTTGTTCCTAAAAGTATAATATTAGTCCCTGGATTTCTTGCATATTCCCCTCCTATAAGGGCTAGACAAACTATATAACCATCAAATTTCACAATAATAGGGGTCGTATATTCATTTAAAATATAAGCCTCATATGTAATTATTCCTGTTTTTTTGTATACTTTTTCAACTAAAAAAGGAAATAAACTAGCTATTTTTTTTATTCTTTCCAAAGGAATATTTAATTTATTAGGATAAATAAGACTTAATAATTCTATTTCAGAATTATTTATCTCAGAAAACATATCAAGCTTTATTGTTTTATCTTGATTTATGAAAAAAAGTAAATCCCCATTACAAAAAGGTAATGGTGAATTTTCATTCAATTGTATTTTATTATTCAATAAAATTTTCATTTATTTCAATTTCTTTATATTTATAATTTCAATTTTTCCTTCCTTAACTAATTCTTCTATATTTTCTAAAAATTTAATTTGAACACCTTTCCCTTTTTGTCCAAACCAAGGTGCTGTTTTTCCATATTCAAATTCTATACCTGTAGGAGTTTTTTAATCTTCTGAATAAAACAACTCTTGTTCAAACTCTTTTGAGAGTTTTACTTCCCATATTCCATAAATATGAAAAATATCATCACCGTACATATCTTCTAATAGACTTTGGGATTCTTTACTTCTTTTGGAGGATGACAACAACATAAAAAATCTGTTTAGATAACTTTGAAAATAGATCGTATATGTAGTCTCTTCTTTTATATTTAATATTATAGAATGATTGAAAGGAATGGTTTCAACATCTATTTTTTTTGTATTAAAAATATCTCCTACTATTCCAAACCAAATATAAAAAGATATATCTTCTTCAGAAATACAAATAGCTACTTGATTGCCAAATATATTAATATTAGTTCCTGTTTTTCTTAGTCCTTTGAAAACATTCAAAGGATTATAATATGCGTATTCTTTAAATTCTCTTATTATTTTAATTTTTGGATTTTCCATTTTCCTTTTTCAAATTTTAAAACCTCTATAATTTCTATATGTCCTGATATTTCTGAAAATTTTTCACTTGACCTAATCTGATCTGCTGTTCCTTGTAATTTAAACCAAGGAATAGCTTCTGCATATTCAAATTCTAAGTTTGAGGGTAATCCTTTTTTCATTTTAAATTTAGGAGGTGATTTAAAAAGTATGATGAAGTAAAAAGTTGACAATTAGAGCAAAAAGTTGTATTTTTGTTGTGTGAAAAT
>NZ_JAYKBU010000022.1:0-40905 GCF_035282625.1 Capnocytophaga sp. G2 | reverse complement strand
TTAAACTTTAAAAAACCTAAAGATTTGTTCTACCAAAAGGCAAGCTGAAAAATTTCACTTGGAGGTGGAATTGGCATGTGATAAAAAACGCTCTACAGCTATATGCTAATTGAATAAATTTTTGTACCTTTGCACACCATTTATTTTTAAGACAAGTGTAAAAGCTTGTTAAGTATTAATTTTCAATCTATTTATAATGAGTACAACCATTAGAGAATTAGAACCAAAAGAGGTATGGAATCGCTTTGCCGACCTCAACGGCGTACCACGTCCTTCCAAGAAAGAAGCGAAAGTAACTGCCTTCATGGTAGCATTTGGTAAGAAACTCGGTTTAGAGACACATTCTGACCATGCAGGAAATGTTATTATCCGCAAACCCGCTACTAAGGGATATGAGAACAAAAAAACTATCATTCTCCAATCTCACTTGGACATGGTATGCCAAAAAAACAATGATACCGTTTTTGATTTTGATAATCAAGGCATTGAAACTTATATAGATGGCGACTGGGTACGTGCTAAAGGGACTACCCTTGGTGCTGACAATGGTTTGGGAGTTGCTGCTATTATGGCTATTCTCGAAAGCAATACTATAGAACACCCTGCCATAGAAGCACTCTTCACTACCGATGAGGAAACAGGAATGACTGGTGCCAAAGAACTTAGTTCTGATGCTCTTAGTGGGAAAATTCTCCTTAACCTTGATACTGAAGAAGATAATGAAATAGAGATAGGTTGTGCTGGTGCTGTAGATGTCTCTGCTTATCATGACTATACAGAGGAAGCAACCCCTAATAATGTAGTAGCTTTCCAGCTAAGTATTACAGGCCTTATCGGTGGACATAGTGGACAGAATATCCATATGGGACGTGGTAATGCAAACAAAATCATGAACCGCTTGCTCTTCCAACAATATGAAAAATACGGTCTACGTCTAAGTCAATTACATGGAGGCGGCTTGCGCAATGCCATTCCTCGTGAGAGCGAAGCCCTCATAGTAGTACCTACTGAACACAAAGTAGCCTTCGAAAAAGAACTTAAAGAAAATGCCGCTATTATATTCAAAGAATTACAACCGGTAGAAGAGCATCTCTCCATCACTCTAAAGGAAGTTGCTACTCCTGCTAAAGTAATGGATGTAAAATCTCAAATAGCACTTTTCAGAGCAATTGCAGCAGCTCCTTGTGGTGTATATGCTATGAGTCGCAGCGTAGAAGGCTTAGTAGAAGCAAGTAACAATATTGCTAATGTAAAAGTAGAAAATGGTAAAATAGCCGTATTGAGCATGACTCGTTCTTCTGTGGAAAGCAGCAAGCATGATCTAGCTAGTAGCTTAGCCGCTGCCTTTGAATTGGCAGGGTATAAGATAGAGTTCTCTGGAGAATACCCCGCTTGGGAACCTAATGCTAATTCTCCTATTTTACATGTACTAACAGAAGTATATGAACGACTTTTCCATGAGAAACCTAATGTAGCAGCTATCCACGCCGGATTGGAGTGTGGTCTTTTGGGTGAACACTTCCCTCATATTGATATGATCAGTTTTGGTCCTACCATTCTCGGAGCTCACTCACCTATTGAAAGGGCAAGTATCTCCTCCGTACAGAAATTTTGGAAATATCTTTTGGAAATTCTAAAAAATACCCCTGAAAAATAAAATTAGGAAGTATTAAAAAAATACGTATCTTTGCCCAATGAATATGAAAGGAAAAGTAATAGCTATAATGCTTATTATTTCTCTTGCTTTTTCAGCTTGTGGAGAATACCAAAAAGCCTTAAAGACAGAGGATTATGAACTAAAATACAAAGTAGCTAAGTCTCTTTATGAAAAAGGAGATTATGCTCGTAGCATGCGCCTTTTGGAGAAGGTCGTGGGTTTTTATATAGGTCGCCCTCAGGGAGAAGAGGCTTTATACATGTATGCAGATAGTTATTACAAACGAAAAAAGTATTTGTTGGCAGCGTATCAGTATGAACGGTTCACTAAGAATTACCCTCGTAGTGAAAAGGCTGAACAAGTTCTCTTCCTACAAGGAAAATGTTACTTTTTGGAATCTCCAAAATATAGCTTAGACCAAGAAGGTACTTATAAGGCTCTGGATGCACTCCAAGAGTATATTGACAGATACCCAAATAGTGAAAATCTACGAGAGGCTAATAATATGGTTTTGGAACTACTTACTAAGCTCCAACGTAAGAGTTTTGAAATAGCCAAAGGATATGATAAAATTCGTGATTATCAGGCTGCTATTAAGTCATTTGATAATTTTCTAATTGAAAATCCTGGTTCTGTATTCCGTGAAGAGGCTCTGTACTATCGCTTTCATTCAGCTTATGAATTAGCAAAAAATAGTGTAAAGAGCAAAGAGAAACAGCGCTTTGAAGAAGCTAAGAATCAATATGAGAATTTCGTACGTATTTTCCCAGACTCTGACTTTAAAGGAAGGGCTGATAAAATGTATCAAGATATTTTAAAGAAAATAAGTGAATTATGATAAATTTGAAACGCATTGATGCACCGCAAAGTACCATCACCTATGATAAGAATAAAATAGACGCCCAAACGGGTAATCTCTATGAAGCTATTTCCATCATAGCCAAGCGTGCTTCGCAAATCAATGCTGAAATTAAGCGAGAATTGGAAGAAAAATTGGAAGAGTTTGCTATCAATAATGATAGTTTGGAAGAAGTTTTTGAAAATAAAGAACAAATAGAAGTTTCCAAATTCTATGAAAAACTTCCTAAACCTCAAGCTATTGCTGTAAAAGAGTGGTTGGATGGGGACATTTATTATCGTTATGCCGATGAAGAACACAACCATGAATATTCCTTCGCTTAAAGGAAAAAAGATACTTATAGGAATTACTGCTGGAATAGCAGCTTACAAGATTCCAAACCTTATACGCTTGCTTGTCAAAGAACAGGCAAGCGTTAAGGTTATTATGAGTAAAGACGCCTGTCAATTTGTAACACCTCTTACTCTCTCTGTGCTCTCTAAGAATAAAGTATATACTTCTTTTCAAACCAATGAACATGAATGGAATAGCCATGTAGAACTTGCCCAATGGGCGGATGTATTTCTTATAGCCCCCACCACTGCTAATACATTGGCTAAAATGGCAACAGGTATCTGTGATAACTTAATCTTAGCCACTTATCTCTCAGCCAAATGCCCTGTATTTTTTGCTCCTGCTATGGATCTTGATATGTACAATCATCCCTCTACTAAGCATAATATCTCTCTTTTAGAATCCTACGGAAATCATCTGATTCCTTCTGAAGAAGGAGAACTTGCCAGTGGCTTGATAGGAAAAGGACGTATGGCAGAGCCTAAGGTCATAATGGATACGCTATCTCAGTTTTTCTTTACTAAGAAGGACCTCTTCAAGGGAAAGAAAATCCTTATTACAGCAGGCCCTACTTATGAAATGATTGATCCTGTGCGCTTTATAGGAAATTTCTCCTCTGGTAAAATGGGAATAGCTTTAGCTAATATAGCCTCCTTAATGGGTGCTGAAGTCTCTTTGATATTAGGTCCCTCATCTTCACTTCCTATAATAGATAATGTAAAAGTATACCATATAGTAAGTGCTGAACAGATGTATGAAATAACTAATGAGAAGTTTGAAGAATCAGATATAGCCATATTAGCAGCTGCAGTTGCTGACTATAAACCACAAATACAAGCTCCTCAGAAAATCAAAAAGAAAACAGAAATATTCTCCTTAGAATTGACAAAAACCCAAGATATATTAGCTTCCTTAGGGAAAAGGAAAAATAAACAAATCCTTATAGGTTTTGCCCTTGAAACAGAAAATGAAATAGAAAATGCTAAAGGAAAACTCACTCATAAAAACTTAGATGCTATTGTATTAAACTCCCTCAATGACAAGGGTGCAGGATTCGGAGGAGATACCAATAAAGTAACTTTTATTACCAATAAAGGAAGAGAGATTCCTATTCCTCTGAAATCAAAAACAGAAATAGCTATAGATATTCTTACAGAAATCCACACTGAATTGATAAAATAGAGCTTCTTTCTAAATTTTATTCTATGAAAAAACTTATTATTATTTTCCTAATTCTACTCTCCCCAGTAGTTTACTCTCAAGAACTCTCTTGTAAAGTAACTATAAATACACAACGTATTAACCAGACAAATCAACGTGTATTCTCCGCATTACAAAAATCTCTACAGGAATTTATTAATAAAAACCAGTGGACTAATATAAAGGCAAGAGAGAATGAGCGTATTAACTGTTCTTTTGTTTTTACTTTCACTTCTTTTGAAAATAACAATTTCACCGCGGATATACAGATACAAGCCTCTCGTCCCGTATACGGTAGTGCCTACCCTACTCCCTTACTCAACTATCAAGAGAAAGGGGTCTCTTTCTCTTACCTTGAGAATGAGCCTATCTATTTTAATCCCAGTAGTTATACCTCTAATCTGTCCTCCTTTATTGCCTATTATGTATTGATTATTATTGGTTTAGATGCTGATACTTTTACTCCTATGGGAGGAGTTTCTTATTTTGAACAAGCTCTTTCAGTAGTACTCAATGCCCAAAGTAGCTCCGATAGTGCCTGGCAACAGAATGGTTCTAATAACCGTTGGCAAATGGCAACCGATCTCTTAGCAGAGGATTTCACTCCTTTCCACAAGGCACTATACACCTATCATCGCAAGGGATTAGATATCATGTCACAAGATGCCCAAAAAGGAAAAAATGAAATAGGAGCTGCTCTCTTAGAACTCAATCAGATTAATAACAGCCGTATCAATCGGTTTATCTCTCAGCTCTTCTTTGATGCTAAAGCCGACGAAATAGCTTTGATTCTTTCCGGTGGAAAGCCTCTAAATAAAAAAGAAGAGGTGCGTGCTGTACTCTTGAAATTGGCTCCTACGCATGCACAAGAATGGGGGCAGATAAAGTGAAAAATGAAGGAGTATGAGAACGATTTTGTTTTACTTG
Source organism: Capnocytophaga sp. G2 (assembly GCF_035282625.1). Classification (NCBI taxonomy): domain Bacteria; kingdom Pseudomonadati; phylum Bacteroidota; class Flavobacteriia; order Flavobacteriales; family Flavobacteriaceae; genus Capnocytophaga; species Capnocytophaga sp. G2. Next base: position 35,929 of record NZ_JAYKBU010000022.1, on the reverse strand, counting down.
GGGTTGTTACTAACTATTGAAGGTTTTGCTCAGGATAAAAAAGCCTTTGTTTTCTTTGACAAGAAGGGCAAACATACTTCCTATAAGAAGCTCCTGAAAAGAAGCCAAAAAGCCGATGTAGTACTCTTTGGCGAGTATCATAACAACCCTATTGCCCACTGGTTGGAATTGGAACTTATCAAAGACCTACAACCCAATCACCCACTTATCTTAGGGGCGGAGATGCTGGAGCGAGACAACCAAGAAGCCTTAGATCACTACTTGCAGGGAGCTATTGACCAAAAGGGTTTGGACTCCTTAGCTCGCCTATGGAAAAACTATAAGACGGATTATAAGCCTCTGGTAGATTTTGCCAAGAAACACCAGTTCCCCTTTGTGGCGACCAATATTCCTCGTAAATATGCCAACCTTGTCTATAAGAAAGGGTTGCAAGCCCTTGACACGCTGCCCAGCACAGAAAAACAATGGATGGTACGCCTACCTTTTCCCTATGACGGTACACTCTCCCAATATGAGAAGATGAAAAAGATGCTAGGACACAATACGGAGAACTTCCCCATGGCACAGGCTATTAAGGACGCTACCATGGCCGAGTCTATATTAGCACACTTAAAGCCTAATACTCTCTTTGTTCATTTCAATGGAAGCTACCATTCCGACTTCTATCAAGGCATTTGGTGGTATCTCAAGCGTGAGCGACCCAACCTACGGATCTTGACCATCTCCACTACCTCCCAAGCAGCGCTTAAAAAACTGGCTAAAGAAAGCTATAACCAAGCCGATTTTATTTTAGTCGTTGATGAAGACTTATCTAATTAGATAATTTGTCAATAAGGTAAAGAGATGAGGCTTACAATCACAGCCATTTTCTTCTATAGCCCACAAGCAGTATAAAGCACAAACTTACCACTGTGTTAATTGCAAAATTAATCAGAGGAGCATGTTCTAAAAGATTTTCTCTTAATAAAGAAGTTTCCTCTTGTTCTTCAAAAGGTCGGGTAACTACAAACTCATAGAGGGTTAGCAGCAATAATCCCCCACTGAGCACAAACAAGACATTTTCATAACGCTTATTTTTATATCTTATCAAATAGAGGATATTCAACAGCAAAAGGAAAAATGCAAAAAAGATAGGCACAAGAGTCCATTCTATAAGGTTTAACTCCCAGTCATAGTACACAGGACATACACATTGGCATAGAAAGTAACCTACTGCTACGTTATAGATGATGGTACCCCATGTTATTATTTTTTCTAATAGAGTAGAAAAATCATTCTCTGTATTTCTTATTACAAAAACAATCAAGTGAAGGACTAACAAAGGAAACAAAAGTTTCATTGCTATCTCTAATTCTAAAGATATAGCAGGATATAAGTGCATAATAATTGTATTAAGGTCATTAGAACTTTCTTATTGTCTCATTTTTAACTATGTATCATTTCTATAAACATTTGTAACAGCCTCATCTATTATCCAATATAAACCTATATAGAACAAAATACTCAGAAGAATAACAAAAAAGGTTATTAAAGAAATAGTGAAATTTCGTGTTTTTTCTCTATTTCTTATTCTGGTGAATAGCTGATATATAAAAAGAGATGGAAATAAGAGATATGCAGAAACAAAAATACTTCCACAAACAAACTCTATGATGCTCTTTTGGTAAAAATCCTGATTATAGAAAAAAGTAACTATTATTATCGGTGCAAGAATCACTGATAATAAACACCAAATATTAAAATATAAAAGAAACTTTCTTCTCATTCCATTCTTTTCTTAATGATAAACAATAAAATCAATTTGTTTTCCTTCCTTACTCTCAAAGATAAAATCATTGAGATTTTTATATTATGAAAATGATATTTTAACTATTCACCTACTAAGTATTCAAATCAGGGTAATCCCAAGCGTTATAGGTATCAGTAAGGTTATCGTTCTCTTCATCTTTGCAACAGAGCCACTCCAAGCCTGCACGGCGTTCCATTATCACTTCTTCATCTATACCTGCTGGGTCTGATCCATTCACACGAGCATTGACCGCCGCCCAGTGATAGCGATAATGCAAGTCTAAGGCTTGCAATATTTCATCTATGGGGCGCAAGGTAGTATGTGCCATAAAGTCGCTAAGTCCTTCAAAACGATCCATTGTATGCATTACCAAATCACAATCACAAATCTCATTGGGAAACGATAGCTCTTCTACGATGCCTAAAGCCCAGAGCAATGTCCAAATCGACTCATATTTCCAAGCAGCATTTATAGCTTCTGCTTCGCTTACAGCACCTGCAATCACCTGTTTCTCCATAGGGGTAAGCAGGTCAAGAGCATCGTATTTGGCTGAAAGAAAATCTTGTGTCATATATACCTTATCCTCCTCAGTATATTCCTTTTTACCGATAGATAAAGCACACATGATAGAAGCAAAAGAGCAAGCAACCCGCTCAATAACTTCCTTTTTATCACGAGGGGTTACTTCCTCTGTTTCATAACGCAAGGGCAAATGCTCTATATAAGGCACACCTTGCGAGGCAAGTATGGCAATACTCTTGTTTTTGCGCTCTTGCGCAGTAATAATATTGTTATGTTCCATAAATTTTGATGTTATTTATTATGAAAGGCTTTTACAGTTAAATCGTGCAACTGCTGTGATAAATTTTCCTCCTCCAAATGCCAAATATCCTGATTGTATTCCCACTGAAAAGGTCGGTCATAAGATTTCCAAATTTCGGTAGCCTGCTTATAAACTTCTTCTATTAAAGGGGTGATTTGTAAAGCTTTCCCCACTGTATCCATCATTAGGTGCCAATTATCCAAATCAGCTGGATTATCCGTGTGAATAGACTTTTCCGCTGGAAGAAAATATACAAAATCACTCGTATTAAATGGGAAAGAAGTATGTAAAATTGCTATCTCATAGATGCTCTGTGCAATAACAGTGGGTACTTGCTCATCTGAATAATATGAATTGGAAACATACAAAAAAGGACGAAGAATACCAATCATATTCATACAAAAAGGGGCAAAGGCGTATTTTAAAATCGCTGGTGTGAATGAAGAGGGGCGAATAAAACTAATTGCACTATCTATTTCTTTTCTTCTGGCATCAACGTATTTTATTTTTTTGAGTCGCCAAGCAGGCATCAGTTCCAGTGACATTTCAATAGATTTGAGATGTTTGTCCCTTTTCTCTATAGGAAAATTCTTCAGTTCTGCGATTCTGACAACAGCCTCTTTCCAAAAAGGGATTAATGTTTTTATCCACTGAAAGTGTCGCAGATAAATCGTATCAAGGTCTTCTTTTTCAAGTACACTTCTTATTTCAGTAAGTTTTACCATATCTCAAAGTCAACATTCAAAAGTCTTTAGTAAAGGATTTTTTTGTTTTAGTATTTATAATTTACTTTCCCAAAAGCAATAGGCTGAGGGTTCTGCACCACCCAAACGGTCGTTAATTCACACAAGCGTTGGGTACCTGTACCATCGTCTTCTAAGATGTGCTTTTGAATATCGGCTACTTCGGTAAGTTCTGCTTCGGTAAGTGGATTACCCTGAGTCAAGTAACCGCTAATGGTTGTGATCATCTTGCGGTATTCCTTATCCCAGTTGCTCATTGCGTTACGCAAAAGTTCATCATTCACTCTACCTGCAATACGCACTACCTCACCCTGCACAGTGGATGCACTGCCTTTGCTAGATATCAAAAGTATCCAAGCCTGCTCGTAACGCTCTTCCCACGTATCGCCTGCCAGTACAATAGGCAATTTGCCATCATGCTGTATGCGACGTGGTACAGGAGGCACATCAAAGAGTATGTATAGTTCTTGGAGGGAAGCATCTGCTTCTTCTAACCATTCAGAATCAGTATCAGCACGGCGAAATTCAAAATCTTCACCTATGATAGTGAGTCGTTCTCTAGCATATTCAGTAGGCTTCAATCCTGCGTTCAAATAAATTTTGATAGCCTTGAGAGCTTGAGGCAGATAGCCTCCGCCGTTATGAGTGTACGCTCTATCACATTGTGCCCCCATATTATCTTTGGCATTGATATCTGCCCCTTGAGCAATCAGCCAGTCCATTAGCTCCAGCGGAATCTTATAAAAAGAAAGCGCAGGGGTCTTGAACGAACGACGGTCGTAAGCGTTTAACTCACATTCGTTGAACACCGCTTCAAGTGCGTCTAAATCTTTGGCTTCTAACAGTTCGTTGAAGTTGGCGGGAAGGGTTTTCTTTTTCTTGGTCATCTCTTTGAGTGAAAAATGAATAGTGAAAAATCATGGGGACAAAGATAGTAAAAATAGTAACAAATGACAAATGACTGATTCTACTGTGTTATTAGTTACTTGTCGCTTGTCGTTAGTCACTAACTACCTGTCCATACGTACAATTCTCGGCTGAAAAGTACCAATAATGTCCACCAAATCACTTTGGGAAGCCATTACCGTTTCTATGTTTTTATAAGCCATAGGGGCTTCTTCGGCATTGCCACCAATAAGAGTAATATCCTTGATTTTGAGGGCTTTTTTGATGTCGGAGGAGGTAAAGCGGCTGCGGCTCTCATTACGCGAGAAAGCACGTCCTGCGCCATGCGATGCTGAATCGAAACTCTCGGCATTGCCCTTACCCCGCACAATATAACCAGCATCGGTCATAGAGGCAGGGATTATACCCAATATGCCCTCCCCTGCTGGAGTAGCACCTTTGCGGTGTACGATCACCTCCTTACCATCGTGAATTTCCTTCCATGCAAAATTGTGGTGGTTCTCTATACGCGCTCTGAGGCGACCGCCAACGGCTCGGATAAGCCTACGATGAATGTCCTCATGACAAGCCGAAGCGTAATCGCCAGCAAGGTTCATAGCCGTCCAATACTCTAACCCTAAGTGGGTAGAGAGGTCGAGCCATCCAAACTGTTGGGCTTCTTTCGGGAGCGGACACTGTTCGGCAGCTACTCGCACATAATACTGAGCAATTTCTGCACCAAAGCCACGCGACCCACTATGAGAAAGTATACCGAGATATTTTCCTTTGGGCAAACCTATCTGCGGATCGTCGGCTAAGAGTTCTACCTCGCCAAACTCCACAAAGTGGTTGCCACTGCCCGAAGTACCCATCTGCTTGATTGCCTTGTCTTTCAATCGCTTGAGGATAGGAATCAGTAAAAAAGTATCGCGGTCGAAAATCTCGTGCTCTACATGCGACTTATGATGTTCGTACATACCAAACTTGGTGTGCTCCATAAGGGCTTTCTCGTACTTATCACGTGCCCCTGAGAGGTAGGACACAGGGATATCCAAGATACTAAGGCACATACGGCAACCAATGTCCAAGCCTACCCCATAAGGAATCACAGCATTCTCTACCGCCAGCACGCCCCCTATAGGCAAGCCATAGCCACTATGTGCATCGGGCATCAAGGCTCCCCCTACCGAAATAGGGAGCTTGAGCGCTGTATAGAGTTGCGTTTTAGCCTCTTCAGTGATGTCATCGCCAAAGATATGATAAGGCGCTCGTGAGGCATTGAGCTGTCGTTTTTCGGTTTTGGTAGATGAAAGCAGCGCTTCGGCTATCTGACCAAAAGTAAGATGCCCCTCGTACTGCACAGGATTTTTTAAAATATCTTCAAGTACCGACTTTACATAAGCGGTATTCTTAGTAGCGAAATTGCGCTTCATCACTTCTAACGCTACATTAATAGATTGATTATTCGGGAAGCCTAACTTGAGGAGGTCTTTCCCTTTGAGTTTTAAATTTGCCATTTTTTTTAGGTGTTAGGGCTTAGGTATTTGCTAAGCGAATTACCATTGTTAATGGGCGAATTGCCATTCGCCCCTACAGAGGCGTTTGGCAGCAGCACGTTCTTTCTTATAGCTCTTTTCTACATAAGTGCTTTTAAAATCAGTGCCTTTGAAAGTGCGCACAGGGTTGCCTCGTTGCACTTGGGTGTGATTGTTCCAATGGCTCTGCGCTTGCTCGGCAAGTTGCTGGAGCTCCACCTCAGCGAGCTTTTCCTTGAGGCGGGTAAGGGCGAGTTTCTTATTGTCTAATTGCGAACGCGAATCCTGTGCCAATACGCTGATACCCGTAGGCAGATGGGTAGCGCGTACGGCCGAATTTACCTTGTTTACATTCTGTCCGCCATTGCCTTGCGAACGAGTAGTTTGGAACTGTACATCGCGCTCGGAGAAAGGCTGTCGTTGCAGTTGGTCAAGCTCAAAAACGCCTATATACCAATTGCTGCGCTGGTGGAACTTACGAAAAGTGCTCTTGCCTACCCAGCACACTGTGCCGAGCCAAGTTTTCAAAAAAGCGGCTAACTCCTTGCCCTTGAGTTGCACCGTAACCGATTTTACAGTGAGGTTGGCATCGCCTTCCTCACGGCTGAGAATAGTATAGCTGATGCCCGCTTGGGTGGCTTCTTGCAAAAAGACTTTCAGCACTTTGGCCACTACCCATTGGCATTCTAAAGGACCGCGCCCTGCGGTGATTTGTATGATTTTTTCTTGCATTTTCTTTGTTTTTTTGTAAATCAGACAAGTCTGACGGGCAGACTGTTCAGATAAGGGTTAAATATTGACCTCTAAGAGGAAATCAGCGATTTCTATTGCTGAGGTGTGATACCTAAGAGCAACTACTTCTTTTAGCGGGGTGCGTTTGTACTTTTCCTTAGGCGTATAGCGCTTCTCGTATTGCTTCCACGAATAACTGCCTCCATAGATTTTATGCCTGATAATACCCCTGTTCTTATAATCTTCTGTGACCTTCTCCAAGTCGGCAAGTTCTCGCTCTATGGCTACATCTATAGGGCGGTAGTGTGTAATCATATAGGGTCTTACTCGCAGCTCAAAACGCCATTGGTCTATAAACTCATAATAAGTTTCAAAACGCTTAGAACGATGACAGTAGCATTCTACTTTGCCAAAAAGTGCCTGCTCTCGTGGTGTAAATCTGCCTTTGCGGCACCGCTCTTCCCACTCCCATTGACTGAAAGAGCGCAGTTCTTGTTTTAGAGGTATATAGGTACGCTTTCCTCTACGCTTTTTCTTCTTTTGAAACTTGCGATTATCAGCATACTGATAGGTATTGATTTTCCTCAACAAATCTTCAAAAAACTCACCTGACTTACTGCGTTTCACATCTTCACAGACAACAAAGAAACGCACATAACCCCTTTGGTAGGGTTCGTCAAGAGGAACAAGAGGCAGTTCACGACGTTGTTTTAAGAGCACGTCTTGTCGTTTGTTGCAAGCGCGCAAGTACTTTTCATGGTCGGTTCGAGCAATACGCTTACGAGAACGCAGATTGCGGAGGCGAGTTCCTCCTTCGGATGTAATATATAGATTTCCCATCTCAATTGACAATTAATAATTAACAAATTGCTTCGGGAAATGTCGTAGTATGACAAGCGATTTTCCTCTCCTTTGGAGAGGACTGAGGTAAGGAAAAAGCCCGAAGCAGTCGCTTCGGGCTTTTCTATATATTATACTATTATTCTAATCAAGCGGATACGCCACGAAGCATTACCTTGTGCAAAGGTAATTCTATGGTAATATGTAACTTGATATAGGTCATTTCTTCAAAAGTTTTAGAAGGTTAAACAATAGTTGTTTAAAATCGGTGGCAAAGATAATGATTAATATTCAATGATTAACGATTAATAACAAATAATTAACAGTTTTACCCGTGAGTCAATCAGTAAATTAGTAAATTTGACAATGAGCTAATTTACTAATTTTATCCCTACTGAGAAATAGAATGCAGGACTATAGCTTTGTTTGGACGTCCCTTCCAAAGTTTGTGTAAAGAAAGTATTAAACTTCCGCTCCTTGTAGATGCTCATACGCATAAGGTCTATCCCCACAACCAAAGGGATATATAGGTATTTGCCTACCTTAAAATCAGGTTGTAGACCAATGATACTATGCTGGGTGAAGAAGACAGCTTTTTTGCCCTCCTTTCTCAAGAAAGCGGCATAGATAGAAGCGTCGGCTAAGAGATGCAGTGAAAAGACGTCATTAAAATGATAGCCTATAGCCCCCTTTCCTCCTTCTAAGAAATTACCTTTAGCCCATCCTGTCCATCGCTCCCCTTGATATTCTACAAAAGCAGTAGGAAAAATCATGGGATAACTCAAGAGGGTATTGACGAGCGTTCCTGCCCCTATTTGCAAATGTTGGTTCTGATGCCAGATAAAAAGCAAGGCTCCATTGGCTACTACATTTTCCCCTATTGCAATGGACGAGAGTCGGTTTTCAGTCGTATATATTCCTATCCCTATGGCCGTAAGTAATGACCAACGGGTACCTAATGGGCGCAGATGCAACACATTAGCACTAAGGTTCATCGTCTGATAAGGTAGTAACTCGGTAGGGTGCATCTGTTGGAAAACCATATTGCCTCCCACAACCCAAACACTAATACGCTTATAGGGATCCTTAGCAAGTGAATCAAGACGTATGGGCACCTGTAGGGAGAGTTCCTCCCTCACAAGCTCTCCCTTGCCCAATATATCCGTTTTAAAAGAAACCTGAGCAGAGGCAGAGAAAAAGTAAAAGGTAAAAAGTAAAAGATATTTCTTCATCTAATTGTTAATCGTTAATTGTTATAAATTCCATACTCTTCTTTCTTCACTTTTCACTTTTATGACTTCTCTAATATCTTTCCTTTTGGAGTAGGCCATAGGTTGCGCATAACCAAGACGTAGAAGTATTTGGGGGTAAGCATGAGCTATGGGAAGATTTTCTCTCAGTGTAGCACTGATTTCAGGCACTTCACATGGCTGGTTAAGGTAAGCATGAGCGATTCCCTCCTGAGTGAGCAAGAGTAAAAAGCGTTCAAGAGTGCGGCCTATCTGTATCCAAGTGAGAATATCGTTCTTCTCGGTGGTCAGCAGCACCATGTGCGAAGAGGATTGTATCTTCTTTAGGTCGGTCTTGTTCTGCGTCTTAGCCTTGAGGCTCGCCTTTACAATAGGTTCGGTGACCCAACGAGGTAGGTTAGGTGCCCCCAATACTGCATAGCTCAGCCCATCATGGGTACTCTCAGCGTGTTTCTTATTAAAACGAATCCATGAGAGGAGTTCGCTTTTGAAAGCAGGGTCTCCCATCTGCACGGTATTGCCTTGTAGTACCGCTTGGGTGAGGGTCTCAAAAGGTGGAGTATCCTTGGCAAAGGTATAGAGTTTTACTTGCCTCTCGGTAGAAGCCTGTCCTTGATAGACCCTTTCTATAAGTCTTTGCAATAGTATAGGGTCTATTTGTCGGTTTTCATAGACAGAGCGGTTAGTTTGCCGTTTGTCAATCATAGCTGCTAAAGGGTCAGAGACAACCGTATTGGACTTATGGAGTCCTACGGTGATAACTCCTTCTTCGCTAAGGATTACCTCAGTCTGGTAATGCAGTTCGGTAGCCTTCGTACAGAGGTTCTCTAAGGCACAACCCAAGCTAATAAAAAGTTCGCGGTGCTGGCTATCCACTGCAGGGAGCGCCTTGTCCAAATTCGGAGAGATCACAATGCTATGAGTCGTAGTCTCAAACCACCAAGGCTGAGAGTTATGACCTGAAGGCGCCTGAGTAGCTGCCTTGATAAGGGTCATGAAATCAGAATCTTGAGCGCGTCCCTTAAGGGCAACCAGCGCCATCATAAGAGTAATAGATAACATTTTGAAGTTCATTTTATTTGTATTTGTTTTTCATGGCAAAATAACGGCGAAAAACCATAGAAAAAATGAACTTGGGTTAATAAAATGAGAATACTCAAAAAATCCGTTTCCGTATTCTACTAAGCGCCTGAGGGGTAATGCCTATATAAGAAGCGATATATTTCAGCGGAATATTCTGAATAAGCTTAGGATCTTTCTCCAATAGGGTACGGTAGATTTCTTCGGGGGATTGTAGCAGAAATTGGGCTTCTCGTTGCATTTTCTCAATAAGCAAATGTTCTAATATATCGGCTTTTATTTGGAGATACTCCTGTTTCTGTATCAGGTGCTCAAGGTGTTCGCGACCTATCTTATAGGCAGTAACATCCTTAAGGGCTTCAATAGAAAGCAATGAGGGTTCTTGCTTGACAAAAGAGGCATAAGAGAGGCAAAAGGTCTCTGGGAACAATATATCCACAGTAGTCTCCTTGTCGGTCATGGAATTATAATAAAAGAAACGTACAATCCCTTCGCTAAGGTAATACAAATAGTTTTCTACCTTGCCTGCACAGGTCAAGAGTGCTCCCTTAGTGAAGTGTACTTCGGTAAAATACTGGCTGAGAAAATCAAAATTAAACGGCATTTCTTAATAATGGGTAACAATAACAAAAATACATTTATTTTTTCAAATTACTATCCATTTCTCTTCTTTTTTATCCATCAAGCATAGAAGAAATAAACATTTGGTCTCAAGCCCTCTTTTGTTCATCTTTGGCATTTTAAACAAATATTAGGTGTGTCCTCAAGTCATCATTCTAAGTTATCTATTGAACAAAGAAAACAAGAAATTATAAATGACAGTTCTCGGATAAATCCAGACATGTTAAGAAATTTTAATAATTATCCTATTTGAATAATTAAGTTCCCTCTTCTTATTTTTTACGCCATGGATGATAAAATAGCCTCTTATGAAAGAATGAAAGATGTAATTTTCAGATTTCCAAACTGTACTTTCATTACATTTGAAACAGTTGGTCATTTATTAGTGGGACATGAATAAGAGCTTGAAAAAAGCTTAAACAAGTTTATTAAGCATACCATTAAATATCAATGCAATATTGAAGAATCTTCGTTAGCCTATACTCTTCACTAATTACCGCTTTACTGAGGACATACTATGTAATTTCCTTCTTGTTCTACAATTGTATAGCCTTTTTCTAATATCAAGTTCCAACTCTTACTTTGCGCACGGTTCCCATTGATTTCGATAGGAGCCTCCACTGTGACTGTTCTCCAGTCAGAGCTAATAAGGGCTCCCCCTGTAACAGAAAGGACACCCCATACATCTGTAATTCGAATCTGAGGGTAAACCGTTCCTGCCCCTTCTAAAGGAATTACATTACGAGGATCAAAGGAGAGTTTCATTTTTTGAAAAGTAATTCTCAGATGTGGACGGTCAATGAGTTTTGCACGGTAGTGTGTAAGAAGTTGCTGCCGTTGCTGTTCCCTTATTTTTTCCTGTTCAGTAATTTTGACTCCATTATAAATATTAACCCATTTATTTAGGAATTTAGAGAAGTTTTCCGGTAGAGTAATATTAAAAAACTTAATGAAGTAATCTGTAAGATTGGTTTCATTAGTAATATCCTTATTCCAATATTTCTTTTCTTTGAAGGCAAAATAGCCGTATATAGGGATCGTAGTATAAGCAAATGAGCGAACAAAGGTAGGATTTTTTTCAAAATTTTCAATTCGTACCTTAAAATAATTCCCTACTGATGGGTTATTCTGAAATCCAGCAACTGTAAGTCCTGTATATTCTGCCAATCCTTCATTCTTTTCCATGACATTTTCATCCTCAACTGCTTTTGGAAAAAGTTGATACCTATAAGTCCGAAAGGCAAGTGCATACATAAGATGCTTCCTTTGCTCCTTAAGTGTTTTAGCAAAAAGAGCTTTCTTAAGAGCTTCCAGTTCCAACCTTAGATAGATTCTTCCCTCTTGAGTATCAAGGTGAGCATTATCCCTTTCTTCATTGATGAAATGTAATTGAGGTTGTAGCCTATGAAATAATTCATGAGCTAATAACGTAATTCGTTCTTCCTTTTTATCAGGTAAGGGAAGCATTACCATTGCCCATTCTTTACCACCCCATTTCATAGCAGTATTAGCTATATTAATTTCAGTAGGGAGTGTGCCTATATACAGTCCCTTCGTTGGTTGGAGACACCCTTCTTTGTCCGGTTCATTGGCATATACTATACGTGTTTTGGGATCAACAAAAAGAAGTCCTCCATAGAGTTCTTTGTCCCATAAATCAGTATGCTTTGTAGTAGCTTCTCGTAATTCTTGTAAAATAGATACAAGATTATCAATATAAATATCCTGTGAAAAAGCTTTTGTAATAATTGATAAAAAGAAATACAAAAAAAAGAAAATTATTTTTTTCATAAAAAGATACTTCTCATAGTATATGGCAAAGATACAAAATAGTTTTCAAAATAGAAGACCTTTTTAAAAGTTTTTCATAACAATACAGAGCTTATTTATAAATCAAAATTACATTAAATCATCAATATTTTTAGCTATTTTTGGAGTGGGCTCCTTTTTTATAAACCACATTTGACAAGTAGTCCCTGTAGCAAAGGTAGTGGGACGTACAAATTGTAAACCATGTTTATCGGACTTAATACCTTTTATCCAACCACAATCTATCTGACAAATGATCGATTGCAAAAAAGGATATCCAAGAACTTTCAATACTTCATGAAATAGACAACTCTTAATTTGTAAGACATAACCGAAAGCATCATCTATACGGTGTACAAAGGTGAAACTCTTACCAAAATAGTTTTGTTCTCGTGTTTTGGATATTTGAACAATAGTTTCAAAAGGATCCTCAGAGGCTGTTAAAAAGGCTTCTGTGTTCTGTTCCATAAAAGGAGCAATTGGTTCATTTACAGCAATACACACATAGTGAAAGGCTTCCTTTTCGGAGTAATGGAATTCTATAAAAGCCTCATATAAGGCTACTGTCAAAACTGCAAATTGTACATTTCCTTTGTCTAATTCATTACAAATAAGAGGAGCTACTTTCTCCAAAGAGACAACAAAATTACTTTCAAATACAATTAAGAACTCTTCAAACTGTGAAGCATCTATCCATTGCTTTGTCCTTATATATACCAACGCTTTGTCCTTTATCCACTGATAAGCATCCAGTGGTCTAAAACGATATTGTTCTTCTTGATTCATATTCGTATTATCTTTACGAATACAAAATTAGTATATATGACACAAAAAAAAGTTGCTTTTTGGCAACTTCATTTTCTTATTTAAAAGATTTAAGGCGGCTGATAGAGTATTTGGTCATTCCTAACATTGTAGCAAGGTCTTTCTGCTTAACCTTTTGTATAAAAGCAGGGAAACTGAATAAGGCTTCATAGCGGTTTTTAGCTGGTTGAGTTTGAAAAAGCTCAATCGTTTTCATTAGCTGTAATATGATTTGCTGTTGATTTAGCAAGAAGAACTGTTGCCACCAAGAGCAGTTCTGCAGCAATTCATTCATCCTTTGCTCATGTATTTTTAACACCTCTGTATCTTCGAGAGCTACAATAATATAACGAGAGGGCAAATGAGTCATATAGCTATTAAACTCAGTAAAAAAGTAATCTTCAAAAGCTATCCAACTGGTGAACTCCTCTCCTTCCTCATAAAAGAATATCCTAAGTGTACCCTTATTTATGAAATAATAATGCTGACATACTTGTCCCCAATCCAGCAATAAAGTATCTTTAGCAAGATTTTCTTTTTGAAAAACTTTTGAGATTACCCCAACATCTATGGGTACTTGCGGTATTACTTTTTCTATATAGGTGATAAGTTTTTCCATACAATGAAAAAGAGACTGTCCTTATCAGACAGCCTCCTTATTATATTAATAAACCCACATATCCTGTTCTCTATCGCGGATACGCTCCTTAATACGCTCTGCTTCTAAGAGTTGGTATAAAGCATTATCAGGAAGATATTTCTTAATTTCCCTATCTCCATACACGTTATCTTCCTTATAGATAACCCCTACAAAACGCCGTGCATTAAGCAAGTGGTCAAAGGAGATACGATTTGCAGAATTCAACTGGTTAAATACCCTTGCATTATGCAAAATATTTCTTGCAGAAGGATACCATACCCAGAAAAGCTCTACTAAGTTGGATTGTGCATCATCAGTTCCCAAAACACTTACATCAGGAGCTACTGGAGCAATTCCAAGTAAGCGATATTTGAGTTCTCCTTGACGCTTATCAAAGTACCATAAGCCTTTGATACGGTACTGTACAATGTCTCTTGAGGTAAGGTCGGTACGTACAATGTATTCGGGAGGTAAGGGTTTTCCTTGATTAAGGATCTCATACCCAGCATCCAATGTATCTGCTTTAGAAAGACTATACTTAAGGTCATCGTAGCTTCTTTTTTCAGTAAAATAAGAATCTACATAAGTTTCTGTAAGTCTTTTTTCTTTCATCGCTCTAAGAAGTACATCATATAAGGAGCGACGATCTGCACCAATTTCCATCGTATCAATAGGGAATAGCAGTGGGAAATTGGCTCTTTCTTCCAAGTCAACGAGTTCCCATGTAGTAGTAGACCACATAATATCTCGATCATCTACATATCCATAAGGAAGAGGAACATCATTATCTGATTCCTGTTGAGCTGCGGTTTTCGCACCTATCTCAGAAGGTACCTTTGCATTTAGAATGTTCACCTGTGCAAAAGTAGTTGAGGATACTATCCACACAAAAGATAGCGCAAGGACTTTTTTTAGTGCTTGTTTCATAATCGTTTAATTTATTACAATATTTCAATAGATACAGGTGTAGCAGGTTTAGGTGTTCCACTATATCCAGATACAGAGTAACGAATTTCAGAAATTTGAATGATATCTCCTTTCTTTGCTCTATTAACAGCCGCTGCTGCTGCTGCACTAGCACTTACTCTATTTCCTTGTACCACTACACTAGGCTGTCCAGGTACCAAAATACGGAATGAATTCACTCTTGTAGTAAGGTCAAAATCAAAATCATTGAACATTACTGTAAGTTCTCCAGCCAATACATTAGATTTTCCTAACTTAACAGCTCCTGTAGTACGCAATATAGCTCCTTCAGGTTTAGGAATATCTTTCACACGGAATTTCTTAGAGGAAGAAAACTTTTGTCCATCAAAAGTACCTGTAACTACAATATTAACTTCTGCAGAACCTGCATTTGGTTTCATAATATAATTAGGTCCGCTTTTACGAGAGAGTCCTGGAGCTGAAGCTGTTACTTGACTATCTGGAACCCCTGGCATTGAGATAGTCATTGGGTTCACTACACCTCGGTATACCACGTTCATCTTATCTGCAGAAATTACTGCTTCATTAGGTCTTGGAATAGTCGTGAATGTCTGAGACACTTCCACAGGAGTTTCTACACCATCTTGTTCATAGTAAAGAGTACCTGCTATTTTGTGCTCTCCTATATTTCCTGTACTTACTTTCAATTTTATCTTTCCTTCAACTACCTCTACTTGAGAATCTGAAAGAGGTCGTCCATCCAAAGTAAGTTCTACTTTCTTAGGTTTGGTGGAATTATCCTTACGTCCTAGAACGATAGCTCCGTCAAACTCTTGATTGGTATAGTAAGCCCCTCTTGATTGTTCCAACAGGGTAGTATAGTGTTTCATGGAAAGTTCATCCTTCATTTTTTCTCCTAACATTGCCTTATAGAAATCTTGCTCTGTTTGGCGAACGTCGGATTGAATTTGAGAGAACTTTGTAACGGCTGCAATATATGGGAATCCTTCATAGTTATACTGTACCCAACCAAGTTCATTTCCGTCACGATTCTTTACTCTATTATTAGTACCTGTACTAAAACGTTCTTCAATGATAGCCTTAAGCTCATCATCTTTTGACCCCAATAGGCTCACCAATTCATTGCGATAATTATTAATATTATCTAAGAATTTTTGTCCTTCAGGTTTTAATCCTTCTGTCTTAAAGAACATGCCATCTAAGAAGTCAGATTGATCCATTATTTGGTAATCTGTTTTATTGACTGTTTGGGACATCACTTTTTCCTTGAGCTCGCCCAAATAAGCATAATATTCATTAGATAGTTCCCTCACCCTACGTGATTTCTCTAAGGCTTCCTTATACTCGTCGGGTTTTTCTTGTTCCTTTCTCTCTAACTCTGCGAAAGCGGCTTCATTAGTGGATTCATAGCGTTGGTTTGCGGCTTGTAACTTTTCATTCATAAGTCCAAAAGCACTTAACACTTCTTTCCCCATATTGAGAGCCATCATCGCGATGAAAACCAGATACATCAGGTTAATCATCTTCTGTCGTGGTGAATTCGCTGCTGCCATTTCTAAATTTTTTTAATGATTATTAACTAATTTAGAATTATTTTGCACTGCCCATTGCAGAAAGCATACCACCATACACTGTGTTGAGAGATCTCAAATGTTCTTTAAATGAATTAACTTGTGCATTCAATGAATTAAGGTTATCCACCATACCTTCTTGTGCATTTACTTGAAGTTCAGTTCTTTCCAATTGGATACGATAAAGAGAGTTCAAAGCCTCTAATTGAACAGCAGCTGTAGTAAGTTCTTCTCCATATTTACGAGTAGATGCAACTGCATCAGCTGCAGGTCCAATATTCTTAGCTGCTCCTTCAAAATTACGAATACTAACTGCCAATGAGTTCATTAAGTTAGCATCCACATGAGCTTCTCTTAGAATATCATCTAATTTTTGAGATAATGATTCTTTTATCATTTGTGTTTCTTGTTCAGTTCTTTGACTTCCCAACTGTGGTGCACCATTAAAATTAAGTTGTTTAGGTTCTCCACCTGCAAGTTCTGGGAATACTAAAGACCAATCATATCCTGCATCTACAGGTTCAAAAGCAGAGATTGCAAAGATAATTGCCTCTGTAATAAGCCCTACTGCCAAGAGAGTTCCTCCTCCTACTTTAACACCTCCTAAAGGAAGTTCCCAGTGAAGAATTTTGAAAAGAGCCCCAAGGATTACTACAGAAGCTCCAAGTCCATAAACCATGTTTATGATTTTTTTTGATGACCTTGTTGAATTTGCCATTTTTTTACTTTTTAATTATACTTCGATTATTTATTAACTTTTAATTTTTCTTATCTCATATTGGTAAGATTTCCTTTTTTGGAATCTACTCTTTGCACTCCCATAAAACTTTGTACTGTACGGAAACCTATGTAGCTACGTGCTGAATCTTGATATTCATAATCACGAGTAGCTACTTGTGTATAGAAAGCCACATCTTTCCAAGAACCTCCACGAATTACCTTTCTCTTATTCTGTTGGTCATTTACATTAGGGTTCATTGAGGACATATATTCATAAGAATTAGAATCATAAGAGGTATTTGTCCATTCAGAAACGTTACCTGCCATATTATAAAGATTGTACCCATTAGGATGGTAGGATTTTGCCTCCACTGTATAGAGGGCATTATCAGCCGCATAGTCCCCACGAGAAGGCTTAAAGTTAGCCATAAAGCATGCTTTACTATCGGTAGTATAGGGACCTCCCCAAGGATAAGTTGCTCCCTCTAAACCTCCACGAGCAGCAAACTCCCACTCTGCTTCTGTTGGCAAACGGAATGCATTCACATCCTTTTTCTTCTTTGCTTTCTGGAAAGAGTTCTTATATAGTGTACGCCATTCACAGAAAGCTTTTGCCTGTCTCCAGGATACACCCACTACAGGATATTCACTATAAGCATAGTGCCAAAAATAATCATTGTGCATAGGCTCATTATAGGAATAATTAAAGTCCTTAATCCATACTGTAGTATCTGGATAAATCTTTACAATTTCTTCCTTTATAAAGTCCTTACGACCTTTCTTATGAGAACGAGCTGCTGCTTCAATATCCATCCACTGATACTTAAAAACAAGCTTATCTACATCCAGTGGGCGCCTACCATTATAAGTTTCCTCAATAGGCACATACATGGAATCCATTACCTCTACATAATGTTCATCTGGATATTTTTCCTTATCCCATATAAGCTTAACCTTTCTATTAATTTTACGAGTTTCAGGATTATCCTTATCGCCATAATTCTCATACATGTACTTATCATAAGCATTGAGCTTTTCTTGCTCTGTATCCAAGAAAGCATATTTACCTATCCCTTCTCCTCCAGCTGACTGACCGCTTTCTTCTGCCATAATAGCTAACTTACGACGTACAATGGAATCACGTACCCAATTCACAAACTGGCGATACTCTCCATTAGTAATTTCAGTATCATCCATATAGAAGGGGCTTACTGTTACAGTTTTGGTGGTAGCATCTTCTGTATGAGCCTTATCATAGTCAGAACTTCCCATTACGAAAGCACCTCCCGGAACCAAAGCCATTCCATAAGGTTTTGGCTGCTTCCAATGTCCTCCTTTCACTCCTACAAGTTCTCCTCGGTCACTACCTCCACCACAGGCCACCAATAGATAACCTATTACAACAAGTACTGCTTTTTTAAGTTTCAATATCATAATCTACAATATTATTTTCAGGGGTCAAATGTACTTACTTTTTATTTATCCAGTGCAATTTTATAAAAATAATTTTACTTTTTATCCTTTCCTGTAAATTTTCCTAAAAACAAATAACTGATAATGCCCTTATTTCCAGTTTCTTATAAAGGCATCTAAGGATATATTTTCTTTAAAAAAGTTATTAACACTTTTTTTGTTAATCCTAAATTTCACTTTTTTTAACAAGCCTAATAGGAATTATAAGAAAATAAAAACTCACACCAAGGTTTTATACATTTGACACTCTCTGAGATGTTTAATTTTTCACGATTAAGTTATATACAAATGATTTTTTAATTATCTTTCTATCTAAATTCCAAAATCACATCCTCTATATAAGTAATGTAATCTTTTCCTTGTTCATTGAGGAATTGTCCAAAATATTTTTCACCAGCTTCAATACCTCCTGCTTGCTCTACTTGTAATATTTTTTGATACAAAGGAGCTATATATTTTTCTATTGTCTGGGAAGGAACAGAGGTTCTTCTCGCCATATAATTAATAATTTGCCCGCTAGGATCTCGAATAATATCAAAATCAGTAATTACCCAATAATATTCTCCTGATTTTGCCATATTTTTAACAATTGCATGAAAATTAATTCCTTTCTGAATATTATCCCAAAGAATTTTGAAGATAGTTTTGGGCATATCTGGATGACGAATTATACTATGTGGCTTACCTACCAATTCTGCTTCTGAATAACCACATACGTCTACAAATACTTGATTTACATACTCTATAGTACCTTTCGCATCGGTCTTACTCATAATAGTCTTGGTTTTATCCCAAGCAACTTCTTTATCAACTGGTGTACTCATACGTCTAACTATTTATTCGGGGCAAAGATATAAAAATATTTTTAGAAACAAATAAAAAAAGAAATATTTTTATTTTTTTTTCATAAAAACTTATTAACCATTTTTTTTATTTAACTTATTACCTAACATGTAAATAGGAATTTATATTTCTCTGTTATCAACAATTTTCTATTCTAATATCTAAAAATAAATCCTAAAAAATATATTTTTTACAGAAGATTATGAATATAATCATAATATTTTTGTCTTAATTTAGTAGCACTATTCTTAAAACTCCCTTTAGGACTCATATCATTATAATACTGAAAAGAGACTACTTTTTTTAACTTAGTCGTATTAAAAGCTATTGAAATCTGTTGGAAGATACGATCAAAATCGGCTGGTGGAGTGAGCCCTCTTTCATCACGAGGGTACTTAAAAGTCTCTATATCAGCCCAAAATTCTCCCTTATAAGAGGAATCTTTTCCATAAAGCCCCTTTTCAGCACTTTGATAATATATTGCGAGCTTATCAAGGGTTACATGCTCCACCCCTACTCCGTCTTGTAACATAATAATTTGTAAGTTACTCTTGCTAAGTTCCCTCATAAAGTGTTGCAAATCATTTGGAGAAGAGAGTTTGCTATTCCAAAAGGCAGCAATAGAAACAGGCTTATTATTTATTTGATGTAACCTATCCGAAATTCGGTTCACAAAATAATCCTTAAATAACTTTACTTTTTCAACTGTATTATAAGCATTTGGTTCAGGTTCATGAGGAATATACCAACCTTTAAAAGCTGTATTACTATTGAATAGTGTATTTATTTCCTCTGCAATGAAAATACAATTATCTGCTTGTTGTTTTAACCATTCTACATCTGTCTGATGATTCCAATAAGTATCATCAAAATACAATCCTATATATACATCTATCTGCTTTTTTTGAGCAGCTTCCATTAGGTAAGTAAGAGAATTACTCTTCTTATTCTGAGCAAAAGTATTTGCTGAATTGAACCAAGTAATATTATTACTGCTATTCTTAAAAGCTACAAATTGTATTATCGCTGTGGTGATTCCCATTTCCCTCATTTCCTCAAAATGCTCTTCCCATTGAGCTGTTGTCCAATCTCCTTTTGACCAAAAATCAACAAATGTACCTGTAATTTTCTTTATTTCTTTTTTAGGAGGTATTTCATTATTCTGCGAGCCATCCCTCTCACAAGCTGAGAGAATGATCAAAGAAAATAACATTATATATAATAGGTATATTCTACTCCTTTTCATCTTTACCAATAATTTCTAAATGAAGTGCAAAATTACAATATATTTACATAATTCCAAATAATTTACTTAAATAAAAAAACCTCCCTCATAATTATTCAAGGGAAGTTCTTATCTTATTAAAAGAAAGGAATATCTAAATCTCAATAGAGATTCTCTATAACTACACAGCTCCAATATTAATAATAACCAGAAGAGAGCCCAGAGAATCTTAAATAGTCCTATTAAATAATAATCTATGAAAATAATATTGTTTGAAATATTTTATGTAGTAATCCGCTGTCCTTCAAACTTATTAGCTTTAATGGAAGAGAGATCAAAATTCTGGAAACTTTTCATATAGTTAGTGATAGAAGTTCCATTAGCATCAGCAAACGAATTCTTTCCTTTGGACTTGAAGAAAGATTTCACACTATTGGCACCTACTAAATGAGCTGCTGCTAAGATACCTGATTCTGTGATGAATACACCTGCTACTTTCTTCCCAGCAAAAGTATTAATTTCATGTTGTAGTTTCCATTTGTTATGAGCCAGACTCATATAGAATACATCTTCTTGCAAAGAGGGATTCTTTAAGAAATCTGCTTCAGAAATACCATAAAATTTTAAAGCTGATTTCCCAAATTGGTATTTCCCTATATGTCCATAAGGATTGGTAATAAAGTAGTTATTACGTGACTCTCGGTATCCCATCTTTTCTTTGAAACCGACAAAATCATTGTTATCATTAATAAGGACAGAAGTATTGGCTAAATTAATGAAGTTCTGATATACCCCTACTTGTTTTGGAGTATCTACTCTTAGGCTTGCATGCAAATCATCTCTTGTGCCTAAAGTAGGAGTTAATAAAATAGTAATTAAAGCAGTTATTCCCAGTGAAAAGAGTAAATCTCTCACCAGATTAAGATACGTTTTTTTGTCTCTAAGCATTTTCTGTTTTTTCTTTAAGACTTATCTCTTTCTTTTAAAAAAGGAAAGAGTGCTTAAAATTCCACGAGGCAAAAGTACGCTTTATCTATAAAAAGTCAATATCTCTGATTAAAGTTTAGTTAATCTCTTAATTTTATTTGGAAAATAAAATTTATTAGCAGAAATAGTCTATTGAATAAAATTATTAATCTTATTCAATTAAGAAACAAGAGATATTTTTAACTTTTCTATTATAGTTTTTAACACCCCATTATTGTCATTATCTTCCTCTGTTACATAAGAGGCAACTTCTTTAACTTCAGGTTCAGCATTCTTCATGGCATAGCTATAAGTAGCTCTTCTAAGCATTTCTAAATCATTCATATAGTCGCCAAAGACCATTGTTTGCTCTGGAGATATGGTCAATTCTTTTTGTAAAGCATTAACAGCTATACCTTTATTAACGCCTTCATTTGTAATATCTATCCAATTTACCCCTGAAAGTGTTACTTTTAGTCCTTCTTGAGAAAGTTTAGAGAAAGTTGGGAAAGAATGATTTTTAGCTCCTATTGGATCAAATAAAGTCATTTGAAAAATAGTATCCTCTATTTGAGAAAAATCCTTAATATTCACAACCTTAGTATGATAGATATTCACTTGCTCTTCCGCATAAGGCGTTGTAGGTAATAAGTAAGTTGCCTCCTTACCACACAAACCTATAGCTAACTGAGGAAACTTTTCCCAAAGAGCTAATACCTGATTGATATGATAGGGAATTATAGAACTTTCATAGACTACTTTTCCATTTATTTGTACAAAAGCCCCATTCTCAGAAATAAATCCTATTTGATTCTTAATAGGTTCAAAATAGTATAACAGGCTCAAGTACTGACGACCACTAGCTACACAAAAATATATTTTTCGTTCTTGCAACAGATCAAATACCTGCATAAACTCCTTGGGAAGCTCATGATTTTTATTCAGAAGCGTCCCATCCATATCAGAAACAATAAGTTTTATCATCCTTCTTTCTCTATGTTAAGTTGTTCAAGGATTTTATTAGCTTCTTCCCATTGATCTTCAAAGACAAACACCTGCTGATCAGTACCTAAAGCTCCATATCCTGCAATAGTAGCCGAAGCCATAGGATCTTTAATAATAGGGGTGATATGTTCTTGTTCTAAAGCTCCCTTAAGCAAAGTTACTGCAGGGAGACTCCCTTCATAAAGTTTTTTAAGTTCTGTCTTCATGTTCTAATTTTTTATATTGAGGTTTTTTATTTGTAAAAAGATCATGTATTTTATTAATTTTCAACACTATAGTGAAAACACAATAGACTCTATCGGTATTATTCTCATAATAATTTTGATGATAATTTTCCTGTGCAGGATAGACTTTGTAACAGGAAGGGTCTCTATTTCATATTCAGCTCCCCATAATGATGATTCCTAAGAGCCCCTCTTAGAATATTCTGTTATTCTATGTTGCTCTTCATTCAGGTAAAAAATAGCTGACTGATTCCGCTTAATCATTTATAGATAGCCTTCATACACCAGAAGCATCCTCCTACCACTATTGCTACTTTTATAGTTTTTCTTGGGCAAATGTACAAAAATATTTCTATATAAAAACAAAAAACTTTGTAAGGAAATCCTCACAAAGTTTTTGCTATATAAGCTATGTATTCAAATCTACTTAGCAACAATCATATTCTTAGGATCAAGGATTTCATCCAATTTTTCTTTGGAGAGCAATCCATGATCAAGTACTAAGTCATACACTGCTTTTCCTGTTTGAAGTGCTTCTTTAGCAATCTTAGTACTATTCTTGTATCCTATATGAGGGTTAAGTGCAGTTACAATTCCTATGCTATTCTTTACCATATTAAGGCATACTTCCTTATTAGCAGTAATACCAACCACACATTTGTCTTTAAGTGTATCTAAAGCGTTTTGGAAAAGAGTTATGGACTCCATAATTGCTTGGCAAATAACAGGTTCCATTACATTCAATTCTAACTGTCCTGCTTCAGCAGCAAAGGTAACAGTAAGATCATTACCAATTACTTTAAAGCAAACTTGGTTCACTACTTCAGGAATTACAGGGTTTACTTTTCCTGGCATAATGGAAGAACCTGGTTGCATAGGAGGAAGATTAATTTCACTTAATCCTGCACGAGGTCCGGAGGCAAGTAAGCGCAAGTCATTACAAATCTTAGAAAGTTTTACAGCAAATTTCTTTAATCCTGAAGAATAGAAAACATAAGCACTTGTATCAGGAGTTGCTTCTATAAGGTCGTGAGATAGGACAAAAGCATCTCCTGTAGCTTTAGCTAAGTTTTCAGTACAAAGTTTTGCATAGCCATGAGGAGCATTAAGCCCAGTACCTATTGCAGTACCTCCCATATTAATTTCCAATAAGGATTGGGCTGTTTTATTCAAGGTAGCAATTTCAGCTTCAAGGCTCGCTGCATAGGCTTCAAACTCCTGACCAAGAGTCATAGGAACAGCATCTTGCAATTGAGTACGTCCCATCTTGATTACACTTGCAAATTCCTTTCCTTTAGCACGGAAAGCCTTAGCAAGTTCTTGTGCATGTTTTACCAATATCTTGTTCATATTGAACACGGCTAACTTAATAGCTGTTGGATAAGAGTCATTGGTGGATTGAGAACAATTCACATGGTCATTAGGATAACAATGTACATAATCTCCTTTTTCATATCCTAAAATTTCCAAAGCGCGATTAGCTATTACTTCATTGGTATTCATATTCACTGAAGTACCTGCTCCTCCTTGGAACATATCTACGGGGAATTGATCGTTGAACTTACCTTCAATTACCTCATGACTGGCTTTTTCTATAGCAGCTCCGATCTCTTTGGGAAGTACTCCTAAAGCTGCATTAGCTTGAGCTGCGGCTAATTTTACATAAGCAAAAGCACGAATAAATTCAGGATAGTCACTCATTTTACTTCCTGAAATGTGAAAGTTTTCTAAGGCGCGCTGTGTTTGCACTCCATAGTAAGCTTCTTTGGGAACTTGTAATTCTCCCAAAAGATCGGATTCTATTCTAAACTCCTTCATATATAAATGATTTTTATATTATCTTATTATCTAAAAAGTGGCGCTAAGTTACGTTTTTTTTCTTATACAACCTCTTTCTTTTCTATCTTTTTTTCCACAAAACAATACAATTTTGTTTCCGCAGAAAACAAATGTAATTCTCTTTAAAAATAACCACTAACTGTTAAATATATGTACAAATCATAAAAATATTGTGGTTTTTCTTTTAATAAAATATTTCAATTAATTCCATGTTATTAAAAAAATAGGGTATAAAGTAAATTTACTTATTAACTTCTAATGATATTTTATTCTCTTTAAGAGGAAATGCCATTATTTTTTATCCTCTAAGTTCTAGAGAATTTTCATTTTCCATTTTATCAAATATGTATTTTTTATTATTTTTACCCTTCAAGAAAATAAGACGGCATCATGGTGGTATCTTTTCCTTATTTATTAACATTCTTACTGTTATTGTAGAACTTACAATGCTTGTTAATCGTATAAAAGTTGCTTATCCCATACTGTTAGTATTGGGTGGTTTGGCTTTGAGTTTCAGTCCTAAACTTCCCACTATTGTAATAGATCCGAACTGGGTACTTCTTATCTTCCTTCCTCCTTTGCTCTATGCTGATGCATGGGCACTATCATTAAAGGAACTATGGAAATGGCGTCGTATTATTTTTAGTTTTGCCTTCATTGTAGTGTTTATCACAGCAGCAGTGATAGCATGGGTCGCTAATATGGTTCTTCCTTACGCAATAAAGCAATCACTATATGGGATAATATTATTTTTATCCTTTATGGTTTAGCTTTCTCACTTATAGGGCTTAGCTTACCTCAAATCCTTTCAAGTATTGAGGAAGAAGGAATCGCTCTAAGTACGGCTACCTACTATAGAGTACTCATGAAAGGAGTGTTTATCGGAATACATATTCTCTGCGCTTATAGTGCAGTAGTAATTACCCAGATAATAAAACATTTCATTAAAGTAGCTGATGGACGTAGGTATAACAATGTAGGCATCCCTCTTATTCTTGGTTGGGCTGGTATGTGCGGAGTACTTTCCTTGGCAGTAGCTCTCTCCTTTCCTCATCGTAACCTTGTATTATATATGACTTTTATTGTAATACTGGTAACTCTTATAGTACAGGGACTCACCCTGCCTTTTCTCATCAAGCAAATAACCTTCCCTAACTATAATGAACATCTCCCTAATACAGAAGCTAAGACATTTATCCGTAAAGAACTTGCACGTATAGCATTGGAATACATGGAAACACATTACAGAGAAGGTATTACCAATAGCTTCTTACTCCAGAACCAGAAAGATATATGGCAATTCCAGCTGGATACCCCTAAATGTAGCACTACCGCTGAAGTACGTAAAAAATATATTGCAATCCTACACTATCAGCGAGAATACCTCGCTCAACTCAATAAAAACCCTCAACTAAATGAACAAATCATACGTTCCTTTAAACGACAAATCAATTTGAAAGAGGAAAAATGGGAAAATAATTACTAATATAATCAAAATGAAATAGTTATCCTGTTAATAACTATTTTACAAAAAATTTGGTTTATATAATAAACTTATTTACGTTTGCAATGTATTTAATATTTAAATTTTTAATCATGGAACTACAGCCTTCTGATAGCTTAAAACTCATCCAAGCTATCATAGAACAAAGAAAGCAAAAGTATGAGGAAAATGGTTTCTTTCTAATCTTTTGGAGTGTATTAATCATAGCAGCTGGGGTACTACAATTTGCTATGCTTACCTTGAATTACTATCCAAATTATTCATGGATGGGATGGGTAATACTTATGCCTTTAGGTTTTGTCTTTTCCTTCTTTACAAAAATGAAAGAAGGCATAAAAAGTAGAAAAGAGAAGAAAATTTCTGATAGTTTAGATTGGCTTTGGTTGGTATCAGGATTAGGTGCAACTATTTGTTTCTTTATTCCTTATACGAGTTGGGAGGATTATCGTATTGCCATATTGATAATTTATCTACCCTTCTCCTTTGTCGCTCTGGCAATTGCTTTACACTTAAGAATTTCCATTTGGATAGTAAGTTCTTTGATAGGTATTGTTCTTATTTATAGTACTCTATTTGTCCATTATGAGAAGTATACGCTACCTTTACTCTCTTCCATACTGGCATGCTTACTATTCCTTGTCCCCGGCATTAGGTTTTATTCTGACTATAAAAGGCAAAGAAATGTTCAGTGATTTAGATCCTTTATTACATTCCCAATTAAGACTTGCCATCATGTCCTTACTTATCTCTGAGGAAAAGGTAGATTTTACTCATATTAAGGAGGTAACTCAAGCTACCTCTGGAAACATCTCTGTTCAAATCCAAAAATTAGAAGCTGCAGGATATGTTACTATTAACAAGTCTTTCAAGGAGAATTATCCCAATACAGAAGTCACCCTTACTCATAAAGGACTTCTTGCCTTTGAAAGTTATATAGAAGCTCTAAGAAGCTATCTAAAACTTTAGTATAGTGATGTTTGTATTAAAGAGGCTATCCGAAAAATCTTTGGACAGCCTCTTTTCTTCTATCTACCTATTCCCTTATACGGATTAGGACGATAGCCATCCATTAACGTATCGTTCTCCATGATAAAGGGAATAGCATTGGGCTGCTCCCATTCCACATCATAGCGGTTCATCAGGTAATCGCTTAGTTCAGTACGATTGGCAAAGATAATCACCTGATAGGGCTCTTGGAAGGCGAGTTTTTCTACAAAAAGGAGTTTGCTCTCAAAAGGCACCAATACCCCCACATGACCAACAAAGAGCATATTCTCCTCTAGGGTGATTTGAGAGTGAAATACCACTGAGATAAGTGATGCCTTGGTAGGGTCGCCCTTATAGTGGAAAGAGATACCACGCTCTTTCCAAGCACGTTGCATGGCTTGCAAATGAGCATTGATATCCTTGGTATTGGCAGTAGGCACTTCGGTAAAGAGGGCAAAGAAATCATTTTCCTCTTTTGTGATAAAAAGCTTCTTAGGAGCATTACGTAAAGACTCTCGGTCTATAAAGAGTACTTCGTCCCCTCCTTTATTAGCAAATTTTTTATCGGGAAAGGCGATCAAATCACGCAAGAGCGTAAAGGAAGTCAAGCGGCAGTTATACCCCTGAAAAGTAGGGTATTTGGTCGTCCAGTCGGTTTGTATAGCTACCTCGTCATACTTAGGAAGTAAGCTATCAATAGTAACAAAACCTTTGGATACTAAACCTGCTTTATCACCTATTGTTTGGTTGAAAAGATTTACTTGTTCCAAAAAAGAAGTTATATTTTGCTCAGCTATCCCTGCTGCTGTAAGGGCTTTTTGTACCTCGTCTTGAGTAGCAGTATCTACCAAATTAGAGTAGGTCAGCGTTGGCGTGGCTTTTTCCTCAGCCACTTGTGAGGTATTTGTCGCTGCTGTAGTAGGAGTTTTCTTTTCTTGGCAGGCTATTGCGACTAAAGAAAGTAGAGTCAATACAATTTTTTTCATTTTTTATGTTTTTCTTCTTTTGACATTGTTCTATATTTTTAAACAAACACCAATCCCATTTGCTGTAAATAATAGTTCTTTCCTACTTGCTCCTTTGCCTTGTCAGAAATCCAGAAATCAGGTTTGAGTAACTGCTCTCCTTTGACCATCTTTGCTTTATGACTAATTTTCTTAATCCGATTTACTATATCGTTAAAAATCACACACATAGGATATTTTTCTGTATCGTAATTACCTCTTAGGTTATTATTTTTATCCGCAAGACTAATGGTTTTAGGATAAGTAAGCCTCAACCCAAACGTACTTTCAGGTTCGAAATAGATGGTAGAGAGCAATTTTTTTTCCTTTATGTAGAGAAGATGAAATGGGTCAATATTCATAAAAGGTTCTTTTGAGCGCACCAACTTATACTTATCGGACACCTTGCCATTGAGTATTACCTCAGGGAAAATAAGTTTCTGAGTTTGGTCAATCATACTTTGACGCATCTTATTTTCAAAAGGGCACAGGATTTTGTGATTATACTTTTCCTCACGAAGCAGTATTTTTTCATAATATTGCTGATAAGCAGTAAAAATTTCCTGCTTTTCTGTGCTGATATAATCCATATCAACTCGCATATTGTTAGTTACAAACTCATAATCTTCTCTACTGAATATAGCTTCAAACTCTTCAGGAGTGATTACAAAATTAAATTTTTTATGCCAAGTATTTACAGAGTACATAATGTGAGTGGTTAATGGTTAATGTTCAATGATTAATGACTCTCATAATAAGATTGTTCTATACCTAAAAAGACGATAGGCATTTTGCAGACTTTGAGCGTCGATCTCTTGAGTACTCATCTTCAATTTTCTTTATTTAATGTATACACCAAAATCGTATGTCGTTCTCCTATAAGCGGAAACAAGAAATCTTCAAGGGTATGATGATAGCGAAAACCACATTTTTCAAGTACCCGCTGTGAGGCAATATTTTCCTTGTATATGCTTGCCCACAGCTGGGTAAGGTGTAAGTTATCAAAGGCATATTGTATGATGCATAGTGAGACTTCTGTCATATAACCCCTGCCCCAAAAGTCTTCTCCCAGCCAATAGCCTATTTCAGCTTCATTTTCGCCCACAGGAAGGTTGCTTTCTCCTTGCAAATTCAATCCGATACTTCCTATAGGAGTATTGTTAGACAGACAAATAGCGAAAGAATGAGACTTGCGAAGTACAATTTCAATAATCTCTCGGCTCTCTGTTACACTTTTATGAGGCTGCCAACCGCACATTTTGCCTATAATAGGGTTGTGTGCTTGTGTATATAGTGCTTCGGCATCGGAAACTTCCCAAGGACGGAGTAAAAGGTGAGGGGTTCTAAGTATTACTATTGTACTCATTATACAGAATTATTATAGTTAACAATACAGTAATATACAGATCTTCCTTATACATAATTTAA
The DNA here is from genome assembly GCF_035282625.1 of Capnocytophaga sp. G2. Classification (NCBI taxonomy): domain Bacteria; kingdom Pseudomonadati; phylum Bacteroidota; class Flavobacteriia; order Flavobacteriales; family Flavobacteriaceae; genus Capnocytophaga; species Capnocytophaga sp. G2. Next base: position 6,641 of record NZ_JAYKBU010000022.1, on the reverse strand, counting down.
GAGAGATTCTTAAGATTGCTGTTTTTATTTTGCAAATATACATTATTTTTTTAATTATAATTTATATATCCATCTCCTTCAAAAGAATTTTCTAGAAAGATATATCAAGGCTCCCTATTGATAAAAATCTCTCTTATAAGAAGAAACTTTTTCCTTTCATTTTTTAACATTTGAAAAGTATTTTTTTAGAAAAAAAAGAGTAAATTTGCAGAAGGAAATTTTATATACTTTAAACAAAACTCATTTTAAAAAAGCACAATGAAATCTTTGATTTTTTCTTTTTTTCTCCTTTTAGGAAGTGCGACTGTTCTTGCACAGAACATTACACTTAAGGGAGAAGTCAGTGATGGAAAAGCTCCATTATCTGAGGCTACTGTTTCCATAGAAGGACAGGAGCAGAGCACACAAACGAACTCAAAAGGAGTTTTTGAGTTATCCCTTCCACAGGGAAATTACATCCTGCGTATCCATGCTAATGGATATCAACTTCAGAAAGTACGAGTGGACTTACAGGCACCCACCTCATTGCCTGCTGTTGTTCTACAAAGAGAGAATGTCTCCACTGAAGAACAAGTGGGTACCACTATTAGTATAGCTGATGAAGAACTGGATGATGAAGAAGGCAGTCCAGAAATGATTTCTGGATTCCTACAATCCTCTCAGGACTTATATTTTCGTCGTTCTTCCTTTGATTTCAGTCCTGTATTCTACCGACCTCGCGGTTACCAAAGTAGCACCGCAACGGTACTTGTCAACGGAGTAAATATGAACAAAGTAGAGACTGGTCGCCCTCAATGGAGCAACTGGGGAGGGTTGAATGATGCTACTCGTAGTCAAGTAATTGTTACTGGGGTAGGTGCCTCAGAGAATGACTTTGGGGGAGTCTTTGGTAGTAATTCTATTACTATTGCCCCTTCTGAGCTTCGTAATGGACTCCGTATTTCAGGGACTACTACCAACCGAAACTACTTTGGACGTGCGATGGTTACTTATAATTCAGGGATTACTCCTAGCAATTGGGGATATATGGTATCTGCATCCTATCGTGGAGGAAATGGGAAAACATGGCTCATCCCTTCCATAGAAGGGATGGTATATCAGTCCTATGGAGTTTCTGCTGCAGTGGAATACAAGGCAAGTCCTTACTTCTCCACTAATCTTATGGGAATTTACTCCTATAACAATCGTGGAAAATCAGCTCCTCTTACCCAAGAGACTATTTCCTTAGGAGGGAGAAACTACAATCCTAATTGGGGTATGCAAGGAGACTATGTTCGTAATTCCAAAATGAAACGCATTGCAGAACCTCTTTTTGTTCTTTCTAATACTTACCATAAAGGAGACACCAAAATTACCGCCCACTTAGGTTACCAGTTTGGACAAGTAGGAGATACTCGTATTCAATACGTAAAATCACAAAACCCTGACCCCTCCTATTACACTAATATGCCTACCTATTATTATAATATGTATGATGCATCCACAGGCGAAGGAGATCCTTTTGCATGGGATAAAGCAGCAAGGCAAATAGACTATTTCAAAGCCAATAAACAACTTAATTGGGATAAGCTCTATCAGATAAATGCAAATACAGGAGGAGAAAGCATGTTCTCTCTTAATGAAGATATTATTGATACCAAAACTCTTACTGCTAATGTAATAGGGACTACTAAAATAGCCTCAAACATTACTTTTAACGGAGGTGTTTCTTATCAACACATTGGGACAGAGAACTTTCAACAGATCAATGACCTACTAGGAGGACAATATTTCCTTAATAAGAGTTATTATTCAGGTGAGAATTATGACACTACTGAAAACCTACGACTTGGAGAAGGGGACAAATATCAATATCACTATAAAGCTACTGTACAAAGAGCTAATGTATTTGGACAGTTACGCTTTAAGTACGGAAAGGCGGACTTCTATGTGGCAGGTCGTGTGAATCGTACCAATTATGAGCGAGAAGGACTCTTTGCTAATAACTCTGTATATGTGGACTCTAAAGGTAAGAGTGGTGTAAAATATTTTAATACTTTCAGTTCTAAAGCAGGACTTACCTATAGTATCACTGGTCGTCATATTTTACAATTTAACACTGGTTACTTTGAAGAAGCACAACCTTTGAATAATGTTTTTGTGAATATCCGTAATTCCAACTCTATTATTCCTTTCCGATTAAAACCAGAAACCCAAATTACTGCCGATGGGAGCTATATTATACGCATGCCTTATATAAAGGCTCGCCTTACAGGATATGTAACTAAGTTCGAAAATGCTACTGAAAAAAGCTATTTCTTTACTCAGTCTCGTCTTGGTGATGAGTCCGCAGGGTTCCTCACTCAAACGATGGCAGATATTGAAAAACTCCACTTTGGAGGAGAATTAGGAGCAGAAGTGCAAATCACTGCCTCATGGAAAGCTACAGGAGTCGTTTCTATCAATCAATATACTTACACAAATAATCCCATTCTTTTCCAATCCTCCGACAAGAGACTTGTAGGAGATCCTTTAGTAGCATACTTGAAAGATTACCATGCTGGACAAGCACCTGAGCAAGTATACTCCTTAGGATTAGAATACCAGAGCCCTCACTACTGGTGGATAGGAGTTACTGCCAACTTGTTCAACAATAATTATATTGGTATTGCTCCAAGTCTTCGTACAGAGAATATCTATCTTGATCCTAATACAGGTAGTCGCTATACTAATGTTGATGAGAATGCTGTTCGAGGATTGTTACGACAAGAAAAATTGCCTACTCTATTTCTTATGAATGCTTCCGCAGGAAAATCATGGAGAATAAAGGGACACTTCCTTAATGCCTTTATCAGTGTAAACAATTTACTCAATACTCAATACAAAACCAATGGTTTTGAACAGGCTCGTAAGGGAGATTATCAAGCAATGCTTAAGGATCGCAAAAGCGGTTATCCTACTTTTGGTAACAAGTATTTCATTGGTTATGGTACTACCTACTATCTGAATCTAACCTTAAGTCTTTAATTAAAAAATAACAGCATGAAAAAAATAATATTTCTTATAGGGCTCAGCCTCCTTACTTCTTGTAGTAAGGTTTCCAATTATGACAAGCCTAATACAGGAGACCTTGCCAAAGAACAAGATGCCAAAGCCAAAGCCTTCACAGGCACCTTAATTACTTATGCACAGCTAAGAGCAAAAGTCAGCACTTCTTTTACTCAATATAATGATAATGAAGCTTTTGAAGGATATGTAATTTCCAGTGACGAAGCAGGAAATTTTTATAAAAAGGTCTATGTACAAGCTCCTGACAAATCAGGAACAATAGCTGTAGCCATTGATAAAAAAGGGCTTTATGGCGAATATCCTATAGGTACTAAGGTACAAGTTCGCCTTCAGGGAACTACCGTATGGTTCAGCAGTCGCTATTCCTTACTTGAAGTAGGCTATGGACATGGAAAAACTGCTGGAGGAAACACTAAGATAAGTAATCTCCCTTCAGCTATGTATGAAGATATCATCATACCTACCACTGAAAAGGCTCCTATGTCACAACTTGCTACAAGCTTTGATAATCTAAGTTTTGACAAGTCTACGCAAGAGAATAAACTACTTATTCTAAACAATGTTTCTTTCCAATCCGCTGATGTAGGAAAACCTTTTCACAATCCTCGTGATCAGTATAATACTACCTATACTCTTACAGATGGTGCAAGTGGTACTCTTCCTTTTTTAACCAGTAGTTATGCTTCTTACATCAAAGACCTTGTCCCTGCAGGGAAATTACGTATTACAGGTGTACTGACCAAGTACGGAAACAATTATCAATTTTATATTAATGCTATTAATGACATACAAACAACAAATTAAAAACTATTCTTATGAAAAAGTTATTATTATTTAGTCTTGCACTTGGCTTACTTATAGGCTCTTGTGCAAAAGATCCAGAGAGTATTCCTCCTATAACTCCTCAGCCTCAACCCCAACCTTCAAATACTATTGAGGCAGCCAATGCAACTGCAAGTGATTATGTATCAGGGAAGAAAGCTACTGTACACGGTAATATTAGTGTGGATGGAACAAAGTCCTACTTTGTATTCAAAGATGGGACAAAAATCCTACTCTATTCACCAAAAAGTGTATTCGATGCGCTCTCTGCAGATACCAAAACAAAACTCAAAACAAATGGACATGAACTCACTGCAACAGGTACTTTCAAAGATTTTACTCCTAAGAATTCCACCACTGTAGTTAAGCAACTTGTTTATGAAAGTGAAAATGATCTAAAATTCGGACAAGGTACCACCCCTCAACCTCAACCTTCAGACACCATCGAGGCTGCCAATGCAACTGCAAGTGATTATGTTGTAGGGAAGAAAGCTACTGTGCACGGAAACATTAGTGTGGATGGAACAAAGTCCTACTTTGTATTCAAAGATGGAACAAAAATCCTGCTTTATTCACCAAAAAGTGTATTCGATGCGCTCTCTGCAGATACCAAAACAAAACTCAAAACAAACGGTCAGGAACTCACTGCAACAGGTACTTTCAAAGATTTTACTCCTAAGAATTCCACCACTGTAGTTAAGCAACTTGTTTATGAAAGTGAAAATGATCTAAAATTCGGACAAGGTACCACCCCTCAACCTCAACCTTCAGACACCATCGAGGCTGCCAATGCAACTGCAAGTGATTATGTTGTAGGGAAGAAAGCTACTGTGCACGGAAACATTAGTGTGGATGGAACAAAGTCCTACTTTGTATTCAAAGATGGAACAAAAATCCTACTCTATTCACCAAAAAGTGTATTTGATGCACTCTCTGCAGATACCAAAACAAAACTCAAAACAAACGGTCAGGAACTCACTGCAACAGGTACTTTCAAGGATTTTACTCCTAAGAATTCTACCACTGTAATTAAGCAACTTGTTTATGAAAGTGAAGATGCTTTAAAATTCGGACAAGGTACCACCCCTCAACCTAATCCTAATCCTTCACCATCAGGGATATTTGATTTTGAATGGATCACTAATATCTCCAAGAGTTATGGAAACGCTGTTGAAAAAGAAAGTTCTGATGGGGTAAAATTGGAAGCTCAAGGTCGTACAGAAACAAAAGAAGATATAGATTATGCTATTGATGGTAAGGGATTGGTACTTAATGGGTATAAAAAAGGCTACATTAAAATAACTTTCCCTAATGGAGTAAAGAATTTCTCTTTTGATTACAAGCCTTTCTACACCAATACAAAGAGTAGGGAATTCATTATCTACGAGGGAGATGAGAACAGTACAACAGAACTTGATAAGAAAAAATTTGCTTACGATACGCCTAAAGCTACTTACTCTAAAGAGTTTAACAAAACTGGTAGTTATACAATTACTATAAAACTTTCTAACCCTAGTAAACAAGTTATTTTTGATAATATCAAATGGACAAACTAATTTCTTAGTATCATAATCTAAAGGTCTACTTTCTTAGGGAGTAGACCTTTTTTAATTTATATTTTCCAATAAAAATATTTTGAAAATAACGAAAATATTGTTAATTTTGTAGCACTGAACAGGTATCAAAATTTCCTATCAGAAAACAAAAAACTATTCTATCAACCAAGAATTTAAATACTATATTTATGAAAAGATTACTTTTACTCAGTTTTATGTTGATAGGCCTATTATGGGTCTCTTGCGAAAAAGAAGAACAAGATGGAGTTCCTCCTGTAAAAAAAGGACAAATTCCAAAAATTCAAGAACTCCCTACATTAGAGGCTTCTACTGCCAAGGAGGCTGATTTTGTAGAAGGGAAAAAACTCATTGTACACGGGAATATCACACTGCAAAACAACATTCCTTACTTCAAATTCTCTGATGGTACTCTTATAAAGATTTTCTCATATAACACTCAGAGCTTCCCTCAAGAGATAATCACTAAGCTCAACACAGAAGGACAAGAAGTAAGTGTAACAGGAACCTTTACCAATTATAAGCTAAAGAATGGACAAACTATTAAGGAAATTGTTTACGAAGGCAAGGAAGACCTCAATTTCGGGAAATCTCCTGAGACAGAAGAAATTCTTACCTTAGAAGCCTCTACATCCAAAGTAGCTGACTATACCGCTCATCTCGGTAAAAAGGTAAAGCTACATGGAAATATAGCTGAAATACAAGGAAATAAATCCTTCTTCAAACTCTCTGACAATACACTCATACAAATATTCACGCCTAAGTTCAAAGAACTCCCTGCTGAAATAAGTGATAAACTTAAAACAGTCGGTCAAGAGGTGACCGTAACAGGGGTATTTACTGACTATAAAAAAGATGAATCCTCCCCTGTAGTACGACAAATTATCTACCAAAATGCTACAGAGGACTTACTTTTCGGAAATATAACCCCTCCTACCCCAGAAGAAATTCCTACCTTAGAAACCTCTACAGCTAAAATAGCTGATTATACCGCTCATCTCGGTAAAAAGGTGAAACTACATGGAAATATAGCTGAAATACAAGGAAACAAATCCTTCTTCAAACTCTCTGACAATACACTCATACAAATATTCACGCCTAAGTTCAAAGAACTCCCTGTTGAAATAAGTGATAAACTTAAAACAGTCGGTCAAGAGGTGACCGTAACAGGGGTATTTACTGACTACAAAAAAGACG
>NZ_JAYKBU010000021.1:0-45419 GCF_035282625.1 Capnocytophaga sp. G2 | reverse complement strand
TCATACAAACTCGCCGGTAAATCTACACTCAATGTCAATGACCTCCCCGCACACTGCGTCGCTGAACTAGAACGCACCGTCGGAGATGCTAATGACCCAAAATCCGGTACAGGAATCCATTTATCAAAACAACCTGACTCAAACTTCACCTCATAACCTTCACCTGCTCCTAATTTCTCTATATCACTGAATAAAGCATTTGCATCCTCCATATTCGCTGGTCTGGTAGTGATCGTTTTCTTTACAGGTACTCCTGCTTTCATCACAACCGTACGTACCCCTCCCACTACCTTATATAAGGTATAAGTAATAGGAAACTGAGGAGAGGCTCCCGAAGGTAATTCCACCTTCACAATCCCTGTACTTGGATTGGAAGGATCACACATGCCTATCCCTACTATTGGAGTTATTTCTGTATAATTAGTGATGGTAAAAGACTGATAGAACATAGTATCTCCTAAACATCTTCTTCCACGCATATTGGGCTTATACCCATAGGTATACCCTTTGTCTTCAGGCTTATCTATAGCCGTATACCAAAATCGCCATGTAGGATTAATCCCCAAAATATAATTTCCTGGAGGAAGATTCCCTATCTTCCCTGTTACACTCCTTTTTGAAGCATCAGGATTGGCTACTTCATCTAATTCTTTAGCAATATATGATCCATTAATACCCGTTAATGATGTTCGCTTATACAAAGGTTCAGTACTTGTTGATGGATCTGCAGCAGTATCCTTAAAAACAAACATATAATTAAAAGGAGATACATTATACTTTCCATGGATCCCTGTAAATGTTACTTCCCCACGACTATCCTGTCCATTCTTACTACAATCCGTCTTTACTTCATACTTAAGATCATAATAAGCACTCTCTAAAGGAGTACTCATATCAATATTGACAACACGAGTAGCTCCACATCCATCTCGCATTGTGATCTTATACTTTCCTGTAGGTAAGTCCGATATTACATAAACGTGATTAACTCCTTCATTCATAGAAGGATAGAATTCCTTCTCAAAAGGAAATTTCACCTTGTAAGTACCTGCTAAGTTCCATGGACCTGTAGAGTTCAGAATTACTTCTGATTTACCATCTTCTCGCTCAATTTTTACTTTCAAGTGATTGGTCTCCGTAATATAATTGACCAAGCCTGATCTATTCGGGTCATCAGCACCAAAAATTATATTCGATCCTCTATCCGCTACCTGTAATATCCAACGAGGATCATCTGATTTTCTCACAAGAATCCCATCCAAAAGACTATTGGGTATAGATGATTTAAGGTCTTTGGAAAGATAATGCTTACAACTATTAGGAGATGTCCCATCAAGAGTTGCTGTAGCTTCCGCATATTCCACCTTATATTGAGTTCCTGAAAGAGAGTTAACTCTTATCCTGTGTATATTCTCATCCACTCCATCATAATACTTAAACAGTTTATTGGGGTACAGAGGATCCTCTGTATAAGGTGACCAAGTTCCTGACTGATTTGTTCTGGCTTTTATTCCCGCTACATTGCAAAAAGCATTATAGGTAACAAGCCAAGAGGAAGAGGCATTATATTGAAATCGCGTTTCAAATATAAGTCTTTTAGTACAGGGAGTTGTTGCACTGGTAGATTCCAACTTCACTTGTGTTAATGGCATATCAGCCTTGAGAGCTTCTACAGTGTGGGTAAGCTGCTTGGTTTTTCCATCCCCATCCTTATAAGAGAGCTCAATCACATCTCCTACTTTTAATTTCTCTGATATATCTGTATGTAAAAAAGGTCTTTTCCAATTCCAATAACGAAACTCTCTATTCCCATAAATATGATGTGATCCCTCTGTTGCTGAAGGTGTTTTTATAGCTTCTACACTAGTGAACTCTTTAGGAAATCCTGCAACAGGAACTCCTCCACGAGTAACTTTCATAGTAAGCAAATAAGGATAATACCATTCCTTATTAGTACTATGTTGATAAATTACTTCTAAAGCGATATTGAATTCATTACAATCACTACAAGAAGGCACTAAGTGCATACGAAGTTGCTCTGCAGAATATGTATATTTTACATTTTCTGTTCTTACTGCTGTACAACTACCGTCCGTTACAGTAATCTGATAAGTTTTATTAGCTTCAAGCTTCTTGCCTCCATCTGGTTCTATAACCTTTGAGGTTGTCCCTGTAGCACCACTTTTATTAATACTTTGTGAGGCAATAATCACCTCACCTGTAGTTTTATTCACTACTTTTACACTAAAAGGACCCGCTCCTGCAGAGGCATTATTAATTTCTATTTTTACAAGTCCTCTTTCTCCTTGAGTTTCTGTAGATTTAAGAGGACGTGATGTTTCCATTGTTACATTATGAAGGAAAGATCCTGAAGCACCTAAAGTAGTAAAACTCCTTCCACTACTTCTATTTTCTGTAATAGAACAACTTCCTCCTCCTACTTGGTCAGTGATTTCTACTTCATACTTAGTATTAGGCTTGAGTCCTGTAAGGAGAACATTTGTCTCATTGCCTGTTTTATTAGTAGGGGCTGAAGTAACTGCAACCGCAGTCTGCCCTACTTCATAGAGTTTTACTATGAAGGGACCCGCACCATCCTTAATCTTAACAGTAACTTTTCCATCAGCAGTACATTCACCAGTAGCTCTTTCAGCTGCTGTCTGTGCTATTGCATCCACCACAAAGCGCCTATAGGTGGAGACTACCGCTTGGGTAACTACTGTAGGATGGGTCATAGTACCATCCTTCCTAACAAGTTTTACCTTATAGGTGCCTGAGGAAAGATTCTTGAATTCTGCCTTTCCTGCACTATCAAATGCCTGCTGGGATTGTTTATTAGCACCACTATTATCATACAACTCTGCCCACCAGTCAGCCACATAAGCAACTCCTTTAGCGGCTACAGCAGCACTCCAATCCACTTTCACTGTACCCCCACATACTGTGTTCTGAACACTCGTACTATATGGAGGAGGGGTAGCTTGTGCCTTACCTAACAGAGGTACGAGCATCCATATTATCAAATATAATAGGTGATGCACTTTCATAATTTTATTGGATTTATTCATTATCATAATCTTATAATTGTTAATTAATTTCTATCCAAAAGTTTTTTCATATTATCATTTCTTCACTCTTAGCGGAAGAATGTTTCCACAGCAATCAATGAACCACAACCTGCAAGAAATCCTAAGAGAGCAAGCCAAGAAATATGTTTTACATACCAGAAAAAGTCAATTTTTTCCATTCCCATAGCTGCCACTCCAGCAGCAGATCCTATAATAAGCAAACTGCCTCCTGTTCCTGCAGAGAAGGCTATAAAATGCCATAGAGAAGCATCCAAAGGCTCTTGAAACATACCAATAGCTGCGGCTACCAAAGGAACATTATCTATTACAGCAGAGCCAAATCCTAAGATCATGACTACTATATTCTTATTAGGTACTACAGAATCCAACCAACCAGCAAAATGGAATAAAGAGCCTATAGACTCCAAGGCCGCTACTGCTAAAAGAATTCCTAAGAAAAATAGAATACTGGAATGTTCTATACGCCCTAACGCTCTATGTACGGAGAAAGAAGGTTTTGCTTCCTCACTAAGTTCACTATTAGGCTTCAAAAGTTCAGAGAAAAACCATACCGTTGCTAAAGAGAATAACATTCCCAAGTAAGGGGGTAGATGAAATATGGATTTGAAGATAGGCACAAAGATAATAGCCAATACCCCTATAATAAGGATAGGCGTACTACTTTTGTAAGCCTGTGTTTTGTCCATCTGAGGAATTTCCAAGCGACCCTTGAAAATAGGCATGAAAGAAGCTATAAGGAAAGGAACCACAAAACAGAAAACTGCCGGAAGCACTACATAGTCAATAAGCCTTGAAGCAGTTACCTTATTAGCCATCCACAGCATGGTAGTGGTTACATCCCCGATAGGTGACCACGCTCCCCCCGCATTAGCAGCAATAATAAGCAGAGAGGCATACCAGATACGTTCCTCACGGAAAGGTACGAGCTTACGTAGGATGGTTATCATTATTATAATAGTGGTAAGATTATCTATCAAGGAAGAAAGGAAAAAGGATACAATTCCCAATACCCAAAGTAACTTTTTCTTTTTGCGAGTTTTGACCATCTTCTTAATAATTTCAAAACCACGATGCATATCTATAATCTCAACAATAGTCATGGCACCAATAAGGAAAAAGAGAATTTCTGCCACCTTTCCTAAGTGATGGAGTAGCAAATTATCAATGGCTTGATGATTATCTCCTCCATAATTATCTGCAAGAGGTTTTAATCCATCTTCAATCTCAAAAACGGGTAAATCCGCCGTTTTAAGGATAGTCCAACAAATAACTGCCATTCCAAGAGCGGAAATAGTCTTATCAATTTTCACTTGGTGTTCTACTGTAATAAACAGATAACCAATAAAAAACACTGCTACAATGAGTAAATCCATAGTACTTTTCTTTCATTATATTTTGCGGGCGCAAGTTATAAATTTTTTATTAAAAAACCCAATTTTATTATAGTTATTTTTCACACATTGTTGATAACTTTTTAAGGAACCCATTATTCCTTGACATTTTCCATTCCATCTGCTATTTCCTAAACTATTAATTTATAAATTTAACAGTCCATCTTATTAAAAATATTATCATTTTCTTTTCTATTCTAAAAAAAATATGTACCTTTGCGAGGAAATAAATATTAATATTACTTTAATTCCCTCAGAGTATGATACCAAACTTTAAGTACCCTACTCCTATTGATAAGGAAGTGGATTGGGATAAGTCCAAAACTATTATGAGTCGTACTGATGCCGCCGGGGTTATAGACTATGTAAATCAGGTATTTTGTAATGTATGTGGTTATACTGAAGAAGAACTTTTAGGCTCTCCTCACAATATTATTCGCCATCCGGATATGCCCCGTATTATTTTCAAAGTACTATGGGATAATATACAACAAGGCATTAATTTCCACGCTGTAGCTAAGAATCTTGCTAAATCAGGGGAATATTATTGGGTGGTAACAGATTTTGATATATTCAAAGATGCTCAAGGGAAAATAGTAAACTATCTCGCCCGTCGTACCTCCGTACCTACGCAAAGTGTTCAGAAATACATAGCTCCTCTCTATGCTAAGCTCCTCCAAGTGGAAGCTGTAGGAGGCATGGAAGCCAGTGGGGCATACTTAGTTAATTTTCTGAAAGAAAATGGTTATTTTGATTATATTGACTTTATAGAAAATGCTATTTTAGAATTCAAATAAGGTTATTAGTTACTGCGCATATATTATTTTTGTTAAGAAGCCATCCGTTGAGGATGGTTTTTTATTTACTTATACCTCTTTACCTTTTATTTTCAAAAGTAGATACACTCCTATCCCTAATAACCCAGCTGCAATACTGGCTAAAAGGAAACTCCCAATAAGGTATTGAATAAGGTTTTCCTTAATAAATTCTTGGGTAATCTCTCCTTTGGGAGGGAGCATCTTTCCTCCTGTGAAGAGGCTTCCAATCTTAAGAGAAGTCAGTACAATTATAGGAATCATGGGAGGAATACTCACATTGGAACAGAGAAAAGCAAGAGATTTGTTCAGCCTAAAAAATACCGCAAAAGCAAGGGTGAGAACGGTTTGAAATCCCCAGAAAGGAGCTATCCCAAAAAAGACTCCTAAGGCAACCGAATAAGCCTTATTACTATCAGAGACATTACTCTCTAAGAGATCTTCCTTGAGAAATCGGATAAAACTTTTTTTTTTAGACCTCGAAAGAAATCACGTGGTTTTATATATAAGAAAGCAATAAGCACCAAGAAAGTATTCAGTATACTGATACGAATAAAGTCTTTTATTGGGCGAAAATGAGATACACGCTCTTTAGGATCATATAATACACGTATAGGCACATCCTTTATTGCAATCCCTCGCCAAGAGGTGCGCACTAATATTTCTATCTCAAATTCAAATTTCCCAGTAAAATATCTTTTAGGAATCTCCATAAGAGGGTAAAGCCTATATCCAGACTGTGTATCGGAAAGACTTACTCCTGTTTCCAAACGGAACCAAAAATTAGAGAATCTACGTCCAAAGCTACTTTTCTTAGGTATGGTATCCCCAGACATATTACGACTTCCTACCAATAACACAGGCATTTTTTCCCTTTCCAAAGCCTGTACAAAAGCGGGTATATCTTCAGGAAAATGTTGCCCATCAGAATCTATAGTAAGTGCATAAGTATATCCCCTTGAACGAAGCTCCTGAAAACCTATCCTCAAGGCATTCCCCTTGCCTGTATTCTTAGGAAAGGTTATTATCTGAACAGAAGGATATTGGGATAAAATTACAGCCGTATCATCCGTAGATCCATCATTGATTATCCATACATGAGAGGTATACTCAAGTACCCTTTCCAATACATCTGCCAATGTCTTGGCATTGTCATAGGTAGGGATAAGTACACAGATATGTAGATGTTCTATTTTATGTGAAACCTCTTTGTTCATTCAGTCATTTTTTGGCAAAGATAAAGTTTTTGTCCGAAAGAGAGAGATAATATTAAGAGAACTATCGTAAAAACGGATAGTTCTCTTAAAAAATACATATAATTAATAAAGTTTTTTACTAAGAATCTACTTTATTTTCTGATTGTAAATACCAATAGTTAAACTATTGTTATTTATATCTTTAATAGCATGTCCAGTACCTTTTTCCAAATTGTACATATTTGTTTCTTTACTACTTTGGGCTGCTCTTACCAACTCTTCAAAGGAAGGAAGTTTAAAAGAAAGTGTTTTACCATGTTTTATTTTTACATTGATAAAGATTTTTTCTCCCTTCTCAAAAGAAATGATTTTCTTGGTAATTTTTCCTGAATTATCATAATAATCTTTCCTAGGATTAGGTTGTTCAGAACTCTTAGGATTCCATCTTTCAATAGTGTAATACTCTGTAGACAACTCTTTTCCTAAAGCATCTCTTAATTCTCCTCGCTTAATAACCAAATCAAAATCTAATGTTTTATCATCAATAGAAGAAGCATCATTTTTTAGATATTTAGAGTAAATCACCGTTTTAAAAGTCTCATTAGTACCTAACTCTCTTAAACGATAGGAAAGCGGTACACCGAGATTTTCTTTTCCAAAAGTAGCTCCTTCTTCTAAGAAGGTACGTATTGAAGCGAAATCCCCAATAGTTTTCCCTGCCAATTTAGCATTTCCTCCAAAAACACGTCCTGTGATGGTAGCACTTTTTTTCAACTCATTATAAGCTGTCTCAGCTTCCGCAGTGAACTTACCACTTAGAATAGAGGCATTTATTTTAGCTTCTAAGTCAATCTTACTAAGAGTGGACTCTATACCGAGTAATAATACTCGCCCATATTTGATAGAAGAGATATAAACAGGCTTTTCTGCTCCAAACTGGGTTCTATAATCAAAATTATCATTAAAGAAATCAGAGGCTTTTTTAGGAAGATCTATATCTACTGTATAGAATACCTGTTCAATTTTGACAATATATCTTGTTTTTTCTTTATCATATTTGAAATTAGTACTTCCTTTCACTGTATTTACAGCACCAGAGTAACTTGCACCTAATGCCAATTTCAAATGCTGCTCATCATGTACTTCATAGCTATTATAAGTCATATTGGCAGGTGGTGCATTGAAGTTCTTATTTAACAGTTCACTAATCGCTGCACGCATTGTAGACAGAGAGGGATTCTCAACAGTAACCCTAGGAGAGTCCCCTGTTAATGAAACTGAAATAGTAATAGGTTTTCGTGGTACAATAATAGGAGAATAAGACCCATCAACCACTGTTTTTGATTTTACCAAAGCTCCTGGATAAAAAACTTCATCATTTTCGGTAAAAAGCAATTGATTCTCATACTCTTTAGCTTGTTCATAGTAATGAGTAGCTGCCACACTCATCATTGGGGCTCCGAAAAGAGAAGCTGTTTTAGGTGCTTGCTGGGAGGCTAATCTCTCAGAGAAAGGAGCACGCTGTTTTACAGAAGGAAGCTGCGCTACATAACTGTCTAATTGCGCTGCATTTAAAGCCGTTCTGTTTGATTCATTGGCATCTTCTTTTTTGCATGAAAAGAGAGCCATAGCAGAGAAAAACAATGTCATGTTTTTCAAAGAATGCAAATTTAATAATTTCATATAGTATGTTTTATAAATTACTAAGAATGTATTAAATTTATTTCCCTGTTTATTGCTTAAAAAACTAAAGTAAATAAACAATAGATGTATTCTTATCACACAACATTAATATTTCCTCAGCACAAAATCATTAACCTTTACAGGAATTTTTCTTTACTTATAGAAATTAAATAATTTCCAATATATAGCAAAAATCTAATACAAAAAATATATTAGTTTGTTAGTTAAATTTTTTTGTTAGTTAAATTTTTCAAAACCTTTTCCATAAACGGCTTCCACATTAGCACGAGTAACAAAGGCATCAGGGTCTATACTATTAATCAAACGAAAAATAGCAGTTCCTTCTCCACGACGGGCAAAGACAATGATTACTTTTTGAGAGTTTTTGGTATACCAACCTATACCATCAACCACTGTACAACCTCGCTTAAGCTCAGTATTAATATGGGTGGCTATCTCCTCATATTTCTTTGAGAGAATAATAACCTGTATGGCTTGCTTGGCTCCATTCATAATCACATCTACCGCCTGATACATCACCGGAAGTAAGATAAGCCCTAAAACCATTTTTTCTATCGTATACCCTTTCAATATAAAGATAGAAGATAATACAATAAGTACATCCACATATAGGAGAATACGAGAGATTCGTATTTTAAAATACTTGGTAACCAAAAAGCCAATAATATCCACTCCTCCTGTACTTCCATTAACAGAATATACCATTCCTAAAGCGACTCCCATAAAGATACCCCCCAACACAATAGCAATAAATGGATCATGCACAGGTGGGTTGGCTAAAAAATAAGGTTTTAAGTACACCTCTCCTAACCTTACTCCAACAGTAAGCATTCCCGCCCCTATAATGGTATTGATAACAAATTTCTTTCCCAAAGGACGGAAGGCTACTATCAGAAGTAATACATTCACTACGAAAATCGTACTGGATACATTAATTCCTGTGGCATAATTCAATAAAAGAGCAGCTCCCGCTAGCCCCCCTGACACTACTTGGTTGGGCATAATAAATCCCGTAAGCCCAATAGTATAAATAAAAATGGCAAGCGCCATTATTAGGTAATCTTTTATATAAAAAGATTTCAAATACTCCATTGTATTACGTTTCTTATTCATAGTGTATAATTTCTTAACAGAGCACAAAAATACGATTTTTTAGCATAAAAAAAGTATTTTCAGCACAATTTTAATTTATATTTTAGCACTCTTTTCTAATTCTTTTTTATATAATTCTCTTGATTATTAGAAATAAAGATTATTTATAAATAAATCTATTTTCGCAATATGATACTTTTCAAAAATAAAAACTATCATTTATCACTCAATACATGTAGAATTCAGCAAGCGATATTAAGCATTTTTACTTCCTCCTAATTAAATAATTTATTTCCTTTTATTAATTATTAGCTCTTTATTAATATTATCTTAAGAATAATCTTAAATATCTCTGTGCTTGATCTCTTCTTGGATGAATATTCTTTTTAAAGTTTAACAATGAAAACATTAGCTTTTTAAATATTTTCTATCTTAATCCTTTAAAAAATATTACACACAGTTAGTCAAAAAGCAATAGAAAAATAAATAAATTCGTATTTTTGCAAACATATTGGAGAATCTTTTTACAGAGTGTAAGGACTCTCATTAATTATAACTTTTGTCAAATAATTTAAAATGACCTATTTTTCTACAGACTTTACCTTAGGTATACTTGGAGGTGGACAGTTAGGAAAGATGCTCCTTGCTGAGACCCTTAAGTACGATATTCGCACTGCAGTGCTTGACCCAAGTGCAGACGCTCCGGCACGCTTTGGCTGTCAACGGTTTGAACAAGGAGATTTATTGAATTATGATACTGTGTATCAGTTTGGTAAAAAAGTAAATCTTCTTACCTTTGAGATAGAAAATGTAAATGTAGATGCTCTAGAACAGTTAGAGAAAGAAGGCGTTACTGTATACCCTACCCCTAAGAGTCTACGCACTATACAAGATAAAGGCTTACAAAAAGATTTTTATAAGAAACACAATATTCCTACGGCTCCCTTTGAATATTTCTCCTCTCCTACTCTCTTAAATGAATCCCTTATACAAGGAAAATGGAGCTATCCTTTTGTATGGAAAAGTACCCGATTTGGTTATGATGGTAATGGAGTAAAAATAGTTCGTAATGATAAGGACTTAGCTTCACTTCCTCAAGGGGACTGTATCGCAGAAGAATATGCCTCAATAGCAAAAGAACTTGCAGTAATAGTAGCTCGTAATGCTAAAGGGGAAACCGTTACTTACCCTGTGGTAGAAATGGAGTTTCACCCTGAAGCTAACCAAGTAGAATATGTTCTCTGTCCGGCACGTATTCCTCAGACAATCAGCGAGCGAGCTCAAAAGATAGCCTTACAAGTAGCTCAATCCTTTGAGAGTATAGGGCTATTGGCAGTAGAGCTATTCCTCACCCAAACAGGAGAAATATGGGTCAACGAGGTAGCTCCTCGTCCACACAATTCTGGACATTATTCTATTGAAGCAAGTTATACGAACCAATTTGAACAGCATCTTAGAGCTATTTTGAATTTGCCTTTAGGAAGTCCTAAAAGCAAAGTAGCTGGTGTCATGGTCAACTTAGTAGGAGAAGAAGGTTATACAGGAGATGTACTCTATAAGCATATAGAAGAAGTCCTAGCACTGGAAGGGGTTACCCCTCATATCTATGGTAAGCGGCAAACACGTCCTTTTAGAAAAATGGGACATATTACTATAGTACACCCTAATATAGAGATAGCACGTATTATTGCCCAAAAAGTGAAGGAAACCATCAGAGTAATTGCTAAAAAATAAATTTTTATCAAAAATTATCCTTTAATCATGAGTCATTAATCATTAAATTCGTATCTTTGTGCCTTTAAAAACAACAACGTTAAACTTAGATTATTGCTATGATTTACATTGAATTATTAATTGTCCTTGCAGCTATTTTTGTAGGAGCAAGGGTAGGAGGTATCGGTCTGGGTATCTTCGGTATGATTGGATTGGGAATTTTGGTTTTTGGCTTTGGGCTTAAGCCAGGTAACCCTCCTATTGATGTAATGCTCATCATCGTAGCGGTTATCACCGCAGCAGCTACCCTACAGGCAGCAGGAGGGTTGGATTATTTGGTAAAAGTTGCCGAGAAAATCCTTAGGAAAAATCCTGCTATGATTACTTTTCTTGCTCCTGTAGTATGCTATTTCTTCACTTTATTCTCTGGTACAGGGCACATTGCTTACTCCTTGTTACCTATCATTTCAGAAATTGCTACCGACAGCAAGGTACGCCCTGAGCGTCCACTCTCTATTTCTGTAATCGCTTCCCAACAAGCTATTACAGCAAGTCCTATATCCGCAGCTACTGCTGCCCTTCTCTCAGCTGAACTTTTAGGAGATAAGGGAATTACCTTGGGAAATATCCTTATGGTATGTATCCCCTCTACACTTATTGGAGTGATTGTTGGTGCTATTGCAGTGAATTTCATAGGAGTTCCTTTGGAAAAAGACCCTGAATATCTTCGTCGCCTTAAGGAAGGGCTTATCAGCAAAGAAGAACAAGATAAACCTAAACCTTCAGAAGCAGACCTTAAAAAAGCAAAAACCTCTGTAATTATCTTTCTCATTGGAGTGCTCTCTATCGTTCTTTTCGGTTCTGTAGATGCCTTGCGCCCATCATTTGAAATAGATGGTAAGATGGTACAACTTGGTATGACTCAAACTATTGAAATTGTAATGATGTCCACCGCAGGACTTATGCTTATTTTCTCCAAAGCAGATATTAATAAAGCTGTAAAAGGATCTGTATTTATTGCGGGAATGCAAGCGGTTATTGCTATTTTTGGGATTGCATGGATGGGAGACACCTACTTTAATGGAAACATTGAGTTCTTCAAGACACACATAGCTGAGATTGTAACTCAATATCCATTCCTCTTCGCTGTGGCACTTTTTGTGATGTCCATCTTCCTATTCAGTCAAGCAGCAACCGTACGCACATTATATCCTTTAGGTATTGCTTTAGGTATTTCTCCCCTTGCTTTAGTGGCAATGTTTCCTGCAGTCAATGGATATTTCTTTATCCCTAACTACCCTACTGTAGTAGCAGCTATTAACTTTGACCGTACTGGTACCACTCATATTGGGAAGTATGTACTAAACCACTCTTTCCAAATTCCTGGCTTTGTCGCCACTATTGTAGCGATTGTGGTAGGTTATGCAATTATTATGTTCATGTAATGATCATTCATTTATGGTAAATTTTCTCAAAACAATATTAGCTGTAATTATTGGTTTTTTTATTTCAATATGCCTTATACTTCTTGCTTTTATTGGAATGGGATCTGCTTTCTCTCCAAAAAAAGAGAGTACTAAGGAGAATTCCATATTGAGTTTGGATTTCAAAAAGCCTATATATGAATACAGCCAGCCAATATACATTAAAAATTTCAATTATGAGATAACTGAAGAAAATACACTTACAGCAATTCTCAGAGCTATTAAGTATGCCAAGACAGATAAGCATATTAAGGGAATTATACTGGGATCCACTGAAGGAATCACAGGGAAGACACATCTGGCAGATATTCGTAAAGCAGTAGCCGATTTCAAAACTACTGGAAAGTTTGTCTATGCTTTTGGAGAATCTATTTCCCAGTATGATTATTTTCTCCATAGTGTTGCTGACTCTCTCTTTTTAGGAACATTGGGCAGTGTGGAGATACAGGGGCTTAGTGCAGAGGTGTTATACTATAAGGATTTGCAGGAAAAAACAGGTATACACATGGAAATATTCCGCCATGGTAAGTACAAGAGCGCTGTAGAGCCTTTCTTAGAGAACACTATGAGTGAAGCCAACAGAGAACAAATAAGTGCCTATTTGCATTCCTTATGGCAAAGTTATGCCAATGAGGTAGTACAAAGTAGAGGTTTTTCTCTTAGTGATCTTAACCAAATTGCAGACAGCCTATGGGGACGCACTCCTGAACTTGCGCTAAAGCATCATTTGGTAGATAAGATTGCTTTCCATGATGAATTTGAAAATAGTCTTTGTAAGGTTACTAAAAGTGAAAAAATAGAAGACCTTCACCTTATCCCTATTGAAGAATATGCACAAAATGTTTCCCTTGAGACCCTAAAAGAAGCTCCTAAAAAAGCAAAGAAGGATAAAATTGCTATTATCTTCTGCGATGGAGAAATTATAGAGGGAAAATCCCAGCGAGAAAAAATTGGTAATGAAACTATCATAGAATCCTTAAGGGATGCTCGCGAGGATAAAAACATTAAAGCTATCATACTAAGGATAAATTCACCAGGTGGAAGTGGATTAGCCTCAGAACTTATTCATCGGGAAATTGCACTCACTCAAAAAGTAAAACCTGTATATACCTCTATGGGTAATTGGGCAGCATCGGGAGGTTACTATATAGCATGTAATTCCAATCGCATTTTTGCTGATAAGGAAACCTTGACAGGCTCTATAGGGGTATTTGGTCTTATCCCTAATGCTAAAGAATTAGCTGATAAAATAGGCATTCATAGCCAACAAGTAGAAACACACCCTCATGCTCTTACTTATAGTCTTTTAGAAAAGACCCCTGAAAAAACACGTGAAGTAATTACTGAAGGCATAGAACGTTTCTATAAAAAATTTGTACAACGAGTAGCAGATGGTCGTAAAATGACTTGGGAAAAAGTAGATTCCTTAGCTCAAGGACGTGTATGGACAGGTGCTGATGCTTTAAAGCATGGACTTATTGACCAAATAGGTTCCTTAAATGATGTTATTGACTATGTAGTCAAGGAGAAGAATCTTTCAAGCGGTAATTATAGCCTTATTGCTTATCCTATAATAGAAGTGGACTTTAGTGAATTCTTTAAGAAACAGTTCCAAGCCTCCACCAGAGCAGAACTTAGATCCCTATTACGTGAAGAAATAGGGGAAGATACCTATGACCAACTCCAACGGATAAACTATTCCACACGATATCCTCATTCTTTCTTACAAGCAAGGGTACCGTATGAGATCAAGGTAAAGTAATGAAAGAAAATTCTATACTTTAGCGCAGAAGTTCTCTGTAAAACTGAGGATAAGTTTTCTGGAGAATTTCTGCTTCTTCCAATAGGAAAGGTTTTTCCAAGGAAGTAATATAGGAAAGAGCATCTTTAGGTAAAACTCCTTTAATAGTAGTGATAGCATCAGAATAGCGAGAAGCTATTTTTATAAAATTCATGCTATTAGGTTCTAAAAGTTCTGGAGCTTCTTTTTGAGTGATTTCATCAAAAGCCATTTTAGAAAGAAGTTGCTTGCTAAGAGTTCCTTCAAAAGGAGATCTTAAAAAACTAGTAATTATTTTGGTATGAGAAAAGATAGCCTCTTCTGCATAAGTAGTACGTAAGTATAGGGGTAACAAAGCTCCCAACCAACCTTGTACATGTATAAGGTCAGGTGTCCAATTAAGTTTTTTAACAGTTTCTATAATTCCTTTTGCAAAGAAAATGCAACGCTCATCATTATCAGCATAGAGTTTCCCTTCAGTATCAAAGGTATCCTCCAGCTTAAAATATTCATCATTATCAATGAAATACACTTGCATACGCTCCTTCTGGATAGAAGCTACTTTAATAATCAAAGGCATATCTATATCATTAATAACTAAGTTCATTCCAGAGAGGCGAATCACCTCATGAAGCTGATGGCGACGTTCATTAATATCCCCATAACGAGGAGTAAATATTCGTAATTGTCCTCCCGTAGTATTGAGGGCTCTTGCTAAATCAAATGCAATTTTTGAAACTTCTGTTTCTGCTTGATAAGGTAATACCTCTGAAGAAACATAGAGAATCTTTTTATTTTTCATAGGTATATTATTATTCTATAACTATTTCGGTACAAAGTTACAAAAAAAATTCAAATTATTTACATATTTATTCAATTTCATAGTTCAAAATCATAAAAATATGAAAATTTTTAACAATAAATTAGAGTTACAGCACTTCTTGAATTCTTTCAATCAAGAAAAAAAATCTGTTGGCTTAGTTCCCACTATGGGCGCCTTACATCAAGGTCATCTGTCCTTGATCAAAAAAGCCATAGAAGATAATGACCAAGTTGTGGTAAGTATATTCGTAAACCCTACCCAATTCAACAATACAGAGGATTTGGAAAAGTATCCTCGCAACTTAGAAAAAGATATAGCTACCATCCAAACCCTTTCGGATAATATCGCTATTTTCGCACCTGCTATCTCTGAGATGTATGAAGGTGCCCCTACTTCAGGAAATTATGATTTTCAAGGTTTAGATAAGGTAATGGAAGGCGCTTTTCGTCCAGGGCATTTTCAGGGCGTTGCCACTATTGTAGAAAAACTCTTCCGCTTAGTTCACCCCACTCGTGCCTACTTTGGAGAGAAAGATTACCAACAAATTCTTATTATCAAAAGCATGGTCAGCCAGAAAAAGCTCCCCGTAACCCTTGTCCCTTGCCCTATTATACGTGAAGCAAGTGGGCTTGCCATGAGTTCCCGTAACCAACGACTCTCTGCTGAGGGAAGAGAGAAAGCTTCCTTTATATACAAAGTGCTACAAGAGGTAAAAGAACACTTTACAACTGACTCTTTCCCTGATCTGGAAATATTTGTTAAGGAACAGTTCGCTAAGAAACCTGAATTTGAGGTAGAATATTTTCTTATTGTGGATGAAAATACATTACAACAAACCTATGAAAAAAAGGAGCACACTCCATACCGCGCTTTCATTGCAGTATATATAGAAGGTGTACGCCTGATTGACAATTTGGCTCTATAACCATGCAACAGATTACCAGTTTCCAAAACCCTCTCATAAAACACCTATACTCCCTTACTCAGAAATCTAAGTTACGAAGAGAACAACGGGAATTCCTTATAGAAGGAAGGCGAGAACTCACCCTTGCTATAGAGGCAGGTTATCTGATAAAACAACTGTTCTTTTGTTCGGCTATCCTTTCACAAGAAGAAGTAGAAAAACAGTTTGCTGGAGAGAAATTAACAGAAATTTCTATGGAGATTTATCAAAAACTCTCCTACCGTTCCTCCACTGAGGGAATCTTAGCACTTGCTCAAACTAAAGATCATTTCCTTTCAGAACTTACTTTTCATAAGGAGAATCCACTCATACTCATAGCAGAGGCTCCTGAGAAACCGGGTAATATAGGAGCACTATTACGTACTGCCGACGCTGCAGGAGTGGATGCTGTTTGTATTGCCAACCCTAAGACAGACCTATATAATCCTAATGTAATTCGCTCCAGTGTAGGGACTCTCTTTACAGTGCCCATAGCCACAGCAAGTACTAAGGAGATTCTTTCCTTCTTACAGAAGGAAAATTTTACTATTTACTGCGCAGCTCTATCAGCATCAGTCCCTTATGACAGTGTATCCTACAGAGGACGCACAGCTATCGTAGTAGGTACAGAAGATGTTGGCTTATCCCCCCAGTGGCTCTCAGCCTCTTCTAAGAATATCATTATCCCAATGCGAGGAAAAATTGACTCCATGAATGTATCAACCAGTGCTGCTGTACTTATTTTTGAAGCGGTACGACAAAGGAAATAATATAAGAGGCTGTCCGAAAAGGATAGCCTCTTATATTATTATAACTAACTCTTTCTTCTGACAGTTTATAATTTTATCTACTTTTTATTTGTTTTTATTCTAAATAAATTTGTATCTTTGCGCTCGCTTATAAATTGTTTATTTATTCTAATTAAAAATTTATTTCTTTAAAGACATCCTTATGAAAAGATATCTTCACCGAGTAACAATAGTATTGCTTGTTGTAATACTAATGACTTTAGGAGCATGTAAGAAAGATGACATCTCCTTGTATGGAAAGGCTTTTCCCTTAGACAATCCAGAACTTACCACAGCACTCAAGGCAAAGGGATTCTCCTTTGAGGGGAATGCCATCGTAATTGATGATAAGTTGTGGAACCTCACTTCTCTTGACCTCTCAGGAGCAGGACTTAAAAGCGTGGCAGGAATCACTATCTTCAAGAATTTGCAAGAGGTGAATCTCTCCAATAATGCTTTAGGAAAGGTCTTTGACTTCTCCTTGCTTCCAGAGAATATCCAGCAGGTAGACCTAAGTGGTAACTCTATCTATGAGTTTAAGAACTTTCGTCCTTTGCGAAAACTTATCCTTCCGGTAACTGCCCAATATGATATGGAGAGCCTCCCTGCTTATTCAAAAACTGCTGCTAAAGCGGATATTCAAATAGCTACTAAGGACGGTTCTCTAAAGAAATATACCACCCTACGCGAAGTGCCCGATCCTACCCTGCTTGAGTTGTTCAAGAGACTTTTCCCCAGTCTCATGATAGGAGATAAGATAGATATCAGCAAACCATTACGTACTGCCGAGCTATCCACTCCTATTGTTATAGAACAATCTCACCATGACCCTACAGGATTGGAGATCGATAAAAGTAAGATTATGAAGTTAGACGGGCTGGAATACATCATCAACCACCCTCACTATGCAGGAAACGTCCAAATAGAAATGTCCAAAGAAAAGGAAGCTACTTTGCCTTACTTAAAAATACGACAATACACTGAAGGGGTCTCTCTCAAATGGGTAAATACACCTGCTTTAGATCTCTCTCAAGCAGAAAATCTCAAAATATTAATGCTTTCACATAACAAAGCTATTAAGCAAATAGACCTTTCCCATAGCAAGGTATTCCTACAAAGGGGAGAGAAAAGTATTTTCTCAGGATTATTTGGAGGGGATATCCTCCATTTGGGAGATTGCCCTGCTTTGGAAAAGGTAACCTTACCTGAGCTAAGCAAGGGGAAAAAACCTATAGGAGTATATGCAATTTCCTTGATAGCACTTCCTAAGTTACAAGACTTTGATATGAGCAAACTACAGGTTATTAATACACTTACCTTAAGCGCTTTGCCTATAGCTAAAATTACCTATCCTACCCAGATAGCTTATTTTACAAATAATGGAGAAAGAGATGATGAGAATGGAGAACTCAACTTTGCCATCACTCAAGAGATCTATGAAAGGGCAGAAACCAAAGCCTTTATCCAAAAGTATAACGGGAAAATAACTCCTGATAGAGGAGAACTTAATGAGTATGATCTAGAAAATTATGACTGGGTACGAGCTCAAGAAAACCAAGATGAAAACTAACCTTTTTAAATACCTTATAATGAAAAAAATAATATCCCTTATATGTATAGCTTCCTTTGCTATAGGAGTTTTTTCTTGTAAAAAAGAAGAACAACACCAAGAGATTAAACAAGAAGACAACAGAACTGCTAAGGTAATCCAGCAGCTGAACAATACAGTTATATTAGGACAGGATGTTAAGATGGCGGGGGTGGATAAGAGCCGCCTCCCTGGAGGAGTGCCTACCAAATTTCGATTCCGCTGGAAGGAAGTAGAGAAAAAAATGGAAATCCAAATCGTCAAGATACAACCTGGTTCTATGCCTTTTGCTATTGGAATGACCGCCAATGCTACCCTGATGGAACTCTCCTCTTGGGAGAAGAACGAATATCCTGAAGCAGGCTGGATAAAGCTCTTTGACGATAAGGGAGAGGTAACCCCCTACCTAAAGGACGATGACCCTGCCAAGCCTAAGCCAGATGGGGCAGTAATCTTGGTAGGCTTCTACAATGTCAATACACAGGAAATTGAGATCTCTATTAACTACAATATGATGAATGTAGTAGGTCATGTCTTCCGCCAAAAGATAGATACCGCTCGCCTAAAGAATTTTGATGAGGAATATGACGCCTACGAAGAAGCACTCGCCGAATGGAAGTTAGACCATGGTGATGAGCAGCTACGCGGCAAGACTTACCAATATACGGTAGAATTTCTCGGTGAAAGCAGAACTCTATCCTCTACTCTTACCTACGAAGGAAAAACCACTCAGGTGGATTTGCCTATACATTTCCAATGGAAAGGAGGTACTGAATATACCAATGTTACTAAGCGTATGCGAATCACCCTACCTAAAACCGCTGTAGCAGCTAATAATATGCAGATTTCCTTTGAGGCATTGGCTCGTTTTGCTTATCCTACCACTAAAACCGAACAGGAATTATACCAAAAAGCAGGAATAGAGGGAGAGACTTTCTCTCATTATCTCTTTACCAAATTCAAAGCGGTGAATGTAACCACTACCCTTTGGAATGCGGAAGGTACCCAACAGCTAAAAACCTCTGATAAGGGAGAGATACGCATCATTACCCGCTTGAAGAAAAACGGTGCTTCTATTCGCTTGGCTTATATCAATAAAGAACTGGGATTATATATCACCTCTCCTATTATTCCTATAGAGGGGGGCTATGATGATTTATAATTCTTTTTCCCAGAAAATGAGATATCTAATATGCCTATTCCTTCTCTTTTGTGGAGGAAGCTATGGACAACAAATACGGCTACGGGTGCTTGATGAAAGCACTCGTGAGCCTATTGTAGCTGCCGTAGTGAGCTATACAGAACCTACCTATAATGATAAACTGCAACACAGTGTGGCCGATGATAAAGGGGTGGCACTACTGAAAAAGCACAAGGACGGCACCCTATACTACCAGATACAGTCATTGGGTTACAAGGCTAAGAAGGGAACACTCTCTAAGCAAAAGGACGTTACCATATACCTCTCCCAAGAGACCACAGCTCTTACAGCCACCACTATTACAGCCAAAGCAACCACTCCCCTACGTCCCATTAAAGAAACTCCTACCGTGGTGCAAGTGATCACAGGAAAGCAGCTCGTAGAAGCAGGCTATAGCAATATCCAGCAAGCCCTAATGCAGGAAACCCCGGGTATGAATATTCAAAAAGTAGGTTTTGGCAACGAGATAAGTATGCAGGGACTTGATGCACGCCATATTCTTTTTTTGGTAGATGGAGAGCGTATGACAGGCGAAATGGCAGGAAATCTGGATTACGAACGCTTTAATCTCCATGCCGTGGAGCGTATCGAGGTAATGAAAGGAGCCTCCTCTACCCTCTATGGTTCACGCGCAGCAGGGGCAGTGATTAACATCATTACCAAGAAAACAGACAAGCCTCTGAGTATTACGGTAGGTTCGCGTCATGCCGAGATGAACGAGCGTAATTACCACAACCCTCAACCACGTGATTTCCTCTATATGTTTGAGAAAAATGCCGATAAACCCAACCTACAATCGTGGGTATCCGCAGGATCCAAAATAGGAAAATTCACCACCCAAACCGATGTGTGGTTTAGTAGCCAAGATGCTTATTATCTCTACCAAAAAGAACCTGACCGTAAGGTATATACCCGTGAGGCAAATCCATTCCTCCCTAAAGATACGATAGTACAGGCTACCTTTTTGCGTCCACCTATGGGTATAGAGGGGGTAGAACACGTGTCAGCCTCTCAAAAACTCTATTTTGAAACCAAGAATTTTAGCCTGCAACTCTATGGAACGGGCTTTCTGATGAACTCATACGATATGGTAAAAGACTTGTATTTCTCACAAACAAAGGATTTTACAGGAGGAGCGAAGTTCTCTTACCAATGGAAAAATTTCTTGACCCTACATGGGACTTTCCATACCGATTTCTATGAGCGTTATAAGCGTCATGAGCGTCGTGATGAGCATAAGAAGGTGTATGACTCCAAGATTATGCAGCCACGCCTTACGCTTACTTCCCAATATTTTAAAAAGCATGATCTGATTCTGGGGATAGACTATTTTCAGGACGACCTTACCAGCGACCGCTTTGCTTCGCATCGTATGCTCACTCGTGGGCTCAAGGAATGGGAGTTCTTCTTCCAAGATACTTATTCCATTACCCCACAATGGCAAGTGGAAGCGGGCTTGCGTACCAATTATAGCCTACAATTTGGACTCATGGCACTACCTAAAGTAGCGATAAAATACGCTTCCTCCGAAGCACTTTCCTACCGACTCAACTATGCCAAGGGTTACCGCTCGCCTTCTATCAAAGAGCTATTTTTCAATTGGGATCACTTGGGAATGTTCCAGATCATAGGCAATGAGATGTTACAACCCGAAAAAAACCACTATTTCTCTCTCGGAGCAGAATATGCCGTACCTAATTTCTTTATATCGGGCAATGCCTTTGTCAATCAGTTCTATGACAAGATAGAGGGGGTTTGGAAGATATATGAGTTTCAGTACAATTTTGAATATACCAATCTCTCGAATCAACGTTTATTGGGCTTTGACCTGCTTACCCGCTGGAAGATACTTCCTGCCTTAACGCTCAATGCTTCTTATTCGTATGTAAATGTAAGTAAAACCGACGGACTGCAAGTCAATACTACCTCGCCTCATGCTGCTACCGCAGGACTCGAATACAAGTGGTACCGCGATGATTATGATGTATCGGCAGGACTGACAATGAGTATGATGGGTAAGAAGATATTTGATGTACAAGACCGTATCACCATACAAGAACAAGTACCCTCAGGCGGAGGAACTCGTGTGCGCCCCGTGAGCAAAGAAGCCTATTTCCGCTGCGAATTGCCTGCTTATGCCTTATTTAACTTCAATGTACAACAGCATTTCCTCAAGCACTACAAGCTGAATATTGGGATTAATAATGTTTTTAACTATGTGCCTTCCACCTTAGGTTCGGGGGTTACTATGTTCAATATTCCTGCTACAGCTGGCCGCAGATGGTTTGCACAGGTAGAGATTGATTTTTAAGATGATTTAGCTATGAAAAAGATACTTTTTTACATTCTCATAAGCACCCTTTCGGTCAGTTGTGTAAAATATGATGCACTACCTTTTACAGGAAAGGTGTTACCACGCCGTTCAGGATATATCAATGAGGTTACCAACGACTGGATATACTACAACTTACGTACAGGCGAGGTATTTAATGCCTACCAAGTGAATGCCGACATCATAGAAGGAGGACAGAAAAATCGTTTGGACTGGGATTTAGCTTTCTGTGGTAACAAACTGCGCACCAATAGTGGCACCAGTGGCAATGGACATGGAGGGGTAGCCGATATGGGCTTCCAAGGGTACGATCGCTGGAAGAGTGTCTCACAAATACCCCACGATATAGAATGGGTAGTGGATACTAATAACATATCTATTACCATGTCTCGGCGTGAGTGGGTGAGCTATACGGTTGCCAATAATATCACAGGTATTCCATGGTTTGATCCTAATCGAGGTCCTCAGCAAACGACCACTACTGCTAATCCATTATTGAACAAGGCTTTAGTATTCTCAGGTCCACCTCCCTCCTACGAACCTTCATTTCATACTTATATCATACGTACCGCTGATGGGACTCACTATTTCAAGTTGCAAATCGTTAGTTGGTATGATGAAAGCATCGAGATAGGTGATAGTGGTGGACGTATCAGCTATTACTGCGAGGAATTGCACTAATTTTAAAATTAATTAAAAAAGACAACCCTTTTTTACGAAAACTTTATCAGTTGTTTCCAAGTACGTTATAAAAGTTTTTCCGTACCTTTGCCCAAATATACTGATATGTTACTCATTTACACTGAAAAGAAAAGCCCCCGTTTTATGTACATCTGTGAGCATATCTTTATAAATATGCTGGGGCTCTCTATAGAAATTACCACCGATTTAGAGACTTTCGTTAAATCCGACGAGAGTAAACTTTCCTATGCTAAATCACCTATTGGAAGTGAATTCTTCATCAAGAATTTTGGATTACTTTTTCAAAAAGGTGTCCAACCTATAGAACTTTTAATGGAAGAATGGGAAGGTATCCCTTATTTCTTTGCTACCAAAAAGGGTTCGCTGCCCTTTGACATCCTTTCAGCTTCTTTCTTTTTACTTACACGTTATGAGGAATATCTGCATCATGAAAAGAACCCAACACAGCCTTTTACAGCTACAAATAGTATAGGTTATCAATACCATTTCTTAGAGATTCCCATTGTAGATATATGGGTGAGCCGTCTCAAGAAAGCTCTGCAAGAGAAATATCCTAACCTTGAATTTGCATCTGGTGAAGGAGCTACTATCTCCGTCATAGAAGTCGCCAAGGCTTTCAAATACAAGCATAAAGGAATCTTACGTACACTCTTAAGAGGAATTGCTTACTTTTTTACCTTACAATGGACGCCCTTACGCCAACTTATTAGGATTGTAATAGGCAAGAGAAAAGACCCTTACGATTTCTATGAAGCACTCATCGCTTATTTTGAAGAAAAGAAACTACATCCTACTTTCTTTTTCCTTTTAGGTGACTATAATTACTATGATCAAGGACTTTCCTACAATAATGTAAAATATAAATATCTTATAAAACATGTTGCTGACTACGCTATCGTCTCTGTATTAGGCTCTTATGATGCTATTTTCCATCAGGAAATTCTTTCTAAAGAACGAGAACGCATGATTAATATCATCAACCGTCCTGTACGTCGTTTTCGTTCCAATAATAACCTACTCCCCCTACCTGAACTTTACCGTAACTTAGCTGACTCAGAATTCAAGGAGGATTATACTATGTGTTACCCTACACATCTTGGTTTTCGTTCAGGTACCTGTACCCCTTATATTTTCTATGATATACGATTGGAAGTACAGATTCCTATATTGGTACATACCTGTGTACTCCATTGGCAACAGATAGACAAACAATGTCCTAAAGAGATGTTCTATAAAATAGAGAAAATAAAGCAACAAACCCAAGAACTTGGTGGAAATTTTGTTTCTATTTTTTCCCCTGAATATCTTTCTAAGGCTCCCAATCGTTTTTCCATATATAAAACCATACAAGAATACTGATACAATAATCTACATTTATAATTATCAAACACTTACATAACCCTATTTCTTATTCAAATATAAATGAATACTTTATACAAAAAATTTAAAGAATGTAAAGGCGTTGCTACTGATACTCGCAAGGATTTAACCGATATGCTCTTCTTTTGCCTTCAAGGAGAACGTTTTAATGGTAATGAGTTTGTTCCTATAGCGATAGAAAAAGGTGCCAGATATGTAGTTACCAATGACAAAAAATGGAGTTATCTTCCACAAGCCATCTTAGTGGAGGATACTCTTAAAACATTACAAGAATTAGCACTCTATCATCGCCACTATTTGGCAACACCTATTATTGCTCTTACAGGAAGTAATGGGAAAACGACTACAAAGGAGTTGATATATAGTGTACTGAATCAGTCCTTCCGTACCCTAAAAACAGAAGGTAATTTCAATAATCATCTAGGAGTCCCCCTCACTCTATTACGGCTCACTCCTGAAACTGATATAGCTATAGTAGAGATGGGGGCTAACCATCCTGGAGAAATAGCACAACTCTGCCGAATTGCTGAACCTGATTTTGGCTATATCACCAACTTTGGACGTGCCCATTTAGAGGGTTTTGGTTCTTTTGAAGGAGTTATCCAAGCCAAAAGTGAACTATATAATTATTTAAAAAAAGATAATAAACGCATTTTCTTTTGCCAAGATAATGAGATTCAGGTTCGTTTGCTGAATGGTTATTCAAACACTTACTCTTTTTCTATGGAAGGAAATAAGAAAGCTAACCTACAACTCTCTCTTTATAAGGAAAGCCTATTGGTAAAACTTCACTGGGAGGAGTCTAATATTCAAACCCATCTTATAGGCAAATATAATGCTATGAATGTAGCAGCAGCCATCTGTATAGGTAATTACTTTAAACTTACTAAGGAAGCCATTATTCATGGTATTGAAGGATATATCCCCACTAATAATCGTTCTCAGTTTGTAGAAAAGGCTCATGGCAACAAAATACTTATGGATGCCTATAATGCTAACCCAAGCAGTAT
The DNA here is from genome assembly GCF_035282625.1 of Capnocytophaga sp. G2. Lineage (NCBI taxonomy): Bacteria > Pseudomonadati > Bacteroidota > Flavobacteriia > Flavobacteriales > Flavobacteriaceae > Capnocytophaga > Capnocytophaga sp. G2. The sequence continues at coordinate 20,388 of NZ_JAYKBU010000021.1, read as the reverse complement.
GCACGCTGCCATAGAAGCTTTCAAAGAAATTCCTTCTGCTAATAAGATACTTATTTTAGGAGATATGAAGGAATTAGGAGATTATAGTCCCGCCGAACATCAGCAATTGGTAAATGACATAGCTCTTTATCCATGGGAAGCTGTACTTCTGGTAGGAGAGAATTTCTGGAATACACAAACTAATTTTCTCAAATTCCATACCTTAGAGGAAGTGAATGCTTATTTAGCACAACAACATTTTGTTAATACTTTTTTTCTTGTTAAGGGTTCCCGCTCTATGACTATGGAAAGAATAGAAATCTAACCTTATGAAGATACTGCTCTTATCTGATACTCATAGCTACATAGATAAAGCTATCTTAGAACATGTCCGCTGGGCAGACGAGGTATGGCATGCTGGTGATTTTGGTTCCGTTATTGTTGCCGAGCAAATCCAGACCTTAAAACCCTTGCGGGGCGTATATGGAAATATTGATAGTACTGAAATACGCAGCCTCTTCCCCGAAAAACAACTTTTTGAGTGTGAAGGTATGAAAGTGCTTATGATCCACATTGGAGGATATCCTACTCATTATGCTAAAGGAATTCCTGAACTTCTGAAGGAGGAGAAACCAAATATCTTCATTTGTGGACATTCCCATATTCTTAAAGTCATTTACGATAAGAAATACCAACTCCTACACCTTAATCCAGGAGCCGTTGGTAAGTATGGAGCACAGAAAAGCCGTACTATGCTTCGCTTTGAGATTTCTCAAGGGAACATCTCCCAAATGGAAATTGTAGAATACCCTCTGAAATGAGCATGAGAAAGAAAAGAACAAAAATAAATTAAGAGAGTTTTGCAAAAAAGATTTTTTCAATCTCAAAAAAAGATGTAACTTTGCACTTTGAAATAAAAGTTAAAAACTACTCTTATTGAGTAGTGACAGATCATTCACTTTTAACTATCATAAGGTTATGAGTTTAGAGTCAAAAATAATGGAAGCCCTTAAGGAGGCAATGAAAGCAAAGGATACCATTGCATTGGATTCCTTACGCGCTATAAAAGCGGCTATATTGCTTGCTAAAACAGAAGCTAAAGCAGGAGATACGATCTCTGAAGATGAAGAAATAAAGCTCTTACAACGCTTGGTGAAACAACGTAAAGAGAGTGCAGACCTCTATCAGAAGCAAGGAAGAGAAGATTTAGCAGCTCCTGAACTTGCCCAAGCGGAAATTATCTCCAAATTCCTGCCTGAACAACTCTCTGAGGAGAAAGTAGAGGCGCTTATTAAAGAAATTGTTGCCCGTGTAGGAGCTTCAAGCATGAAAGATATGGGAAAAGTCATGGGAGAAGCAAGCAAAGAGCTTTCGGGCAAAGCTGATGGTAAGCTTATCGCTTCCATAGTAAAGAAAGTATTATCATAATTATATTGTTTTACAAAAAGGCCGCGTAGTTCAACTGGATAGAATATCAGATTTCGGCTCTGAGGGTTGGGGGTTCGAAGCCTCTCGCGGTCACAAAGGCTGTTCAACGGCAAGGTTGGATAGTCTTTTTATTTTAAAAAAATTATGCTACGGAACTATTCTCCCTATACTCTTATTATCCTTTCTTTCCTCTCACTAATATTTGTTGGCACTATCCTTCTAATGATGCCTTTCACTCATATCAGTGATAAAGGATTCACTTTCATTGAAGCTCTCTTTACAGCTACTTCTGCAGTAACAGTAACGGGGCTTACCATTTGTGATGTACATAGTACCTTCTCTACCTATGGGGAAGTTATAGTATTATTGCTTATTCAATTAGGTGGTTTAGGAATCCTAACTCTCTCCTCTGTAATTATCCTATTGATATCCAAAAAAATCAGTTTTTACACCAAGCGCTTAGTATCTGAAGGACTTAACCATGAAGCAAAAATAGACCTCTATTTACATATCAAAAAAGTAGTTTTTGTAGTTCTCCTTATAGAAGCTATAGGAGCTGTATTGCTTTTTTTTGTTTTTATAAAAGAATTTCCCTGGCATAAGGCTCTCTTTTATGGAATCTTCCATTCAGTATCTGCTTTTTGTAATGCTGGTATCTCTCTTTTCCCTCATAATTTAGAAGGCTATACTTTTCATATTTATATGAATATTATTATAGCACTATTAATTATCCTTGGAGGATTAGGATTCACCTCTATTATAGAACTTTTTGAATATGTAACAGGGAAAAGAAGAAAAATAAGTGTCAATTCTAAATTTTCTATGCTTATTACTCTTATTCTTCTTGGGGTAGGTACTTTCTTATTTTTCATTCTAGAATACCATTATACAGGAGAGTTGACAAATGAGTCCTTTGGAGGCAGAATTCTAATAAGTTTTTTCCACTCGGCTACCTTACGAACAGCCGGATTCAATACTATTCCTATAGAGGGAATTTCAGGAGCTACTGCTATTCTTTGTATTGTATTTATGTTCATTGGAGCCTCCCCAAATTCAACAGGAAGTGGAATAAAAACAACTACCTTCGGTATTCTATGCTTGGGAGTACGTGCTTCCTTGCTTAACAGACGATACATAGAATACTCCAAAAGAAGAATCTCTTGGCAGTTATTCAATAAGGCATCCACCTTAGTTTTTATCGCTTTCTTATACATACTTACGATGGCTATTCTTATGATCAGTTTTGATTCAGATAAAGATACTATAAAAATACTTTTTGAGATAATGTCAGCTTTTTCAACCTGTGGCCTTTCTATGGGGGTTACACACTCATTGAGCCTCAGCTCTCAAATTATTTTGCTCATCACCATGTTCTTAGGTAGGGTAGGACCCCTTACCATAGCTTTAGCCTTTTCTCGTGAACGAGACAAAGGAAATTACAGATATCCCAAAGAAAATATACTAATTGGATAACATTATGAAAAATTTTTTAGTAATAGGTTTAGGAGAATTTGGTAAGTCAGTAGCCAAAACACTCTATAAGAACAAATCCACTGTATTGGCTATTGATTCCAATGAAGAACTCATCAAGCAAGCTCTTAATGAAGGCATTATAGATGAAGCCGTAATTCTTGATGCTACCGATGAAGTTGCTCTGAAAAATGTAGTAAAAGATGACTTTGATATGGCTTTCATAAGTGTAGGAGATAATATACAGGCAAGTATCCTCATCACCTTACATTTGAAAGAATTGGGGCTGAGAGAAATTATTTGTAAGGCTGTAAACCATACACAAGGAAGAGTATTAGAAAAAATTGGAGCTACACAAGTGGTATTTCCAGAAGAGTCCATGGGAGAAAAAATTGCCTATTCTATATTACACCCTACTATCATTGATTACTTTAAGTTCTCTGAGGATTATTTTATCTATGAAGTAAAAATTCCAAAAAGTTATATAGGAAAATCTCTTATGGAACTAAACCTACGCCACAAATATGAGATAAATATATTGGCTATTAAACACTCTGATGGGAAAATGAATGTAACCCCTGATCCAAATGTACAACTGGATAAGGAAGACCTGCTTATCGTGCTTGCTCGGGAGAATACCATAGGGAAAGTAGTGTAATCTATCATATTATTTCTTAGATCCAGACACCTGATCTTCAGAAAAATGGAATAGAGCTTTCTTAACTTCCCCTTTTACAGAAATATATTCCTCTATCACATAATAATACTTACCCGTAGCGTTGTCTTTTATTAGGATAACTCGCCAATCGCTGGGTGTAGTACTATTCAAGCATACTATATAATCAGTAAGTTTAAGTATTTCCTTAGCATATTTTTGGGTAACTATTTTAATAGGAGTCTCTAAATTCTCTATCAAAGAAAAATGTGATTGATGAGTAATCTTATCTTCCATGAATGAAGAGAAATTATTTAATCGCTCAGAATCCTGTGCTTTTTCCCTATCCCTACTAAGATTCCCTGTACTTTTAATAAGGCGAATCACTCCAGTAGGCGAAAAATAGATATAATAATTACCTAAACTTTTGTTCAATAATTTATTATCCTTACATTCCCCATTTTGTGTAAGACGATAGACAAATATATTGAGATAATGATTTCCCACCTTCTTATAGGTTCCTGTAGTGGAAGTAAAGCAGTCATTTCCACAAGGGGCATAATAGGAGCTATGAAATGTATTGTTATTCTTGAATTCCACATAGTAACCTGCAGATTTTCCTTTAGGCATTTCACTCAGTTCATATACATCCACTTCTTCCTCACTATTCCCAATAAGATGATCAATCTTCCAACGTTCACCTATAATATTTTGAGAGAATCCCAGTGTGAAAGTACAGAAAGCAAAAACAAAAGTCAACCTTTTCATAAATTAAAAATCTAAATATCCACATTATACAAAAGTTGTACAGAACGAAAATTTGCTATGGAAAAGAAACTTTGTTCCACACGTAATATATAGTCCTTTATCAAAGATAATGCCACTTTAGGAGGTATTTTTAAGAGAATGTGTTTAATATATTCATTACGAATACGGGATATAGAAGGGAATTCTGCTCCTAAGACTTCTATTTCATACAGAGAAAGCCCTCCTCTCAAGGAATCAGCAAACCATTGCCCTGCTTGGTTAATTCGCTCAAATTCCTTGTGCTTAAGAGCAATGCGGATTAAGCGGTAGAAGGGTGGATAGTGAAAATCATATCGCTCCTCGAGCTGCTGAGTAATCATTTTTTGATAATCTCCCTCCTTTACTTGCTGCAATATTTCTTGAAAGGGATTATAAGTTTGAATCAGTACTTTCCCTTGAAATTCTCTTCTTCCTGCACGCCCTGCAATATGAGAAAGAAGCTCAAAGCATCGTTCTTTGGCACGGAAATCAGGTTGATACAAAAATAGGTCTGCATTCATAATTCCTACCAAACCCACTTCAGGAAAGTCCAATCCCTTACTTACCATTTGTGTTCCTATGAGTATATCTGTTTCTCTGTGCTCAAACCTATGTATAATTTTCTCAAAGCCATACTTCCCCTTAGTAGTATCCATATCCATACGGTCAATCCGAGCTTTAGGAAAAAATTGTAATAATTCCTCCTCTACTTTTTCCGTTCCTAATCCTTTTGTTCTTAATGAATTACATGTTCCACAAGCAGGACAACTCACAGGTTTGGCAATGGTATAACCACAGTAATGACAACACAGTTGATTTTGAAGTTGATGATAGGTTAGAGAGACATCACAATTAGGACATTGAGGAATAACATCACAAATATCACATTGCAGATAAGGAGAATAGCCTCGCCTATTTTGTAATAAAATTATCTGCTTATGTAGTATAAGATTTTCCTCAATAGCTTGTAAAAGGGCATCAGAAAAGTGTCCTTGCATTTCCTTTTTTTTAGTCTTTTCTTTTAAATCTACCAGTTCCACAAGGGGTGGTAACTCTCCCAAGAAGCGCTCTAACAATTGCACAAATCCATATTTTCCTATTTGAACATTATAATAGCTCTCTGCAGAGGGAGTGGCTGAACCTAAAAGTGTTTTTGCCCCATGTAAATGAGAGAGCATAAGGGCAGTATCACGTACCTGAAAACGCGGAGATATTTCTGTTTGTTTATAGGAAGGGTCATGTTCCTCATCTACAATAATGAGTCCTAAACGCTTAAAAGGCAAGCATACCGCCGCTCTTACCCCAAGAACAAATTGTGCTTTTTTCTTTTGAGCAAGTACGTTATTCCATACCTCTACCCGCTCGTGAGCAGAATATTTATTATGATATACACTCATACTATCTCCAAAGAAGTGTTCCAAGCGATTCATCAGTTGTACACTGAGCCCCACCTCTGGCACCAAATAGAGTACTTCTTTTCCTTGGGCAAGGGTTTGTTCAATAAGTTTGCTATATAGCAATGTTTTCCCAGAGGACGCTACCCCTTGAAGTAGCACCGTATTTTTTTCTCGGAATTGTTGTTCAATTTCAGCAAAAGCCTTTTTCTGAGCAAGGCTTAAATCCAAAACTTCACTATCAGATGCAAAAGAAACCCTATCTATGACATCAGTATAGACCTCTAAAACACCTAAACTCACTAATTTCTTAAGTACAGTAGCACTCACCTCTGCCTTCTGTAAAAGAAGCTCAGGAGTAATAAGTGTTTCTTTCTGAGAGCGTAAGGTAACAAATGCCCATAGGAGCTTTTGCTGTGCTCTGGATTTAAGAGAATCGCCTTCTAACAGAGCATTCAAGACTTCCTTCTTCTGATACTTTTGAGTAAGACGAAGATATTTTTTGAGTTTTGGTTGATATTTTTCAAAAATTTTTTCACTAAGGCGAATAATTCCTTTCTCTAAGAGAGACTTAAGTACTCCTATAGGATTTTTCTTTTGGAGTATCTTTCCTACTTCCTTTGCGGTGAGAGAAGAAGCATGCTCCAGTGCCTCATATACAAGAAATTCATCATCTGAAAGAGATTGTGTCGCAACAAGCTGTTCTGTTTTCTCTATAATAGTCTCACTCTCCAAGAGCAAGGATGAGGGCATCCCCATCTTCAGGACCTCTCCAAAAGTACTTAGGTAATAGGCACTTATCCATGAGAATAACTGTAGTTGTCTTTGAGAGAGTATAGGAGCCTCATCTAAGATAAATTCAATAGATTTAGTGGGATAAGCTGGTGTATTCTGGTGTATTTTGAGGGCAATTCCCGTATAGATTTTAGACTTTCCGAAAGGTACCACTACCCTCATTCCCGCTTGAAGGAAAGAAGCTTGTTCCTCATTAACCTCATAGGTAAAAGCCTGCCGAAGAGGCAAGGGAAGAGCAACATCTATATAGTACATAAGTTAGGTCTTAAGCTTGCTTCTCATTCCAATAGTAGCTATCTGGATAAATACGCTGTCCAAAGATGGCTGTCCCCACCCGAACAATGGTAGCTCCCTCAGCGATAGCAATTTCGAAATCTCCACTCATGCCCATAGAAAGTTCTTTAGGTTGTACATCTGGGAGATTTAAAGTAATTATCTGCTGTTGGATATTCTTAAGTAACTGGAAACATTTACGCACTTTTTCCTGCTCAGCACTGAAAAGTCCAATGGTCATCAGCCCTCTGATATGTAAGGTGGGGAATTGAGCTACTTGCTTCACCAGTTCCAAAACATTTTCTGGAGCTACTCCAAATTTGCTTTCTTCTGCGGAGGTATTCACCTGGATAAAAACATCCATTTGCTTACCTATCTGAGAAAGTTTTTGATGGAGCTTCTCTGCTAAATCATAACGATCAAGGGATTCTACACAACTAACCTCATACTTGAGGATATCCTTTATCTTATTAGTCTGCAGATGACCTATAAAATGGTTAATATGAGGGACTGATTTTAGAGCTTCATACTTTTCTTTGAGTTCCTGTACTTTATTTTCAGCAATAAGAGTATAACCTGCAGCAAAAGCCTGCCTAATACGTTCAGGGGTTACTGTTTTGGTAGCCAAAAGGAGTTTTACTTCCTTGGGATCTCTACCAGCTGTCTCACAAGCTTTGTTAATGCGTTCTTGTACTTGTTGTATGTTTTTCTCTATGGTATCCATTTCTATTAAATATTTATAAGAGGCAAAGGTACAACAATAAAAAGCAAAAGTCAAATTTTTTTCCAAGATATTCATTATCAGTATCTACTAAATACTTTATTCAATTAAAATAAGTTTCTATTTTTCAGTTATAATAGATTTAAGTAATGGCTCATTACAAGCAACAAAATAATTAACTAATAATTAATAGTTGATATTTGATAATTAACAAATTAGAAAGGTTTAAGTGGTAAAAAGGATGTATATTTGCGGCAAATCTGTCATCATTTAAAATCACAAAGAACTTATGATTAATAGCATACACATAGAAGGATTCAAATCTATCAAAAAGATAGCACTCCCTCTAAATCCTATCAATACACTTATAGGAGCCAATGGTGCTGGAAAATCAAATTTTATTTCTTTTTTCAAGTTCTTAAACAATCTTTACGAGAAACGTTTAGGAAACTATTCACGAAGGAAAGGAGCTGAGAATCTATTATACTTTGGTAGCAAAACCACACAACACATCTATCTTAAGATAGAATTCAGCCATACCAATGCCTACGAATGTCAGTTATCTCCCACCTCTGATGGTACTCTTTTTATTGATTATGAAAACATCTTTTTCAATAATGAAAGAAAAAATCTAAGTACAAATAGCAGAGAGAGTGTACTAAAAGATAGACAACAAGATATAGCTCAATATGTAGGTGGTTATATGCGAGCATTTAAGAATTATCACTTCCATGATACTAGTGAAAATGCCCCTTTGCGAAAGTCTTCTTTACTTACCGACAATCTTTCTCTGCGAGATGATGGTGGCAATTTGCCTTCTTTCTTGTATTACCTGCAGGAGAAACATCCTTTCCACTTTGAACAGATAGAAGCGGTTATAAAAACAGTAGCTCCTTATTTTGAAAGGTTTGACCTACATCCTGATAGGTTAAATGATAGCATTATCCAGCTGGAATGGAGAGCACAGCAATCCCCTGATATTCCTTTCAACAGTACTCATTTCTCTGATGGAACTTTACGATTTGTTGCTTTAGCCACCTTACTTATGCAACCTGAACTCCCTAAGGTGATTATCATTGATGAACCTGAATTAGGCTTGCATCCTTTTGCTATCAATGTGCTTGCTGGACTTATCCGGAAAGCTTCCGTTAAGAGTCAGGTTATTATCTCAACACAATCCGTACCTTTAGTTTCCAATTTTAAGGTGGAAGATATTATTACTGTAGATAGGAATGTAAACCAATCTGTCTTCAACAGATTGAACACTCATGAACTCTCCTACTGGATAAAGGATTTCTCTTTAGGCGAACTCTGGGAGAAAAACATTATTAACGGACAACCTTACTGATTATGAAAAGAATCCATTGTATTGTAGAGGGACAAACTGAATTGAGTGTCTTCAAAAATATTCTGTCCCCTTATATTCTTTCAAAAACAGGTAGTTACATTTCTTTCAGTACCCTAAAATACACCGGTGGAGGTATTACCAACTATTCAAAATTATTTATTGAACTAAGAAATCATCTAAGAGATAAAGAAAAAATACTTACCACTTTCTTTGATTATTATGGTATTTTAGAAAGTCATAATTTTCCTAACTATCAGGAAGCTAAACAAAGACAATCCAGTCCTACAAAGGGAGTGGAACTTATAGAACAAGGAATCAAAGATGACCTAAGAAATAAAGGAATTGAGGTAAAAAATTTTATTCCTTACATTCAGTTACATGAATTTGAGGCTTTACTCTTTTCTTCTATTAAGGGTTTTCACCTGTTCAACAATCCTTCTATTGTAGAGGATATAAGCCGTATTATTACACGCTATGATAACCCTGAAGATATAAATGATAGCCCCCATACAGCTCCTTCCAAACGCATTATTGCTATTTTTGAAAAATATGGTTTAAAATATGAAAAAATCATTGATGGAAATAGCATTGCCACCAAAATAGGAATAGAACCTCTTATGGAGAAATGTCCTCGTTTCAGAAATTGGATACATCTCCTAATTAATAAAATTTTAGAGAATTCCTAATCAAATATTTCTTTTTCAGGATAAAAACTCATTACAGGGTCACTCTGCCAGAATTTCTTGGTATCAATATCCATAAGGGTGAGTCGCCCTGTAGCGCCTGCGCCTGTGTCAAGGTTCCATATATGGTGACGGCACATAGGTTGGTCTGTGCCATAGAGGAGCGTGGGAGTATGTCCTATATAGATTTCCCTATACAACGACAATCTTTTGGGATAATAGGGATCGGTAGGAGGCAGGTCTTCAGGGGTAGCAAGGGCTAACTCCCAAAGCGTTCTATCCCAATAGAAGTTCTCTGTGAAAAACTCATGTGCCACACCCCCTCGGTCGGTAAAGCCTGCATGTAGGAAGAGTCTGTTTTGTCCGTCTAAAAGGTAGTTCCGAAGAGATTGAAGGAAGCGAATATGTACCTCTTTCTCCTCCTTAGAGTAGTGCTTATAAGCCTCTTCGGTAGCCTTGCCCCCATGAGAACGCCAAAGATCAGACATAGGTTTGCCTAAGAGAAAATCGCAGCATAAGGCATCGTGATTCCCTCTTAGATAAATCACTTGGTGAGTCTGTTGTAGGGCAATAAGTTTGTCCAAGACCTCAGGGGTGTGCTTGCCCCTATCGGCATAGTCCCCTAAGAAAATTAGTAGGTCATCGGGAGTAACTTGTGCTCGCTCCAAGACCTCAAGCAGCGCCGCGTAAGCGCCATGTATGTCCCCTATAACAAGTGTTCTCATAAAGATAGTGAATAGCGAAAAGTGAATAGTGAATAATGAACTAATTGGTGAATGATATTCCTTTGCTCTTACATAAGTCCTTCACCTGTTCGGACATAAGAATAGCCGTGCCGTCAATGGTTTTTAGATTAGGCACCTGAGAGATATCCTTCTCGGTAAGTGATTTGATGTCAAACACATCGTCCTCTCCGTCCCAAAAAGGTATCAACTGTGCATATATTTCATTGCCTCCATCAAAATACAGTTCAGTAACCAAAGCAGCCAAGGAGACGGGAATGGGCAAATCCATAAACCATTTCTTTACCTCAGGAATGACTTCAAAGTAATAGTCCTCTGGGTCTATGTCTCGCTTGGTATAGTTTTCACAGAAATCATATACATCAAACTTGGGTTTTAGCACCTCTTGGACATACATCAGCTCCTGTACAACTGCCAATTTAAAATTAAAGCTCTTGAACTGCGCACATTTTTCTTCTGTCAAAGGGAGAACCCACTTGTTGGGATCTTTTTCCTTACTTGAAGGAACTTCGTTAGGGATATAGCTCACCTCGTAATCACGAAAAGGCATCGCCTCTTGTGCTACGCGCTTTACTATCGCTTTCTTAGAAAGGTCTTCAAGATCATCACTTAACCTTTCGGTATAGAGACAACTCACATTCCAACTTTCTAACGCTATATCAAGGCCAAACGAATCCATACTTTGCTCTTTGGAGATATAGGACAAAGGAGATTTCCCCGCTATGGTAAAGTTCCCTGTAAAAAGTCCCTTAGGACGCAGCGCAAAATAATCAAAGGTTACTGTACGTTGCCAATCCTTATCTTCCGCTACCCTACAAGCAAGTGTGGCTAGGGTGCCATCCTTTTTCTCAAAGGCATAGATACCTAAGCTATCCCATAAGTACATAGCACTGTAAGGAGAATCTTCATCTGTTATGGGAGTTATCCGAGGTTTGCCCAAGGCTTCTGTAAGGCGAGACAGGGAAAACTCTAACAGGAGTTCGTTATTGATGAGCAGCCCTGAGTTGCTGACATCTATAGCTATTTATTTTTTTATTATTGACCCTAAAAAAATCTTTATACTCATGAAATTTAGAAACGACTTACATTATTTGACCTTCACCCAAAAATATTCGTTTTCTTTAGTAAAAAAGACATGCCATTGTCCATTGATTTTAAAGGCTTTTAGTGTGGATAGGCTATTTTCGCTTGAAATCTCCTCCACAGGGAAATACTGGTATAACAAAGAGCTTTTCCCCTTCAGGGCGTGTGTATCTTTGTCAAGGCGCTGCATCTTGAGCCCGCTGAAAAAGCTATCATAATACTCATAAAAAGCCACAACAGACTCTTCGTCCTGCTCCATAATTCGGTTGTCATAGAAATTATCTGACGAAGATACACTATGCTTTTGGGAAGGAGAGGCAATAGAGTAGAAGTCAAAAGTATCATTAGCATCCATATCTCCATAATACTGCTTTTTTCCCCAGCTTAGATAAGTAGTTCCCCACTCAAATTGCTTTCCTAAAAGGGTCTTTTCAAGTAGCTTGGTAGCATTGCACTTTAGGAAGTAGACTCCCTTTTCTGTTTTCAACTGAAATACAAAGTCATCTGTCGCTCCTATGGCAATATGTTGTCTGCGGTGCTCTAACTGCTTAGGATTGTCCAGTAAAGGATTGAGGAGTATCTTCCCCTCTATCTTACCTGTTTTAGTATCGAGCGTCATCACTTGATACTCCTTTGAGTCCTCTTTTTGAATAAGCATATACATACATTCAGCAGTGGTATAAGATTCGACAATCTTATATTCGATCTCTTGATAAGAGGCTTTACGATAAGACCTGTTAGGCTCAGGAACTACATCAGCAGAGGCTATCTGCTGGTAGAAGAGAGAATCATTTACCCTTTTAGGAACATATTTTGCCCAAACAAAATGACTATTGAGTGTATATAGTGTATCATTTTGAGCATAAAAAGTCTCAAAATCAGTAGCATCAGGCTGCTCTTTTGAATAGATATGTCCTCGTTCTACTTTGTCATTTTGGGTATCAAACACCAAGAGTTCTTGTCCTGAATAATACTGAGGTTCTTTGTCAAGGCTATATACTTTCTGAGTCTCTTTGTCCAAAGCATAGAGCCTATACCTGTCAATAGATTCCTGAAAAGTTTCTATATGAGCAGGTAGGTTTTTGACCGAGGGAAAGGAGTAGTTTTGGAACTGTTGCCACCATTTCCGCCAATCTTCTTGGGTAGGCTTCTTGGGTAAGAAAACAATACCTCCTAGAAGATAACTTAGTGAGCTTAACTTTTCTTGGGCTAACTGACTCATTAGCTCTTGTTCCTTATATTCCTCGGAACCTCCGACCATTTTCCCATCCTTATCCACTCCGTCCCAATGCATTATTCCTATGGTAGTTACTTTTTGTTTGCTAGACAAAGCTTCTATCCACTGGGGGATATCCCGAAAGTCATCTCTATTATTAATCTCTTGATAGTAGATAGGGATTCCTTTTTTGATTTTCTCCATAGGGGATAAGGGCAGTTCTTCAGGATAAGAGAGGGTTATTTTCTTGCCTTGCTTATCGGTATAGAAGGCTTTCTTAGTATAATAGACATCAGGCGCATTAGGAATCGGGAGTATCTCAAAAGAAATAGGGATATCGTACTTGTAGGTAATTTTGTAACCAAAGAGAGGAATCAACAAGATATGAGAAGTCCCCAACCTCTTAGCATCCAAGGGGCTGAGCTTAAGGAAATAGGCGCTATCCTCAAGAAGATATACATTACCTTTCTCTAATACAAAGAGTGCTTTTCGGATATTGCCATAGAGGTTAATCGTACGATAATCCTCCTTGAACTCACCTGTAACCACGCTACCTTGTGCTAAAGCCGTACAGCTGAAGAAAAAAGTCAATATTATATATCTTATCATTGTTCTTATAATTGAGTTAATAAACTTTTATTATTGTTATAGTTTTTGTATATTTTTGAATAGGTGAGACAGTGTCTCACTTATTTGAGCATGGGGCAAAGATAATGAAAATTCCCCTAACCTCATAAGGGAGTTAGGGGAATTTTTAGAGGAGAGGAAAGATTACTTTCTTATAAAAACTTCTTAGCTTCGTTGGCAATAGCGGCAATAAGCTCGTTACTAACTCTATTGCTTAGTTGGCGGGTATGAATAAGAATACGTTTGTTATCTTTGCTAAAATGCAAATTGTACCAATATTTTTCGCCTACTTTTATTGGTTCTCCTTCCCATTGTACATCAAAGATCTGCTGCATATCGAATTTATATCTTTTGGGGTAATGCCCAGCCGCTACAATCACAATAGGAAACTCTTTGAAAAAAGGCAACGCAAAGAGGGGCTTACGTTCTTCTATAGACTGTTTTCTAAGGGCTTCTATCTCGTTATCCTTGTAACTTTCTTTGGTAGGATAATCGCTAAGCTCAGTGATGAAGAACTCCTTTTGGAAATTGATTTTCTCAAGTTTTTCTCCTTGTAAAAATAGCTGTTCGTAGAGTTTTTCGTAGTTTAAATAGGTACGACTAGTTCCTCCTTTTTTGCTTTTATCCCAACTATTATATTGATTGCCGTAAGCATACAATGGATTTTCATCGGAGATAGGGCGCTCCCCATCATAGTTAGGCACTTCCCCTGTGGAGAGGATATGCTCCCATTGTGCTACATTGCTCTGGAGAAGTTCCTTTTTTTTCTTCTCCAAATGGTCTGCAAGGTCTTCCTTAGCCACATGTGCCGCTTCTTTACCTATTACCAATACTTTCCCATTAGGGTTTCCATACCCTACAAATAGGTTGTTTTCTTTGCAGTATTGTACTACTTGCTTGAATTTCTCTGTGTACATATAATTTAAATCTTTTAAAATATTACATTCTTTTCTAATGATGTGCTTAGGTATTCCATTTCGATAATAAACTGTCTCCCACGAACCATTTTCAAAATAAGTACGAACATATTTCTGTATTTCATTACCTTTCTTATCATACAGTGTACAAGAAAAGACATTTTCATCATATTTATCAGATCCTAAAAAGTCATCAGGTTCTTTTTGGTACTCAATATCTTTATAAATAATCACACTTTTTTCACCATCTTCACTGATGGTAGTGCGTTCTATTTTCCCTTCAGAAGATTTGTAAGAGACTGTTCTCCAAATATAGGGTTCTGATTTCTCTTCATCATAAGAGTCGCCGTCTATTGTTTTAATATTTCCTCCCCAATTTCGGGTATATTGTATAAGTTTCCCTTTTTTATCATATTCCCATTCTTCAGTATCACCACAGAGATCTCTTACTCTACTGCGGAGAGCACCATCCTCATAATAAACAAACTTTCGGCTATTTACTATCTTATCAAACATAGAACAGTTCCACTGCACCAATCTTTCTTCTGTATCATATTCAAAGGTAAAAAGAACCTTTTTGAAAGAATAGGTATCTAAAACAAGTGATGTCATAAGACCTCGCTTGTCATAATTTTCCACTCGTCTAAAAAAACTGAAGTTCAGGAATTTATGATAAGACATATTAGATATTTCTTTTGGAAGAGATGGAGAACGAGGGCTACAACGAATCACATGTACCATATAATCTATCGTTTCCCCAAAACAGAAAGGCGAATGAATCTGATCTACACTCAAGAATTTTCCTACCTCAACCGTATTATCTTCTGTCTTTATGGCTTGGTATTCCTTGTAACTTATTTCAACCGTTTTGCCTGCAAAGAATTTGTTGGCTGGTATCTTTTCTATATAAAGAGAAGTGTCTTTTTTAGTTAACATATAATTTTGTTTTTAGTTATTTTATCGACTATTTCTTATCAAAGAAGAGGAGGTTACTTCAGGAGCAACCTCCTAAGTTGTTTTTAGCTACGTTTGTTCCAAGTAGAACCTCCGTTTTTGGAATAGTACAAACCTTTATCAGTTTGAGCTAAAATCTCATCTCCAGAGACTACTAAATCTTGAAATGTATAGCTACCTGAATAGCGGGTATTCCAAGTAGAACCATTGTTCTTAGAATACTCGATTTTCTTCGCATTGCTAGGACAAATGCGAACCACTTCGTTTTTGAAAGTTACCATTAAACTCATAATTACAGTTTTTAGTATATGCCTACTCTATATGGTTTTCGGCTTCCCCAATTAATTCTTTTCCAAGTCTGAGAATTTTCCTGCTTCCCATCGTAAATAAATACTCCTCAAAGTATTTTGGTTATAGTGCTTTGATAAAACAAATTCTGCCATTCCTGCAGTAGGTAGATGCCCCTGCTCATCCCATTCAGAGATATTATAGTATTCAGGTCGGTAGAGAAACAAAATAACATCGGCATTTTCTTCAATGCTAATATCTTTAAAATCACAAAGCTGAGGACGTTTATGTTTTGTAGGATATTCCAATCTGCGTGAAACCTGAGCTAAAGCAACAATAGGAATATTTAATTTTCGGGCGAGTTCTTTTAATTGCTGAGAAATAACAACCTCTGTTTGTTTTTTGTTTTCTATTAATTGCAAATAATCAATAACAATTAATCTAATATCGTGCTCAATAAAAAGTTTTTCTGCTTTTTTACAGATATTATCTACGGAGAGATGTTGAGTATCATCTACATATATAGGAGCATCCTCAAGTTTGTCTATATAAGTATTGAATATTTTTCTTTCTTGATCATCTAATATGTCTGTACGCAGTTTATCTGTTGTTAAAGATGTTTGCTGAGAAACAAAGCGTGTTAGTAATTGTAAAGAACTCATTTCTAAAGAAAATAAAGCTACGGGTATATTCCTTTCTACAGCTATATGATGTAACATAGACAATGCAAAAGCAGTCTTTCCCATAGCAGGACGTGCTCCAATAACCATAAATTTTCCTCTTTCCCATCCTAAAATTAGAGCGTCAAGTTCTCTAAAACCTGTAGAAATCACATTGACCTCGTCTCTCTTAAAGTCTAATCTATTAGATAATTTTTTTATTGCTAAATAACTTCCTTCCATTTGATAATATTTTTAAAATAAATATGCGGGCATCCCATTTTGCTTAGCTCGAAGCCCGACCAAAGGCAAGTGTAAAGCAAAAGGAACGCCCGCAATACGCAAGCGCTTCCACTTTACTTTCCTACACTTTTTAATATTGGTCGTATTTCGAGCTAGAAAATAAAAGCGAAACGTTATTATATATTATCTATTTCTGTACTGTCAGTTTTTCGTATAAATTTTATTAATTTGCTGACAAAGATACGAAATTATTTTTATACTAACGCCCTTTTGCTGTATTTTTTATTTTTACAGTCAATCGTATTTAGAATACATCAGTCTTCTAATACCCTGTATTCTTTCCTGACTATATAGCTGGGTTTTCCTCCTTTATAAAAAAGGGTTTCCCACTCTCCATTACTGAAGTAAGTACGTACAAATTTCCATTCTTTCCCTCTATATCGTTCAGATATAAAACTAAAAAAGATATTCTCATCATATATGTCATAAGAACCCATTCTTCTAAAATATTGACTCCCTAAGGAATCAGGCTCTTCTGAGTATTCAATATCTTTGCAAATAACGATTTCTTTCTCCCCATTATCATCTATTCTGGTACGTTCTATTTTGTCCTCAAAATATTTGTAGTATATGGTTCCTACTCGCACAAAACCTTGATAATGCTTGTAATCAAAAATATCTTTTTGAATTACCCTACCTTGTTCATTGAAAAAAAGAACATCCTTTGATCCATCACGATAATACTGGATTTCTTGTTTGTAAATAATCTCATCTTTATAAAAATTGATAAACAACTTAGAAATACACCAATTATCACCCTCATCTTCTGGATCAAATATATCACGACAAGGATAATTAGACTGTATCTTATTGTCTTTCTCATCATACAGAAAAGACACGCCATCTTGAAGTTTATTGTCTTTATACCATCTTATCTCTCTTAGTTTTCCTTTTGAATTATAGGTATATTCAAATCTATCAACTATTGTCCCTTTTTCTTTATAAGCTATCATATTCCCTTTTTCATCATATAACCATTCTTGCGTACTATCTGAGGCCAGTGTGTCAACTATTCTTTTAAGCTGTGCATTCTCACTGTATAGGAACTGGCGCGTACAAGGGACTTGACCTGAGATGGTAGCTGTCCATTGTGAGAGTTGGCTGTTCTGATGGTACTTAAAACTAATAAGAATATTCTCTACTTCATAGCTTGTTACAAGCCCCTTATCATTATAAGTAGTTATCAGACGCTTAAATTGATAAAAACGGGGAATCTCTTCAGAGAGCTTTAAAAAATCTGTTCCTTCTACAAGAAAACCTTCTTTTTTCATCTCTTCTATCATTTTACGATATTCTTCAATGAGAGTAAAGATAGGTTCAGGTGAGACCTCTGTATAATTGTTAAACTTACCTAAACAAACATTACCATTCTCATCTGTTGCAATGTCGTATTCCTTGTAGGAGGTTACTACTTTTTTAGCTGCAAAAGAGGTGTTAGGTTTCATTACAGGTATGTAAGGTATTGAGGCTGTAGTGAATCTTAATCCTTCGTCTTTTAATTTCATCGTTGTATGTTTTTTAGTGAGTGCCTACTCTGAAAAGTTTTCGGCTTCCCTTGTTCCTTTAGATTTCGGGGCAAAAGTACACACTATAAACGCAACAACTTGTCGTTTTAGAAAAAATCGTATTTTTGTGCAAAAAAAATGACTACTGTAGCTATTTTCCTTAGACACCAGTTTATTATCCAACAATTACGGATTTATGGTGCTTTGTCTTATACTAAAATAAAAAATAATTATGAAGATAGATTTGGTGATACCTTTGAACTACGTACATTGCAGCGAGATATCAAGGACATTGAGTGTATCTATAAGATAAAAATCAAATATTCCAAATCTGATGAAGTCTATAGAATTGTAGAAGAAGGAGATGCTTCTGTAGAGGATTTGCTAGAAGCCTTCGATGTATTTCAAGCTTTTCAAGAACATGAAGACAGTTATCGGTATGTAGTGTTTGACCCTCGTCAATCATCAGGCACTCAACATCTTAGTTTCCTGATCAGAGCCATTATACAACAGAAACGAATTGAGTTCCGTTACCAAAAGCGTTATCCCCCTAAGGAGGTATTAACTCGTACTATAGACCCCTATCTGCTTAAAGAGTCCCAGCGCAGGTGGTATCTGTTAGGAATGGATATCCAAAAGGAACAATGGCGGATTTTCGCTCTTGACTGTATGGAAGACCTCGAAGAAAAAGGACGTGGAGCGCATGATAGGGAAAAGGCAAAGCAAGCACAAACATTCTTTGATGATAGTTTCAGTTCGTGGGTAGGAGACGGACAACTAAAAGCCGAAAAAGTTATCCTTTCCTTTAGGAGAAACGAAAAGGATTCGTTTTTTACACCGAATCCTGCCGAATACCTTAGAGCCATGCCTTTGCATCGCTCTCAGGTATTTATCAAAGATACCTCTGAGGAGATTGTTCTCTCGCTACAGATCAAGATTACTCCCGACTTTGTCAAGGAGATTCTCTCCTATGGGGCGCATGTGAAGGTGGTAGCCCCTGAGCACTTGGCCGAGCGGGTCAAAAGTGAGATAAAAAACGCGCTAGTACTCTATGATAATTGAATAAAAATTCGTGACTTTGCTGCCTTTTTATTAGGGTCTTTCTGCGTAAAAACTTATTTGCAAGGAGCGAATTGTCCCGCATATAGGAGGGCGAATTGCCTCTCATACTCTGCTTTCGCGGACTTTGCCCCTACAACTGCTCACGCTAATTTTTCGCAAACTATTTCTGATTAACTATAGTATCTTTCGTTGAAATTATCATTTTTGTATGTTTTGAATAGGTGAGACAGTGTCTCACTTATTTGAGCATGGGGCAAAGATAATGAAAATTCCCCTAACCTTGTAAGGGAGTTAGGGGAATTTTCAAGTTTATTGGCTATTGCTATATAAGTCTGTTTGGAGTATAATTTTAGTTCTTATTATACCCAAAATTTCGTGTAAGTAAAACCTCCTTCCACCAAGTCTCTCTACTTATGATAAGCTCATCTTTTATAGTACTTTTGAAAATATCCAAGATAGAATATCTGAAATACTGCTTTATATGGTCAAAAGATAGTTCTTTCAATTCTTTATTCCCTCCATTTCCTGTTTTCGCATAATCCTCCCATCTTCCTAAAAGCATTCTTTCTCCATAGGCGGAGCCCACATACATTTTCCCATTAGAGGTATCAGTAATCAGATAAACTCCTTTTTGGTTTTGTAGAGCAGTCTTCCATGAATCTTTTGCCAATACACGTGATAAATCGCTCCAAGACAGATTTACACTATCATAACCTGGAAAAATATCATTGTCAAAAATATCGGGCAATATCTCATATACTTCACATTCGTCAATTAAAGGTATGGCATGACGTGCCAGATTTTGAGAAGTATTTTTATACTTAACGATCAATCTTCCGAAGTATTTTCTATACTCTGAAAGCTCCTCATGTTCATAACCAACTCCATTGAAAACATTCAGATCCCTAGTAACTTTTCCTATATAGAAGAGTAACCACAAATCATCTTTGATACGAATAAAACCAATGGTAGTTTGTCCTTCTTTGAAGATTTTTTGTTTTGAATAGTTCCAGTATTGTCCTTCCAAGAGGGTTTTCATGTCGCTATTTTTAAAAATCTCAATAGGATTCCAGTTTCCTGAAAACATCAGATTGAATTTGATTTTAGTGTTTTTCAATTCTTCCTGACTAAAATTTAAAATGTCATTTAATTTGATACTCATAATTATATTATATTTAAAATATCGCCTGCTCTGAAAGGTTTTCGGCTTCCCCTATTTGTTTTTTTAGATAAAAGGCACCAGGCATCCCGTTTTGCTTAGCTCGAAGCCCAACCAAAGGCAAGAGGAAGACGACTGACAAAAATACGAAATTATTTTTATACTAATGCCCTTTTGCCTTGCAATTTTTAACCTATCTCTACGTCAAAGAAACCACTTGTAAAGGTAATAGCTCCTGAGCACTTAACCGAGCAGATTAAATGTTGTAAGTTCCGTTAGTAAGTTAAATTTTTGGGTATAGATTTCGAGTAAGGTTTTGTTGTTCTGAATATTGCCCCCG
>NZ_JAYKBU010000020.1:0-47378 GCF_035282625.1 Capnocytophaga sp. G2 | reverse complement strand
TCTACTATCGCTCGCATCTTCCCATCATTCACCCCATAACAACTCTGCGCTACTTCTTGATGTGATGAGATCTTGAATTTCTTGCTTTCTGTCTTCTCTACATGAACAGTAAGATCAACATAACTGCTAGCACAGGCTTTAGGTTCTTGATATACATAAATATCATCTAAAGCAAGGTCATTACCACTAATAACAGGGCTCATACTAACAATTTCTATACGAAGTGAAGTAACTCCCGGAGATGCTAATTCTCCAGAGAACTCATACCAAGCATTTGGGTCATGTCCGTTCAATGGTGGAGCTAAGGTAGAGGAAGGAGGTACCAAATTAGCTCCTGTTACCTTATCTACCACACGTATCTGGAAAAGAGGTGCACCACAGGAAGTACAGAAACATAAATTATACACATACATCTTGAACTTAATAGGTTGTGTAGGGACTACATCTTCTACTTCTTTAGTATATATGGGCTTATTATATCCTATACTTCCCACATTCATTGCTAGATAGCGACCATTAGGGAGTCCTGTATGGTCACGTGGAGTTGTCCAACAGCCATTTGCTAAAGTATTCTGATTATTTTCAGCAGAAGTAACTACATAATAACCATCATGTATAACAGAATTAAGTACACATCCATAAGCTGAATACACATTAGGGTCACATCTGTTAACTCCCTGACCAAAATCTTCTTGTAATAATACTATAGGATTTGGTGAAGCAGTTTCCTTATAAAACACCCTAATAGTTTGATTACCTGAAGAGGTAATGTTAGGGAAGGTAGCCGGAGGCACTGTACCAGCAGTAAAGCCTGATGGAGGCACTGTAGGCAGAGTACCTGGTGTATGAGAGAGGCTATAACTATACGTTCCTTTATCGGTGGTAATATTTGCCCTAGCAATACCGTCACAGTCATATTTGATACTTGCATTAAGCGTAGGACGAGCAATAGGAGCCATCACCTGTATATCTTTGTTCCATTCACAGACAGGCCCTCCTGGAGTAGCAGGTACATTCTGCACTTTTACATGATAAAGACCAGGAGTAAGATTATCAAAAGTATTAGAAAGCTGCCAAGTAACACCATTATCTATACTATATTGATAAGAATTAGTAGTTCCTCCTTTTACATTTGCTACACGAATAGAAGCAGAGTTTGCCGGAGTTTCACAAGCAAGCTGTATTACTCCAGCAAAGGCACGAATAGGTCCATTTCCTTCAGAGATAGTTTGCTCTATGGGATCTGTATGAGGTGGGTTACATTCAGTATGTGTTCCTCCTCCATGTACAGTATAGGTAATACAATCCTCTGGATAGTGACAGGTAATAGTTCCCTTAGTATAATAAATCCGCGCTTGATACTTTCCTACTGCTAAATCACGGAAAGTATTATTTGACTGACGTATTTGACTATCCCAATCAGGCCAAGTACCATCAGCATTTTGCTTACGTATAACATACTGTACCTGTGTATAATCGGAAGCATGGAAATTGGTATTAGTAATACTTACCTTGAGTTGTCCTGAAGTAGCACTACATACGGCATCTACTACTTTATCAAGAGTAAAGATAGGCTTTTCTTGATATTCATAGGTGATTTCCTTGGTGGCTTCACAATTATTTTCATCATATACAAATACCTTATATATTTTGGAGCCAGGACCTACCCAAGTATCCTTTACTTTTAAAGTATAAATATGTACTACAGGGGTTCCCCCTGCACCTTCAAACACCTCTACATCATCATAGGTGATAGTACCTGCTTGATTCTTTACAATAAAAGAATACCTACCATTAATAGGATTAAGCTTACCTCCTTGTACTTTGATAGTTATTTCTTTCTCCAGACCACAGGCAATACTTTTAGCTCCCCCTGCATTTATCTTTAGTTCAGGAACTTGATCAATAGTAATATTATTGTGAGTTACAGAACAGCCTGTACGATAGGTAGGCTCCACAACCACCTTATAATTATTAGCTGCTGGTAAGGCATAGAGAACATTCCTTACCGTAGGAATATTATCAGAATTAAGTTTGGTAGTATTGTCCACCACATAACTTGTCACTATAGTAGTTCCCTGGGTTACAGTTACTTTTACCGGTAGTGTAACATCAGAATTCACCACTACACGAAGTTTCCCAGAAGCAGGATTACTACTTACACACTTGACTTCTTCCACTTGGGTAACAGTGAAGGCAGTGTCATCAGTAACAGAAGCTACATCTACATCCTTTATATATTCACATACATTCTCTTGGAAATTTGCCACCTTAGCACGTATATATACTTGATAAGCTCCTGCTTGGGTTACTGGAATATCAAAATGAGTAGTGCCTGCAGCCAAATCTGTATAGGAAGTAGAGCCTGCAGGACCGGAAAGTTTCCATTGATAAGTTCCATTAGGCAAACCGGCAACTTTTATCTTTCCTATGCCACAGATAATATTCTCTACCGTAGCACTATAGGTAAGGTCTCCCTTATAAGCACGGAAGTGATAGGTAAGTGGACAGTTAGGATGACCTATTCGTACGGCATATTCAGAACCATTAGCATGTATATCTACCGCCTTAAGAGTAAAGGATTTCCCTGTATGTACAAGTTGCCACTGACTATCAGATTGAATGCTCCCCCCTAAAACAACAGGTGGGCAACCATCAGTAGGTTTGGGACGCTGTATCTTATATTTATACCAAGTTACTTGTCCATCAGTAAGGGAGGCATCGGTAATAGTGAGGATTTGTTGACCATTGCACACAGCAATACCAAGATACTCTTTACCATCAATATTACATACCTCGCGTTCGGTAATATAAGGAGCATTTCTCAAAGGGTGTAGTTCATCTCCTGTACGGTTATATACATCATACTTAATACGCAATGTATTATTACAGCGATTACCTCCTGGAGGAGGAGTACGCTCTACCCAATACACTCCAGCAGAAGAAATAGGTAAATCCTCAGTGGTAGCAATTACACCTGCTTGCCCCTCCTTAGTCCATTTCCATGAAACAAAGCCGGAACCTCCTTTAAGCACCATACCCCCACAAAAAGGAAGACGTTGTGAAGCACAGGAGTCATCCTTAACAAAAAAAGTAGTCGCTTCTTCACTATTCTGATCACAAGCACCTCCTGTATTAGCAAAAGAACCTGTACGATACTCCTTATTGTCCAACGAAGCATGATAGAGCATTTCTGCTTGATTCTTCATCTCATTAGAACAAAAATCAATAAGATCAGCACAATCAGGATTTACCTTTACATTAAGCACTATAGGAGCTGAAAAAGGAGCCGTAGGAGAGTACTGTAGAAGTGATGGATCTACCTGGAACTTTATCATGGTACGTCCTGTGTTATTATAATTAGGAGTAGCAGAAATAAAGGTTACTCCCGAAGGCAAAGGTTGTTCAAAATTCTCATAAGTAATCCCCTTCGGAAGTAAATCCTCAAGAATAGCATCACGTACATTGTCATTTCCTATATTACGAAATTTTAAACGATATTTGAGCGCATCGCCAAAAGCCACTTGTTTATTAGTAAAATCCTTCCACTGTCCTGCCTCCAAGCCAAGTACTTCTTTTTGAGTCTCTACATGCGGAGCTATCGCATCCACAGAAAAGGGAACTACAAAAGTAATATAAGCATCTTCTGCCACAAATTCAATATTTAAAGAAGTTGCTCCATTAGCAATAACTGTATTATTAGGATTAGAAATATCAAAAACATCTATATCTACAAAAGTTGTTCGCAATGGAGTAATGGGATTTCTTGGCATGGCTGTCAAAGAGTGATTTAAGGAGACTGAAGCATCCATAAAGTCATCATTTCTATTAGGAACTGAGGTTCCATTCCCTTGTACATGCCCATTAATTTTTAATTGGTCAAAAGAATCCATATTTCCAGCCCCTGTGAACAGACCTATACGTGCTTTTATAGGAGCAGGTGCAGGGGGTGTTTGAAATCCTGTAATAGGGATTGTGCGTGTCTGCTTTCCTGCATACTGAAAGAAATTCCAACGAGAACTATCATATATGTATATACGTTTACTTGTATTTGCATTTACATCCTCATATACTACAACTAAATTCCAGCCTCCCCATCCCTGATCAAATTCATCAGAATAGATATCTCCAACAACATATTCTCCATTATTGAAATTAGAGCCAATACTTTGCAATAAGGAAGTTACGTCCTTAAAAGAATTATAAGCATCTTCTATATTTGCAAAATTAGATTGCATGTGTACATCTGCCGTAAGACTATGATAATAATTTTGACCTGGTAATTTAAATTTGACCTGTCTTTTTCTAACATCATTATTTCCCATTTGTACAGGTGCAGCCCAATATAAGCCAGCCCATTTCACACGTAGACAAGAACTTGGAGAAGATATTCGTAAGGTTGCTGCACTTGCATTCATCGTAGGTCTATTTCCATGAGAAGGATCTGAAATATTAATTAGATTTCCTCCCACTTTACGTAAATTACCTATAAGCATAAAATCTCCTTTGATAGCCTGTCCATTATTATCCCATCGCAATTTTATAGGAGTATCTGCCACCTGCCCTCTCATGTTATCAGTTAAAAAGAAACAACAAAGAGCCACTAAAAGATATAAATACTTTTTCATAATGATTATGGTATTCGTTACGGTAAAGATTCTAATATATTATGTTAAACAACTGATTTATAAAAAAATAAAAAAGAATTTTTTTCTTAAAATATCTTTATTTTATATAAGTATATACAAAAGTAAAAGTATTAAAAAAATTCAATTAAAAAAAATAATTTTCTTTTTTTTTCATGAACTGTATTATTTCATACACTAATGGAAAAAATGTTAAGAATAAATATAAGAAAGATTCTAACTACTTTTCATAGCTATTATAATTATTTTGATATGACTTTATTTATAATAAGTAGTAAAATTATCTACAGGTATTTTCTTCTTAAAAAAGCCTCACTATATAATACTTTGCAAATTAACGATAGCCAAGAAACAGGATTATACCTTTTTAGTTAGGAAGATTTCCTATTTTTATGTACTTTTGCAATTCTTTATCACAATAGATGTTATGAATAAGAAAATTACTCTAATAGACTGGGGATTAAAAGATTATAAGGAAGCTTGGGAGGCTCAAGAGGAGTTATTCCAATCCATTATTACTCAGAAAATGACCAATAGAAACCTCCCCATACCTATCCCTACCCCTAACTATCTGATTTTCGTAGAACATCCCCATGTACTTACCTTAGGAAAAAGTGGAATAATGGAGCACTTGCTCATGAGTGAGGATTTCCTAAAACAGAAACATATCTCTTTCTATAAGGTAAACCGTGGAGGGGACATCACCTATCATGGGCTGGGACAGGTGGTTGGTTATCCTATCTTAGACTTAGATAATTTTTTCCCTGATATCCACCAATACCTACGCTATTTAGAAGAAGTAATCATCCTTACCCTTGCAGACTATGGACTCAAAGGGGAACGTAGCAAGGGAGAAACGGGAGTCTGGATAGATGTAGGTACTCCTTTAGCTCGCAAAATATGTGCAATGGGTGTAAGAGCTTCTCGCTGGGTTACCATGCATGGTTTTGCCCTGAATGTAAATACAGATTTATCTTACTTTAATTATATTGTCCCTTGTGGAATTGCCGACAAAGCAGTTACCTCTCTTGAAGCAGAACTTGGACATTCTGTTTCTTTAGAAGATGTTAAGGAGCATATTATCCACCATTTCTTAGAAGTATTCTCCGCCACGCTCAACTGAGAGAACAGTTACATAGTTTTATAGTGATTAAGTACCTTAAGTTGTTCTTTGTCAAACTGATAAGGATCATTACGGATAATAAGATTCCCCTTCTTATCTACCCAAGCAGTAAGATAGGATATATCTATCACAAAGTGCTTCTTGGGATGCACTCTGTACTGGTTTTTCCCTGTATCCATTGCCTCTCTGACCTTCTGTTCATCCCAATCTTCAGAGGATTTGAGTAGATAAGTAGCAAATTGATCAGGATATTCTACACGAATACAGCCATGACTATAGGTACGCTGTGTATTTCCAAAAAGTCGCTTGGAAGGGGTATCATGCAGGTAGATACTCATATCATTATAAAGGACAAACTTCACCAAACCTAAGGAATTACGTTCGGAAGGATCTTCTACAAAATAGAAAATACGTTTATGTAGCTGATCATCCTTCCAATTAACTTGAGTGGGATCTATCTCCCTATTATTCTCATAAAGTTTATATCCACGCTTAGCATATTTAAGTGAATCTCCACTACTTATAATATTAGGTATCATTTCCTTACGTACAATACTCTGTGGTACCGACCAAGTGGGACGAAACTCTATATACCTAAGACTGTCAGAGAAAATAGGGGTAGGCGTTTTAGGATTACCTACCACTACCCTAGTTTCAAACATTAAAGAATCCTTATGAAATAGGCGTAGGCAATACTCAGGAATATTCACCAATATATAATCCTCTCCTAAATCTTTATTTTGCCAACGTAAGCGCTCCATATTCAGGAGTAACAAATCACGTTTCTGCTTAATGTTCATCTGCAAATAATTCATAGTTAATGCACCAGGTATTCCATCTGCAGGAATCCCTATACTCCTTTGAAATTCTTTAACTGCTTCTATAAGTAAGGAATCTACCTGTTGAGGTTCACCTTGTACAGGAGATTTATAACCTTTATACTCCAAATGAGCTCGCAGGGCCAGAATTGTGCTATCGGCATAACCTATGCCATAACTCTTCAAATCTGTAATAGAAAAAAGAGGATAAGTAATAGCCGTATCTTTTTCTAATTCTCTATATTTCTGTGCCATTGCTTTATAAAAAGATTGCTGCGGTTGAAGAGCATCTATAATTAAGGAAAGATTATCATCATCCTTAAGCTTTAAAAGGAGCTCTACATTATCCAAATAAGGGCGATTACGCCTCCAAATACGCTTTTCATCTCCTACCTTAGGAATACGTCCTCTTGTCAAATGATTAGTAAAAAGTAAAAAAGAAGCTGTAATTTCTCTATCTAAACCTTCTAATTGCTCTGAAGAATAAGAATACTTATACAGAGAATCTACTTGATGAGCGAGTCTTTCTTTATGATAATTCTCCGGAAAAAATCCATAATCTACAAATTCATCAAGAACCTTTATATAAGAAGTAAAAAGAGCAGATGGTTTATTCTGATATAACCAACGAGTTCTATAATCATATTTTTTATAAAAGTCCACAAGTTCTCGCTCTATTACAGGTCTATAGATGTGATCCTTGATAGTTACCTTCTTAAGAGACGCCGCCGTTGTATCTTGCAAAGATACTGCTTGATAGGATTCATTAACCTCTCTATTGGAAATCTCCTTCACTATTGCTTTGGAATCCCTTCGCCTGCACCCCAAAAGAAGCAATGAAAATAGAAGGATATACAAATATTTTAACATATTATCATTTTTAGGGACAAAGATAAATATTTTTTAAGATAATAAGCAAAATATTGGCATGTTATTTGTATAATATTTTATAGCAATTTTTTAATAAATAGAAAGATGAAAAAGTTTCTATCATTTCTCATACTGTTTTACTCTTTAAATCCCTTAATAGCCCAAAAAACTATTATTCCTCAGGTAAAAGTAGTTAATGAACACAATGCTAATCCCATGATCTTACAAGAACTTTCTATAGATATATTGGTAATGGGACAAACAGCAGTAACTACTATGGAAATGAGTTTCTATAATCCCAATAGCCGTGTAATGGAAGGCGAGTTTGAGTTTCCTCTCTCCGATGGGCAACAAGTCTCTCGTTTCGCTCTGGATATTAATGGAAAGCTCCGTGAGGGTGCTGTAGTGGATAAGGCTCTGGGACGCAAGGCTTTTGAGGACATTGTACGCCGTGGTGTAGACCCAGGTTTGTTAGAAAAAACCGAAGGAAACAACTTCCGTGCCCGTGTATATCCTATGCCCAGAAGAGGTTCTCGCCGTATACTTATCGCATTCGAGCAAGAACTCTCCCAAAAGGACGGACAGGATTTCTTTTTCCTCCCTATCGCTACGGCTATGAAACTTAAGAAATTTAGAATACACACCGAAGTAGTCTCCCGTTTTGTAAAAGCCAATATACAGAATTCACTACAACTGGATTTTACTCAAAGTCGCAATAGCTATATCAGCGAGGTAGAGAAGACCAATTATACCTTAGATAAAAACATCGCTCTTACCTTTCCAAAGATAGACAAACCCCAGCTCATCAGTGCCTCCAAAGGAGATAAAAGCTACTTATATGGAAATATCGCTTTAGAAAAACTACCTCTGAGAGCTAAAGAAGCTCCTAAAAATATAGGAATCCTTTGGGATATATCCTCCTCAAGTGAGAAAAGAGATTTTGCCAAAGAATATGCTCTCTTGGATGCCTATTTCAAAGAGGTAAAGAATGTAAAAGTGACCCTCACTACCTTTCATATTCGTACTTCCAAGCCTATTTTCTTTGAGGTAAAAGACGGTAATTGGCAAGAATTAAAACACTGTTTAGAAAATCAAACCTATGATGGAGCTACCGACGGAAATGCGATGATATTCCCTCATGGAGCAGATGAATATTTCCTATTCTCCGATGGTATCTTTAATTTTGGCAAAGAAGAGTTCAAGATCAATAACTTAGTCAAAAACCTTCACACTCCTGTTAATATCATTACCTCCCAACTTGTGGCGAATATGGACAAACTACAATATTTAGCAGGAACCACAGGGGGTAGTTTTATCAACCTCAACACTCAAGAGCCCACTAAAGCACTTAAGTCATTACGTTATCAGTCCTTCCAGCTCTTAGGATATGAAGTAAAACAAGGAAAAATAACACACTTATACCCTGAAAAGGGTACCTTGATAGAAGAAAATTTCACTTTCTCAGGCGAACTTCTCTCTCAGGATGCCACATTGCTTATTTCTTTTGGCTATCCAAACAAAACAATCATACAGAAGGAGGTTATTTTTTCTAAAACCTCAGAGGCAAATATACATGAATTCTCACTTTTACGCCATATATGGGCAGAGAAAAAGATCTCACAGCTCCAAAGGGAAGGTTCTAATACTAAAAAGATAGATGCAGTAGGTCGGGAATATGGTATTGTAACCGAGGGCAACTCCCTGATTGTATTGGAAACAGTAGAGGATTATCTTCGCTACCAAATCACTCCTCCTGAAGAACTCCAAAAGGAATATTACCACCATGTAAACAAGGAAAAACAAGATAAGGAAAAAGCAAAGAAGGAACACCTGGACTATATTGTAAGACTATCCGAGGCCCAAAGCAAATGGTGGAATACTGACTTCCCTATTGTAGGTACCAAACCTGAGAAATCTAAAAAAGAAGAACAAGATGGAATGCAAATAGTGAGAGAAGAACATGCTGTGGCTGCTGGAGTACAAGCAAGAGCTGTAGCATCACAAAGTAATGCTTTAGTTATAAGAGCAGATCGAAGTTCTGTCTCAAGTAATAATGATGCTCAACTCGCTGATGTAGTTGTAACAGGGCATAGGGCTTCTAAGAAAGAAAGAAGACAAGCCAATAAAATAACACAAGCCAATATGAGCGGAGTAATAACTTATTCTGAGGAGGAAAACACCTCTAATACAAATCCTTCTAAAATAATCCTAAGCAACTATAACCCAGACACCCCTTACCTAAAAGTAATGGAATATGCTGACCCTGCTAAAGCGATAGAGACTTACTACAAACTCAAGAAAGAATACGGACAGACCCCTTCTTTCTATGTAGACGTAGCAGATTACTTCTTCAAAAAAGGAGATACTGAGCAGGCAGTATTAGTGGTGTCCAACTTAGCCGAACTTGGCTTGGAAGATGCACAACTGCTTCGCATATTAGGCTACAAGCTCAGCAACTACAAGGCAAACCAAGAGTCTATAGAGGTATTTCGCAAGGTGCTCTCTATCCGTGAAGAGGAGCCACAAGCCTATCGCGATTTGGGACTTGCCCTTGCGCAAGATAAGCAATATCAACAAGCAGTAGAAACATTATACAAGGTAGTTAGTCATCCTTGGGATAGCCGATTCAGAGAGGTGCAACTGATCGTGATGAATGAAATTAATAATATCGTAAATACCCAAAAGGGTATTCGGACATCCTTTATAGACAAACGACTACTCAAAAAAGAGCCTGTGGACATCCGTGTAGTTCTTACTTGGGATACGGACAACTCCGATATGGACTTATGGGTTACCGACCCTGAGGAGGAAAAATGTTTCTATGGACATAGACGTACTTTCTTAGGAGGTACTATGAGCCAAGATATAACCCAAGGATATGGACCAGAGGAATTTATGCTTAAGAAAGCACCTAAGGGCAACTATAAGATAGAGGTAAACTATTATGGGAATCGCTCTCAAAAGCAACTCTTCCCTGTAAGCCTCCGAATTACTTTCTTTACCCATTATGGTACCTCTCAAGAAAAGAAACAGGAGACTACAGTACGTCTCTCTAACAAAAGAGAAGTCATAGAAGTAGGTAGCTTTGAATTCTAATAAATATGAGACGCTTATTAGCATTCTTTGTAGCCTTATGGGGACTTAGTTCCTGTACAAGTGATATTACCTTTACTTTCCATAAGAATACCTCTTCTTCTTTTTTGGTAGAAGTGAATATGGAACGATTGATATATTTCTTGGGAGATAGCATCATGAAATCGTATGCAGAGAAAGATCTTGATAAAAAATGGAAAAGTATTTATGAAATATCAAAAGAGAGAAGAAAACCTCTTACAGGAAAGGACACCATAAATTTAGGTAAACGTACGTTTATCAAAGGACTTTACAAGGATGATAGTAATATTCCCTATGGATTTGCCTTGAAAGGAGATCGCTTGTCTCAGAAAGAATGGGCGACTTTAGGCAAAACTGGTCAGGCTGAAGAAAGTATCACCCAGTACGGAAGTTCTTTTTCCTCTATTTTCCAATGGGATGGAAAGACCCTCTTTTTCTTTCCTGAAGAGTTACTTAGAATTGGAACTGAGAAAACCTCAAATAACTCCTCAAATGAAAAAGACATTGATGAGGAGGAGGAACATTCTGAATCTGAATTAAGTAAGAAAATAAAAAGTCTTTATGTAATAAAAACTAACCTCTTTTGTAAGTTTGATCGAAAAATAAAATCCATACAAGGAAACCATCCTTACCTCAGGCAAATAGATGACCATACATTACAATTTAGTTTTGATGCATTGGAGGAACATCCTAAGAAAGAATTTGATTCCAAGATCATTATCATAACTAAATAAAAAATGAAAAGGTATAGCTAAGTTTGAATTTTCTTAGCTATACCTGTTATCTATTTACTCACATATCCAAGCCTTTTTGCTTGGGCTTTATCTATTTTTTATTTTTTTTTCCTTCTGAGGGCACTTCCTCTGTAGGAGTATCTTGGGAAGTTTCATTAGCCTTTGCTAAATAGTTTGGCAAATTGAGTCCAGCCATATTGAAGAGATCATTGAGTGGCGGTACGGTCTTCATCATACCAGAGACAAAGTTAGCTGTAGAACTATTGCCATTCTCTCCATTTCCGGAATCCCAAACAGTAATTTTATCTATTTTAATATTCTTTACTGCCTCTACTTGAGTTTTAACTAATTCAGGAAGTTTCTCTATTAACAGTAATTGGAATGCCTTAGTAGGATCGCCGCCTGCAGCACCAACCACATCCTTGTACCCTTGTGCCTGCTTAGTTAGGATTTCAAAGAGCCCCTTGGCTTCGGCTTCCATTTTCGCATAGATAGCGTCGGCTTCCCCTTTAGCATTTTCGCGCAAGCGATCCGCTTCTGCTTGAGCTTCTATAATCACACGCTGTTTAGCAATTTCAGCAGGAACAATGATATTTGCCTGTTGGGTAGCACGCTCCCTATCGGCACGAGCTGATTCAGCTTTTTCTTCTGCAGAATATGCCTCTTCTAAGGCTTTAGCTTGTTGTACCTTTTCAGCAGAAATAGCAATACGCAAGGATTCAGCTTCTTTTTCCCTACGTAGTGCATCTGAATTAGCAATTTCTATCTTAGCTCCATTCTCTCCTTTGATAGCAGATGCATTGGCTTCTGATATCTTGATACGGCTATCACGATCGGCTTCAGCTTTTCCTATTGACTCATCCTTCTTAGCTTCAGCAATTCCCACTGTCTCATCTTTCTTAGCCTGAGCAATACTAATTTCTTTATTTTTCTGAGTAATAGCAATCTTTACATCTCTATCTCTCTGTGTCTCTGCTATTTGAGTATCACGTTCTCTATCGGCAAGCGCCTTTCCTGTTTCTCCAATTTTCTCTTGTTCAGCTACACTAATCTTAGCTTCATTAATAGCTTTAGCGGCAGCCTCCTTTCCAAGAGCTTCTATATAACCGGATTCGTCCTTAATATCAGTAACATTAACATTTATAAGCTTCAGACCTATTTTTTTAAGTTCACTATCTACATTCTTAGAGATATTCTCTAAAAATTTATCACGGTCGGAGTTAATCTCTTCTATTGTCATGGTAGCAATAACCAGACGCAATTGTCCGAAGAGGATATCCTTTGCAAGTTCTTAAATTTGCTCAGGAGAAAGCCCTAAGAGGCGTTCTGCAGCTGCATTCATATTCTCAGGCTCAGTAGAAATGGCAATAGTGAAGCGGCAAGGCACATCTACTCGAATATTCTGACGGCTCAAAGCATTATAGAGATTTGCCTCAATGGAAAGTGGACGCAAATCCAAATAAGCAAAATCCTGAATTACAGGCCATACAAAAGCGCCTCCACCATGAATACAACGTGCTGAGGTACCCCCTGTACGCCCATAGATAACCAATATTTTGTCCGATGGACAACGTTTGTATCGTGCAGTAAGAGATACAATGGTTACAAACAAAACGATTGCAAATATAGCAATCAAACTAATGGGAGATGAAAAATCCATATATAATTAATTGTTAATTACTATTGTTGGTGACTATAATATCCAGAATCAAAAATTATCTTAGATTTTTTCTACAAATAGAATTTCATCTTTTACTTTAACTACTTTTACAGTTACATTAGAAGGAATCTTTTCTCCTTCTGTCATCGCATCTAATTCCCTGAGAGAACCACGTATGCTTAAAGTTACCTTTCCCCTGCCTGATAAGTATTCAGGAATAGGAATATACACCTGTGCTACTTTACCCAAAGTCTCTGTTATCTTAAAGGAATTATCTTCGGCAAGTTTCATCAAAGCTTGAATAGTTAAGAAGAAAATATATACAAATAAACACCCTATAATCACTGAAAACACAATTAATAGTACTTTGTTAGAGATTAACTCATAAAAAGAAATACCCGTCCAACTGAATCCTAACAGAAAATTAACTAAATTGCGAAGAGAAAAAAGTTGAAAGGGAGCATCTGTCCCAGAAAAATCTCCATCAAAATCCGCCTCTAATCCATCAGAAGCATTTGCTCCTACAAAGGTCATTATCGTTTGGATTACAAAAATAATAGATACTGGAATAGCTATAAACCAGAATCCTCTTAAATAAGCATCCATTGTAGTAAATATTTCCATGAAAATATACTTTATTATCTGGCAACAAAAATACAAAAAACAATCAAATAAATAATTTTTTTTGATTGTTTTTTATCAAGAAAATTAGCTTTGAAAAGAAATTCTATTTTTTTATAGGTTTTTATTTTATTTTTTTCTATCTTTGCTTCTCAGTTTTTCGTTCTAGTATAAAACTATTTTCCTATACTTAGTTATTATATATTGTTTATTATATTTCTTTTATATCAATAAATTATGAGTGAACAAATCTACCAATTTAGTTATAAAATCCATGATCTGAATGATATGCTTGAACAAGACAAAGCACTCATTTATAAGGCTATGGAAATAAGAGAGAAAGCATATGCACCTTATTCTTCCTTTTGGGTAGGAGCTGCTATTCTCTTGAGTAACCAACAGATTATCACAGGAAATAATCAAGAAAACGCAGCCTATCCTTCTGGATTGTGTGCTGAACGCACGGCTCTTTTCTATGCAAAAGCTAATTACCCAGAGGAAAAGATTATAAAAATTGCTATTTGTGGAGATAATAATAAAGCTCCTAAAGGGGAAATTACTACTCCCTGTGGTAGCTGTAGACAGGCTCTCTTAGAATATGAATGTACCCAAGGAGCCCCTATTACTGTTTTTTGTGCTAGCTCTCAAGGGAAAGTACTAGAAGTTTCCTCTATCAAAGAGCTACTTCCTTTCTGTTTCGAACTCTTGTATAAATAATTACCTATAAGATATTTGTAGATTTTTCTCTATTCCTCAAAAAATATTTTTATGACTGATTATATTCCCTACAAGGATACAGGATATTTTTCTGAATTCATTACTGATTATCTATCTCAAAAAGAAGAACTACGATGTTTGTACCATCGTTTCCCCCTTATAGATAACTTTTTGTCTCAGTTAAATGAAAAACAAGTCTATTTTTCTAAGGAAAATAGGAGGATCCTTGTAGAATCATTAGAGAGTCAATATAAAAACCTATCCATTTCTGAAAAGACACATCAGAATATACAATCTTTAAAGGAAGAAAATACCTTCACAATCACCACTGGACATCAATTAAGTCTTTTTACAGGTCCTTTATATTTTATTTATAAAATTATTTCCACTATTATAAGTTGCCAACAACTCAAACAACTATATCCTCAATACCAATTCGTTCCTATCTATTGGATGGCTACAGAGGATCATGATTTTGAGGAGATTAATCATTTTACTTTACAAGGACAAAAACTCTCATGGCATTCAGAACAAAAAGGAATGGTAGGAGATTTCTCCACAGAGGAACTCTACAAAGTTGCTAATATACTCAAAATAACCTTAGGTAAAAGTCATGAAGCACAATATTTAACAGATTTATTTGAAAAAACTTACACACAACACTCTAATCTATCTGCTGCTACCCGTTACTTGGTTAATGAACTTTTTGCTCAATATGGTTTAGTAATTATTGATGGAAATGATAAATCTCTCAAAAAGTTATTTTTTCCCTATTTCAAGAAGGAACTCACAGAGCACATCTCTCAAAAGAAAATAGAAAAAACACTTCTCTACATTAAAGGAATTAATAGAAATTACCCCGAACAAGTGCATCCTCGTGAAATTAATATTTTCTATGTAAAGAAAGGGTTAAGAGAACGTATTGTAAACGAAAATGGAAAATATAAAGTGCTTAATACGAACATACAATTCACTGAGGAAGAAATTCTAAATGAACTAGAGGATTTTCCTGAACGATTTTCTCCCAACGTAATTCTTCGTCCTTTATATCAAGAAATTATACTACCTAATTTAGCTTATATAGGAGGAGGAGGGGAAATTGCTTACTGGCTGGAACTCAAAGAAATGTTTACCTCCTACAAGGTACCTTTTCCTATTCTTATGCTTCGTAATTCTGTACTTCTCATTAGTGAAAAGCAACAAAAAAATATAGATAGATTAAACCTTACTCATTATGACATTTTTTTGAAAAATGACCTTTTGACAAGTAAAATTACTAAGAGAATTTCTGAAATTCCCATTGATTTTTCTGAACAAAAACAATTCTTACAAAAGCAATTTAATGACCTTTTTCAAATAGCCTCCCATACTGATAAGTCCTTCTTAGGAGCAGTAAGGGCACAAGAAGCAAAACAACTTAAGGGATTAGAACACTTAGAAAAACGTCTGCTTAAAGCTCAAAAAAAGAAATATAAAGATCAATTGGATAGAGCAATTTCCTTGCGTATTAGCTTATTTCCTAAAGAATCTCTACAGGAAAGAGTGAATAATTTTAGTGAGTATATGATAGAGACACAAGGACAACTTATCAAACTCTTAATCAGACATCTCAATCCTTTTGATTTCCGCTTTGTTATCCTCTGCTATGAGGAGTATTTCCAAAAACAAGGTGAATGCATAGAATACTTTAAATAATAACCAAATAAAATAATCATGAAAGTAACTTATTTAGGACATGCATGTGTCAATATTGAAATTGAAGGAACATACTTCCTTATAGACCCCTTCATTAGCGCTAATCCTCTTGCCAAACATATCAATATCAATAATATAAAGGCAACATACATCCTTCTTACCCATGCTCATGGTGACCATATTCTTGATACAGAAACCATTGCAAAACATACAGGAGCACAACTAATTACAAATCCTGAAATTCTTGATCATTACCGAAAATTAGGGATAGATGGACATGATATGAATATAGGGGGATCTCATCGGTTCCTTGATGGGAAAGTAAAGATTAAAATGATTAAAGCTGTCCATTCTTCTTCCTTCCCTGATGGAAGTTATGGAGGTAATCCTGCAGGATTTCTTATCAATTATAAAGATGAAACCATCTATGTATCAGGAGATACAGCCCTTACATTGGATATGAAAATCATTCCTCATCAATATAGAGTTGATTTGGCTATTTTCCCTATAGGAAACAACTATACGATGGGCGTAAGGGATGCGCTTACTGCCGCCAAATTCGTAGAGACCAATAATGTATTAGGAGTACACTATGATACCTTTGAAGTAATAAAGATTGACAAAGAAGCCTCCAAGCGCAAGTTCAGTGACGCCCATAAACGATTACACCTATTAGAGATTGGAGAATCTCTAGAAGTCAATAACTTGATAAAATAATTTAATAAAAAATAGTACTAATACTCTATAGTAACTATAAAATCAGAAATATTAAAACATGTAGGAGAAAGTGTAAGAACTTTCTCCTATTATTGTAAAGTTCAGTAAACTATTAATTCATTTGTAGAATCCCCACTTATCTATATAATTCCATACCTCTGAAGATAAAAGGGGTTGTACATTTCTGTTTTTAGCAATATCCTCCCTTATAGCTGTTGCAGATATTTCTATAATAGGTGCTTTCACATATATGATATGAGGATTCTCCTTAAATTGCTCTGGAATATTTCCTTCAACAATCCGTGGATATACATAAATGGAATATCTATTTAAGATAGCCTCATAATTCTTCCATTTATGAAAAGATTTTAGATTATCTTCCCCCATAATCAAAGAAAACACATGTTGAGGATACTTCTCTTCCAAATGAATTAACGTATCAATAGTATAATTAGGCTGTGGAAGATAGAATTCTATATCACAAGCACATAATTTCTCATATTTTTTGAGGCAAAGTTGTACCATTTCAAGACGATAGGAGTTCCCCAATAAAGTTCTCTTATCCTTAAAGGGATTCTGTGGTGTTACAACAAACCATATTTCATCCAGATCATTGTGTTCCACTAAATAATTAGCCAAAATAAGATGACCTACGTGAATAGGATTAAATGATCCAAAATAAAGACCTATCTTTTTCTGATTCATAATGAATTATTACATTACTTACTAAGAAAATTGCGAATCATTTGAAGTGCTTCATTTACACTTTGAGACAAATCATCATTAATAATAAGCCTATCAAAATGGGATGCCTGTTCCATCTCATATTTAGCTTTAGCAATACGCATTTCAATCTTTTCTATAGTTTCTGTATTACGCTTCTCAAGACGCTTTTTTAGTTCTTCAAGACTAGGGGGCTGAACAAATATAGAAAGTGCTTGCTCCTTAAAATGCTTTTTAAGATTAATTCCTCCAAATACATCCAAATCAAAGATAATATTTTTTCCTAGAGAAAAAAGCCTATCTATTTCACTTTGATAAGTCCCATAGTAGTTGCCAGCATATACTTCTTGCCATTCTATAAAAGCCTTTTCTTCTATCTTTTTTTTGAAATCATCAACCGAAATAAAATAATATTCTACTCCATGTTGCTCATTTCCTCTGGGAATACGTGAGGTAGTAGAAATGGAAAAGGCTAAATTTAAATCCGGATGTTTCAGAAGTTCTCTGATGATAGTTGATTTTCCACTTCCTGAAGGCGCTGAAAAAATAATAATTTTAGAAGTCATACTCAAGCTTTCTTTTAAAATAAAAGGGTTTCCTTAGAGTTAAGAAAACACCTTTTATTTTATTTAAATAATAATACTTTATATAAGAGAGACTACACGAGTGAAACTCTTTTGAATCCTGTAATTTCTACATTAAAAGCCCTTACATAGTCAGCCACCTTCTTACTCTCATCCTTGATATAATACTGATCAAGCAATGCTTTTTCTAAATCTAAAGTAGTATTATCATCAATGAACCGTTGTATTTTTCCGGGAAGGATTCTATCCCAAATCTTTTCAGGCTTACCCTCTGCTTTAAGTTCTGCTTTGGCATCTTCTTCAGCTTGTTTGAGTACCTCAGGAGTAAGTTGGAGAGCAGAGATATACTTAGGTACATGCTTTTCTGTCTTTCCAAGACGTCTTAGCTCTTCATTATCTTTCACAATAGCAGCAATACGTGCTTCAGTTTCGCTAGCTACATAAGCAGGATCAAAATCTTTGCTTGAAAGCACAATAGCCCCCATAGAAGCCACCTGCATACATACGTTGCGAGCCACCTCATGAGCCTTGTCAATAGCTGCAGAAAGTGATACTAAGGCCGCAATCTTGTTACCTGCATGAATATAGAGATCCACATAGTTACCTTCTAAAACTTCAAACTGTCCTATCTCAATTTTTTCACCAATAACTCCTGTTTGCTCAGTAAGTTTTTCAGCTACAGTAATTCCCTTAAAAGGAGCTTTTAGGAATTCTTCTTTGGTTTTATAGTTAAGAGCTACTTCAGCTAATTCATTTGCTAAAGCCACGAAAGATTCATTTTTAGCAACAAAGTCTGTTTCACAGTTGAGAGAGATAATAACTCCTTTGGTATGATTAGCATTTACTTTTGCAATAACAGCCCCCTCAGCAGATTCTCTATCAGCACGTTTTTCAGCCACTTTTTGTCCTTTTTTACGAAGAATTTCAATAGCTTTATCAAAATCCCCTTCAGCTTCTACTAAAGCATTTTTACAATCCATCATTCCAGCTCCAGTGGCTTGTCTGAGTTTATTCACCTCAACAGCAGTAATTTTTGACATATTTTTCTATATTTTTTTAAAAAAGTGATTATTTAATACAGAGTTTTTAAATAATCACTTTATAAATTTAACAATTAATTTTCAGTAGTCTTTTCTTCTGACTTTTCTGCTTTCTTATTGTCTTCAAGACCTTCTTTGATAGCCTCTACTACATAAGAGAGAATTTTTTCAATGGAACGAGAAGCATCATCATTGGCAGGAATTACATAATCCACTTCACGAGGATCTGAAT
Organism: Capnocytophaga sp. G2; assembly: GCF_035282625.1. Classification (NCBI taxonomy): domain Bacteria; kingdom Pseudomonadati; phylum Bacteroidota; class Flavobacteriia; order Flavobacteriales; family Flavobacteriaceae; genus Capnocytophaga; species Capnocytophaga sp. G2. Next base: position 28,084 of record NZ_JAYKBU010000020.1, on the reverse strand, counting down.
TAGTATCCACCATAGCAAAAATAGGAATGTTTAACTTTTGCGCTTCTCTTACAGCAATGTGTTCTCTTAAAGTATCCACTACAAAAAGAGCAGAAGGAAGGCGAGTCATGTCCGCAATAGAGCCCAAATTTTTCTCTAATTTTTCTCTAAGACGAGTTACATGCAATTTTTCTTTCTTGGAAAGAGTATCATAAGTACCATCCTTTTTCATCTTATCAATAGATGACATTTTCTTCACTGCCTTACGGATAGTAACAAAATTGGTAAGCATACCACCAGGCCATCTTTCAGTAATGTAAGGCATAGATGCAGAAGTAGCTTTTTCAGCTACAATATCCTTAGCTTGTTTTTTAGTAGCTACGAAAAGAATCTTTTTCCCTGAAGCAGCAATTTTTTTAAGAGCTTCACAGGCTTCTTCTATCTTAGCAGCAGTCTTATATAAATTAATTACGTGAATACCATTTCTTTCCATATAGATATATGGCGCCATATTAGGGTTCCACTTTCTGGTAAGGTGTCCAAAATGCACTCCAGCTTCTAATAGGCCTTTTACTTCTATTGAATTTGCCATTTTTTTAATAGTTTACGTTCCGTATGATTTAGCAATAAATGGTGGTCATATTTCGCCCATTGTATTTGGATGCTAAACTAACTTTCCACATAGGGAAAATACGGCAATAAATAATTTTAAATAAAATATTAACGTTTTGAGAATTGGAATCTTTTACGAGCCTTCTTTTGACCGAATTTCTTTCTCTCTACCATCCGAGGATCACGAGTAAGCAATCCTTCCGGCTTGAGTATTGCTCTATTTTCAGCATCTACTTCACACAAGGCACGAGAAATAGCAAGGCGAATAGCCTCTGCTTGTCCTGTAATTCCTCCTCCATATACATTCACATTAATATCATAGGTATCCTCAGTTCCTGACAGAGCAAAAGGTTGCTTTATCTTGTACTGAAGAGTTGGAGTAGTAAAATAATTAGCCAAATCTCTCTTGTTAACGGTAATTTTCCCGCTTCCTTCTTTCATGTAAACACGAGCCACAGCGGTTTTTCTTCGTCCAATTTTGTGAATTACGTCCATTATTTAAGGTCATTTAGATTAATAGAAACAGGCTTTTGCGCTTCATGATTATGAGCAGTTCCTGCATATACTTTAAGATTACGGAATAAAGCTGCTCCTAACTTATTTTTAGGAAGCATTCCTTTTACTGCTTTTTCAATAATTCTCTCAGGAAACTTAGTAAGCACCTGTTTAAAAGATTGAATACGTTGCCCACCTGGATACCCTGTATAGCGAAGATATTCCTTAGTGTCCGTTTTCAGTCCACTGAGTTCTATTTTCTCAGCATTGATAATGATTACATTATCACCACAATCTGCGTGCGGTGTATAACTTGGCTTATACTTTCCTCTAAGGAGCTTCGCTACTTTTGAGGTAAGTCGCCCTAATTTTTGACCCTCAGCATTCACTATAACCCATTGTTTATCCGCGTTTTGCTTATTTACTGAGAGTGTTTTGTAACTTAATGTGTCCACACTTAAATTATTTTAATTAAACATTCCTATTCTGTTAGTCCTTCATTTTTTGAGATTTCTAACAGCGTGCAAAGGTACAACAATTTATCAAACTTGCAAATTTTTTTCCGACCATTCCTATAAATATTTTATAATGGACACTTTGAAAACTTTCACATTGAAAAAAAATTTGTATTTTTGTCCTCTCAAATTTTGATTTAAATGAACCTATATCCACTTATTTTTAATCCTATCTTTAAGGAACGTCTTTGGGGAGGAGATAAACTCAGAGAAGAGCTACACAAATCTATAAACCAACCTCTTATAGGAGAGAGTTGGGAAATCTCCACTGTAAAAGGAGATGTTTCAATCATTAATAATGGAGCACTAAAGGGCACTTCTTTACAAGCACTCATAGAAGAACACCCTAAAGCTACATTAGGAGAAAATGTCTATAAACGATTTGGAACAGACTTTCCTCTGCTTATCAAGTTCATTGATGCGGCTCAAGACCTATCAATCCAAGTACATCCTAATAATGAATTAGCTAAGAAGCGCCATAACTCCTTTGGAAAAACAGAGATGTGGTATATCATGGAAGCAGATCCAAATTCATCCATCATTATCGGCTTTAACAGAGATGTTTCCAAAGAAGAATATCAAGCTCATTTAGAGAAAAAAACACTCACTCAATTGTTAAATTATGAAAAAGTAAAACACGGAGATATGTTCTTTATCCCTGCTGGAAAAATCCATGCTATAGGAGCAGGAGTACTACTAGCAGAAATACAACAGACCAGTGATATTACCTATCGTGTGTATGACTTTGACCGCAAGGATAAAAATGGTAATTACCGAGAGCTGCATACAGAACTTGCCTTAGATGCTATTGATTTTCAAAGAAAAGATGATTTTCATAAATTCTATAACAAAACTGAAAATATTGAAAACCAAGCTGTCAATTCCCCTTACTTTACTACTAGCTACCTAAAGATTACACAAACTACCTCTTTTAAGCTTCCGCAGGATTCCTTTCATATATACATGGGAGTAGGAGGGAAAGGAAGCCTACAATACAAAAACATAGAACTTCCTTTAGAAAAAGGGAATACCCTGCTTGTACCTGCTTGCTGCTCTGAGATTACTCTTACAGGAGCTGTAGAAGTATTACAGGTACATTGTTAAAAAGAAAAAACAGGATGGAAAAAATCATTTTAGGTATTGATCCTGGTACTACAGTAATGGGCTTTGGCATTATTCAGGTAATAAAAAATCAAATGAAATTTGTTCAGATGAATGAACTATTATTAAATAAATATGATAATCATTACTTAAAGCTCAAGCTCATTTTTGAACGTACTACTGAGCTCATTGATAATTATAAACCTGATGAACTAGCTATTGAAGCTCCTTTTTTTGGGAAAAATGTACAATCCATGCTTAAACTTGGGCGAGCACAAGGTGTAGCCATGGCTGCTGGACTCGCCCGAGAAGTACCTATCACAGAATATGAACCTAAGAAAGTAAAAATGGCGATTACAGGCAATGGAAATGCAACCAAGGAACAAGTAGCCAAAATGCTACAGCAACTTCTAAATTTTAAGGATTTTCCCAGCCATTTAGATGCTACTGATGGACTTGCTGTAGCTGTATGCCATTTCTTCAATGGAGGAAAGATGGAAAAAAATAAAAGTTACTCCTCATGGGAGGCTTTTATTAAGCAAAATGAAGATAGAATTTCCTAATTCTCCCCTATGTATAGCCTCTATATCCATATTCCTTTCTGTCGGCAAGCTTGTCATTATTGTGATTTTCATTTTTCTACAACCCTAAAGCGAAAACCTCAAATGATCAAAGCTTTATGCAAAGAATTGGAAATGAGAAAAAAAGAAGCTTCTCAGACATTACAGACTGTCTATTTAGGAGGGGGAACACCATCAATACTTACCTTTGAGGAACTTAATGAAATATTGACTACTATCCATTATCACTACACTGTAGATCCTAATGCTGAGATTACTATTGAAATAAATCCTGATGATTTTACTCTTTCCAAAAAAGGGATTTCTTTAGAGCAGTTAAAAGAATTAGGGATTAACCGACTAAGTATAGGTATACAATCCTTCTTTGAAGAAGACTTACGGCTAATGAATAGAGCCCATACAGTATCTCAAGCAAAAGAACTTTTAGCAAAAGCTATAGGATTATTTGACAACATCTCCATTGATCTCATTTATGGAATCCCTAATTTGTCTCATAAGCGATGGATTGAGAATATCAATATAGCTCTTTCCTTTGGCATTCCACACCTTTCTGCTTATGCTCTTACAGTAGAGCCTAAGACCGCTTTATATCAATTTATTAAAAAAGGAAAAATTCCTCCTACCAATGATTCTCAAGCAAGAGAACAATTCTACTTACTAAAAGATATATTAGAGAAAGAAGGATTTATTCATTATGAACTTTCCAATTTTGGAAGAAAAGGATATTTTAGTAAAAATAATACTGCTTATTGGGAGCAAAAACATTATATGGGAATAGGTCCCTCTGCGCATAGTTATAATGGCAAAGAACGTACCTGGAATATAGCACACAATATCAAGTATATAAAACAAATTTCAGAAGGTATTCTTCCTCAAGGGAAAGAAGTGCTCTCCTTAAAAGACCTATACAATGAACGTATTATGACAGGGCTTAGAATCCAAAAAGGTATCTCTCTTGAAAGCATTCAACAAGATTTTGGAGAATTCTATGTTACCTACCTAAAAAAAGAAGCCTTTCCCTATATAGAAAAAGGCTTACTCATTTATTATAATAATCACATTATCACATCAAAAAAGGGATTATTTCTTTCCGATGGTATCGCATCAGACTTATTTATGTTATAACTTAAAAAGTATACTTCAACCCTACCCCTAATATTTGCTTGAATTGTACACGTGGACTATACAAATGTTTTACTCCATTAGGTAATGTTTCTTCCTTGAACTTAATATCATCATCATACTTAAGATGAGTACCTATACGTGCCTGCAAAAAATCATTAATTTTCATATCAAAAGAAAGTTGCCAATCCACATCTACATTTCCAAAACTCTTATCATATTGCGTATAGAAAGATACCTGATTAACCATATTAACATTCTCATAAAGTTCTATTTCATGTTTTCCTGATAACAGGAAGCCTACTTCAATAAGATATTGTTTAGCATGTTTTAACAAATTACCTATATTATCGTATTCAGCAGGGGCTAGCCCAAAAGAACCTTTATCAGCTAAATTTTGATCCATTACAAATGTTGCTTTCATCGTCAAGGGAGAAATAAAAACAGTTACTTTTTCTTTTTCAGGAGCATATTCCATACCAATTCCTAAATACAGATACCCCGGTGCCATAAAACGAGAAATAGGGTCTGCATCAGGATCTCTGGGATAATCATATCCATCACTAAACTGGGTATTGAATGAAATTTTGGATGAATAATACCAATCTCGGAATCCCGTACGGTAACCAAAAGAAGAACTCACAAGTACCTGATCATCTGTTTTCCGTAATCGTTCCCCTGTTTGGATATTAATTCCATAGTTAGCAATCAACTCATTATCCCAAAAATAGTTCTCCACTAAGTAACGACGACGAAATTTTGCATCTGCTAAGAAAGATACAGAATTTACCCCTCCAGCACTCCAATTGGAATAAGCTACTTCACTCATATTAAGTCCTACAGCATTGTACTTATACCAACGTTGATTTTGAAGTTTAATTTTCTCAAAGGTATAATTTAATTCATTTTTTGCAAAATCTAATTTGGTAATTTCAATTACAGGAGGCCTCATCTCTCCTCTTACCTTTCTCACTTGTGCTTTCAAAGAAAAGGGAAGCAGTAGAATTGCAAATAATGCCAGTTTTTTCATTTCTCTTGTTTTTAATTTTATTATTAAAAGTTATAGGTAAGTGAAATTCCTATATATGAATTATTAAATCTATTTTGGTGAAGGAAGGGTTCAATAGAAAGATTCTCATCTACATTAAATTGTTTAAGGTGAGCATCTACATTAGCTTCTATAATATTCAGTGCATAGAATCCTATAGCAAATAGCATTGCCATTTCTTTATTCCTGCGATATAAATCCTGAGCACGGCGAAGAGCATCTGTACTAAGGCGAGGATTTCCATCCGTACGTCCTCCATAAAATTCATCATCTGTGCGCCCATCTAAACGACTTTTATAGGCTGTTCGATAACGGTCAAGTTCTTTATCATTACGAAAATACAAATATGTAGGAATTCCAATAGCCAAATACACTATAGGTATTTTCCAATAGCTTTTATTATAAGCTTGACCTAATCCTGGGAGAATAGAAGAATAGAAAGCCGCCCGCGCCGGTGAAAGTGGATCTGTATTCCATGTCTTTAGAATAACTGTTTGAGGCACAGTTATGGTATCCTTAACCCTCACTGAAAGCGTGTCCGTTTGTCCCCAAACTCTTATACCCAAAAGGGAAACTATTCCTATCCAAAAACTAACCCTCACCGTATAGTATTTTTTGTATGCGTTTGAATTCTTCTTCTGTTTTGAAAGGAATCTCTACTTTTCCTTTTCCTGTTTTATCTATCCTAATTGTTGCATTATTCCCAAAATGCTGGCGCAATCTCTCCATTCCTTCAGCAGCAAATGCAGGTATTTCCTTTGCCCGTTTAGGTACTATAACCGCTACTTTTTGAGGATTTTTAAGTTGTTGAACTGCCATTTCTGTCTCACGAACAGAAAGGTTCTGTGCTATAACACGATTATATATAGCCAATTGTTCTTCCCTATCCTCAACATTAATCAAAGCACGTCCATGTCCCATAGAGATAAATCCATCTCGGATTCCTGTTTGAATAATAGGGTCAAGCTTCAGAAGTCGTAGGTAATTGGTAATCGTAGAGCGCTTCTTCCCTACTCTATCACTCATCTGTTCTTGAGTGAGACTCAGTTCCTCTATCATTCGATTATAACTCAAAGCTACTTCAATAGGGTCTAAATCCTGCCGCTGAATATTCTCTACAAGAGCCATCATAAGAGACTCCTCATCATTGGCTATACGAATAAAAGCCGGTATTGAAGTAAGTCCCGCTAACTTAGAAGCGCGTAACCGGCGTTCTCCGGAGATAAGTTCATATTTTTGAGCAGCTATCTTCCTTACTGTAATAGGTTGAATTACACCCAATTCCCTAATAGAAGAAGCTAACTCATTTAGGGTCTCCTCGTTGAAGACAGTCCGTGGTTGATAAGGGTTTTCAGTAACTTGATCTAGAGGGAGCTCTAATATATTTCCTATAAGTTTATCGGCATTAGTATCAGAAGCTGATTGAATATCTTCAGTAGGAAGTAATGCTCCTAATCCTCGTCCTAATCGTTGTCCTTTATTTACTTTTCCCATAATTATGTCCTAACTATTCTTTTTGATAATTTCCTCTGCCAGACTAATATAATTGGCAGCTCCCTTACTAGCTGCATCATAACTAATAATAGTTTCTCCAAAACTAGGTGCTTCACTAAGGCGAATATTTCGTTGAATAATAGTTTCAAAAACCATTTCACTAAAGTGTTTTTGTACCTCTTCCACCACTTGATTAGAAAGTCGTAAACGAGAATCATACATGGTAAGGAGTAATCCTTCTATATCCAATGCAGGATTATGTATTTTTTGCACACTTTTGATAGTATTAAGAAGCTTTCCTAATCCTTCTAAGGCAAAATACTCACATTGAATGGGAATAATTACTGAATCTGCTGCAGTAAGTGCATTCAAAGTAAGTAATCCTAAAGAAGGAGCACAATCAATAATAATATAATCATATCGATCCTTAATAGGAGCTAAAGCTTCCCTGAGCATATACTCTCTTCGTGGTCTATCTACCAATTCAATTTCAATAGCTACCAGATCAATATGTGCTGCAATAAGATCTAAGTTAGGAGAATTCGTCTTGAGGATAGTACTTTCTGCTGTTGCAGAATGCTCCAATACTTCATACGTTCCTCGCTCTACTCCTTCTACTTCTATTCCTAATCCAGAAGTAGCATTCGCTTGTGGATCGGCATCTATTAGGAGTACTTTTTTTTCCAAAACACCTAAGGCAGCCGCTAAATTAATAGAAGAGGTAGTTTTCCCAACACCTCCTTTTTGATTGGCTATGGCTATGATTTTGCCCATAATATCTTGTTCTTTTTTCAGAGGGTAAAAGTACGGCGATTTTTACGATTGGCAAAACAAAGTTATTAACACATTTGTTAAAAAATATTAAACTGGCATGAGATGATTTCTCATGCCAGTAAATATTCCTTTACATTAAGCAGTTATCATTCCCCCATCTATACGGAGTACTTGTCCTGTAATATAGGAACTCATATCAGAAGCTAAAAATACACAGGCATTGGCAATATCTTTTGCAGTTCCTCCTCGCTTAAGTGGAATAGCATTACGCCAACCTTCCACTATTTCAGGAGCAAGTTTTGCTGTCATTTCAGTCTCTATAAAACCAGGAGCAATGGCATTACAACGAATATTTCGAGAGCCTAATTCCAAAGCTACTGACTTGGTAAAACCCAAAATACCTGCCTTAGAAGCAGCATAATTAGCTTGTCCAGCATTACCTTGTACCCCTACCACACTGCTCATATTGATAATGTTACCACTGCGTTGTTTTAGGAATATCTTCTGTACTGCCTTAGTCATATTAAAGATAGACTTAAGATTTACAGCAATCACTTTATCAAAATCTGCCTCACTCATACGCATCAGTAAGTTATCCTTGGTAATTCCTGCATTGTTTACCAAAATATCAATTCCTCCAAAGTCTTCTAGTACTTTATTAATAAGTTCCTCGCAAGACTCAAAATCAGCTGCATTACTCTGATAGAAAGCTATTTTAGCTCCCTTACTATTGAGTTCTTGTATCTCAGCCTCTGCTTCTTCTACAGCAGTTCCATAGAAAGTAAAAGCTACATTAGCTCCTTGTTCTACAAAAGCCTTTACAATTCCAGCTCCTATGCCACGACTACCTCCGGTAACAATAGCGGTCTTTCCTTTTAGTAAATTCATTTTTATCTATTTTATACGTTAATTACTTATTTATTGCCTTTAGCCTAAAAAAATACTTCTCGAATTCTTCAACACAATACCTGCCTTTAATTTTTGGATGGTTCATCTCTATTTGAAGGATACTATCAGAAACAAACTGATATTTTCCATAGTAAGTTGTGTCCTTAGTCATTTCTTCATCCAAATATTCATAAAAGCACAATTCATTTTTACTAAACAACATACTTGTTGCTGGATAAAATTTTCTTTGTCCTGAATAACTCTCCTCTTTCTTATATTTAAATAACTCTCTTTTATTATTTACTTTACGAGTGGGAGGTATATTTTCCTTCTCTACATTAGGGAATCCCATAAGTTCGTTACCTTCTTTTACATAGACTATCTCCCATTCTATATCCTCAATTGCTTTCTTTATTGGTATTTTTTCTCCTATTCGTTTTAGATAAATATCGTATGCTTCCCAAACAGTTCCCTTCTGGGCAGCTCCTCCAAATGGGTTGTACATAACTATTGTATCCGATTCATAGCCTTCTTTTCTAACTATCAAATTCACAAAAACAGGAGGAGCTTCAAATCCGATAAAGGTAAATTCGTGATATCTTTTTTCAGGAATTCTAAAATATCCTTCTTTATCTGTAAGAAACTCTCCTACTTGACATTGTTCAATAGGATTTCCTGCATAATCCAATATCCGCCCTGTTATAATAGGACTTGCCATTCGTGAAACCAAACACGAAGAGGAGAATATACATATCAAAAATAGCCAACAACCTTTCATATATCCCAATTTATAATTATTTATGACATTATATGATTCCTATCCAAGACTTCTGACAATCAAACAAAGCCATTGTATTTACAACAGGTTCATTTGACAATCTAATTTTACCGATCGATCTATTTTTACATCGTCTTACTCTCAAATGATGTTATTTTTTTCTAAGCAACAAATTTTGACAGTCAAAATTCCCTTTATCAACTGAATCTACCTTTTCATAGAATTATGTCTATTTTAGTTAGCTATAACCTATTATTCTTTTTTAAAACAATGGTATCAAGGTCTGAAAAAGACATCCATCACCCAACCTCTTCTGGTGATTATCTTATCTGTGGGCATTTTCGTATTATAACAGTCTATTAGTATAGATTAGAAAAATAATGCTCTCATAGGATTATATTCATTTTAGTTAGCCTTTATTTCCTTTTTCAGAATAATAGTATCAAGGCCTGAATAAGGGAACCATTTGCCTCTTATCTCACTAAAAACATAATACCTTATTATGTCTGTTATATAATTAGCTCTTTGAAAGAAAACATCATCATGAAGAATATGCTCTTCTTCATGTATCTCAAAATACCCATTTTTATTAGAATAAGCCAAAATCTCATTTTTGAAATTTGAAATTTCTACACTATCCAAAGGATTTCCGACTATATCCATTACCCACCCTCTTCTGGTGATTATCTCATCTGTGGACATTTTTGTATTATAACAACCTGTCAGTAATATAAATATTGATAGGAAAAATAATGCTTTCATAAGATTATATTCATTTTAGTTAGCCATAATAGTCCTTTTAAATCTTCTTCAGAAAGAATGTATCATAATATCTATTACTTGGAACAACCTATTGAGTGATTGTATCCTCTATAACTTCCTATTTAAGAGAATTGACAAGAACTTGCTGCTATCTATTTATTTCATGACATCATAATTTATAAGACTACTCTTTTTAACAAAATTCCATTTTTTATCAAAGAAAAGTGAGTTTGCACCCTCATATATTGTAACAGGACAATTATAGATCATTATTTTTTCTCCTGTAATTGGATGTGTAATATATTCTTTTGAAAGAATTCCAAAAGAAGTATCTATTCTAAATACTAAAAAATAATAAGTTCCTTTTACATCAACATAACGATTGGAGTTTACTACCTTTAGAGAACCTATTTTTTCTTCTACTAAGTTATCAGAAGGAATAATTTTTAAAACAAAATAATTTTCTTCTGTATCCAACATTAGAAATATATCATCGCTTGTTTCCTTAACTTTTTCTATTTCTTGAGCTACTATAGATAAAGTTTCTTCTTTCATTGGAAAATGATATTCTAATGAATTTGCACTGGTAGGCAATTCTCTTTTTATAGTATTAATAGTTGTCTTACATGAAACAAATAATATTAGAAAAATAAATACTTTTTTCATCTACCTATTTTTAAGTTGAGACATTCTAATCCTATATTTACCATATTATTTGCTTCTCCATTTCCTTTAGTGGCACCTACTTTCTTCATAATACCTGTAGGTGAAACTCTATAGATAGAAACTTTTGATGTCTTTTTATAAAAGTTCCAACTATCTAATTCATAGACATAAATGTGTAGATCATGTGCTAAATCAGCGTCTTCTTTTGATGTTCCATAATCATTAACTCTATCATTTTCATTATATAACATTTCTCCACCAGGTATATGTTTTTCTCTTAGTGTTATAAAAGGATGAGTATGAACTTGTCCTAATAAAGCCATTTTAGTTCCATTCACATCTACAACAGTATTATTATTAACTTTTGAAGAAGGAATAAAACAATTTCTTTCAGTTCCTATTGGTCCTAAGAATGATTTTATTATAGCAGAAGAGCTTTCTAAACATATAAAAACCTGATGTTCTTTTCCTTTTTCTTTTGAATAATTGGTTTTTACATGTATTTCTTGTAGCATATCTTGTATTTGTCGATCATCTACTTCCACTTTTTTACTATTTTCTAATAAAAAGCTATTTCTTTGATCTAAAGAAAGATCTTTGCTTTTATTCCAGTAGGAAGAATCTATAGATCTCACTTGACCATCTTTTTTACCATAATTGATATAGACCTCTGCTGTAAAGGAATCAATGCAAATATCTTCTATAGCATTCTTTTTTGATACGACATTTGGAAACTTTATTTCCATTTGATTTCCTCTACCACTACTAAAACGAACGATAGCTGTATTTGTTTTTTTATTCTCTCCCATAACTTCTATTTTTTAGGTTCAACTGTCTTTAATTTTATACAAGTAGTATCTCCTAATATGGAGATATCCTTTAGTACATCATTTTCTACTATTTCTCCCTCATATTCATAATCCAACCGTGGATCATTCAGAGCTATGGTAAGTGTTTGATCCAAAGCATTTTCAGTCTCAAGATATAAGTATATTTCCATATCAGGTTCTAATTCATCTTGACTTATCCGATTTCCTTCCAAATCCTTAAAGTAATATCCTACAATTTCCGGCTCTTTGGATACTTTTTTAGGTCTTTCAATCTCCCCCGTAAGATACGCACCAAAGCGCATATCTGTGAACGATTGATTCTAAAACTATACTCCGCCAAATAACAGTTATATTAAGCTCTGAAACCTAAGAGTATATATCTCTTATCCAAGATTTTACTTGGTGTATTACTTTGTGTAGTGTAGGAAAATTCTTTCCGACATTACTTAGTTTTTGTGTTATATTATAGTCCTTTATAGGTCTATAGCCTTATATTTATTAGACGCTATCCATATAGAACTTTTATAATATTTCTAATAGAAGTGTAAATAATAAAAATATTAAATAGAATAAAAAACAAAGATAATATCCTTCTTACTTTACAAATAAAAAATATAAGAAAAGCTACAATAACTATAGCGGGGATATATATAGATAAAATATAATACATATAATCATTCATATATTTTTTCCAATAACAAAGATATAAGAATAGAAATAAAACAGAAATAATATCTGTTATAACGAGAAATTTATAAATTTTTTCATTATTTTTCTTTAATTTCATTTTTTACTTATTAGAAGGGTTTGATATTTCTTCAATTGTAATGGGAGTAGAAAGATTTTCCCATCTTGGTTTAAAATTTAATACATCTTCTGAATCAGAGTCACTGGGTCTGAAAATAGGTAGTTTTCTATTCTTTGCTATCATTACAGCATCTTTTCCTTTTTTAAAGTTAATAATATCTTCAATTATAAAATATTTTAAATCATTATCAATAGAACGATGATTTGAACCAGGAGATAGTATATTGACCCCTTTTGTTTTTTGGGGATTAATTATTTCTATTTTTTCTCCTCCAATACCCGTTTTTTCTCCCTCTTGATAGTAGTTTATAACATTTTCTACATTTTCATTTATATTATCATCATCTATTGAAAGTATACCATATGATGTTGCATCTTTTATATCAAGTAAAATAATAAAATTAAATATGATATCTCTATTTTCTTTTGTTAATTCTACAATATTATCAGCCCCCATACTATGACCAACCATTATAATTTTTATGCTTTCATCTACTTTCCTTAAATCTTTAATTTCTCTTAAAACAGCATTCTTTGTATTCTCTAATGTAGAAGAGAGATAGATATTAACTATTGTGTCTTGTGATTCTAAATTTTTAATTTTCCCTAATCCTTCATAATCTATATCTGTAGGATAAACAGCTTTTTCTTCTCCAATCTCAGGATCCTCTTTGAGCAGCCCTTGTATTACAAAAATAGCAAATCTGATCTTCTTTTCAATCATCAAATTTATAGTCCTCTCATATCCTATACAAGGTACTTGCAGAGTTATTCCTACCTTTTCTATAATTTTTTCACTCATGATTATTTGCTTTAGGTTCAATGATTGTCAGTTCAATACTTTCAAAATCTTTTGTCATTTTAAAATCTCTTAGAATATCATTTTCAAGTCGTTTCCCTTGATACTCAAAATCTACTTCTTTTTGATTTAGATTTAGGATTATTTTTTATCCTATAAGATTTTCACTATTAATATTAATCCAAATTTTTTCTCCTATATGACTTTTTAAATTATCTTTAAAGATATTTTGATGTTTATCCGTCAAATAATAGTCTATTATTTTTGGAGTTGTATCCTCTTTTTTCTTCTTAGGTCTTTCAATCTCCCCCGTAAGATACGCACCAAAGCGCATATCTGTATAATATACCTCATTGGTGATCATGGTAAGAGCATCAATCACTAAGAGATTCTTGGAACCTCTTTGATGGTCAAAGAGAGTTTCGAACTTTAGAGGAGTACAATAAATCAGCTCAAAACGCTCTACCACCCGTTTCCAGCGAATGTCATAAAGAACTATTTCTACCCGTTGGCTTTCTTGCTTGACCATCCAACGAGTAAAAAATTCATCTCCTTTTTCAAGATCAAATTCCAACTCAAAAGTCATTTCATTTGGAAAGGTCGGTACTTGATTTCCAAAGCCTCCCCCTCTTTTCATTTCAAACCAATATGAGGAAAGTGTTCTTTCTCCTCCATCAAAGTATAATTTAGCAATTACTGACATGATATTATAGTTTTGAGTTACTAACCTCTGAGTACTAATAACTAACCACTGACTTACCTCCTTGATTTCCGTATCATATAAACTGCCAATAAGGCAAACATTGCATTGGGGATAATGACTGCCATAAGGGGGGTGATTCCTGATTTTTCTGCCATAATTCCAAAGATACGCTCGAAGAATACATACGAGAATCCAATAAGTACCCCAAAAGCCAAATTCACTCCCATGCCTCCTCTTTTCTTAACAGAGGAAACCGCTACTCCTATAATAGTCAATATAAATACATTAAAGATAGCTGCCCAACGGCGATAGTATACCAGTTCATAAATGCGAATGTTTGGTGATCCTTTTTGACGCTCTTCAGCAATAAATTTGTTCAATTCAAAGAAGTTCTTAGTTTCCGCTGCATATTCTATAGGCAGTAAGTCTGTTGTTTTGAAATTTAACAATGTATCCTTTTGAATCACCTGTTCATAAATATCATCAAGCTCTCCCACTTTGCGATGTGTATAATAGGAAAGGCGGTAAGTCTTTACGCTATCATTCTCTATCCATTGAATGTTACTTGCTGTAATTTTGTCAGTCATCTTTAGTCCATCAAAGCGTTCTAGAACAAAATCTGAACCTTGATTGTTATTTGCATCAAAACTACTAACATAAATATATTCATTCTTATTGACCTGATTATATAGGCGAGAGCCCTTAGAGTAAAGGTTAGGCGAAAGATAAGTGCCATAAAATTCATTATACACTCCACTGGAATAAGGGACAACAAACATCCCCATTATCAAGACAAATACTGAAAGTATAGTCGCTCCATAGAAGTATGGTCGCAAGAATCTATTATAAGAAATACCTGAGCTAAGCATCGCTACAATTTCCGTTTTCTCAGCTAATTTAGAAGTGAACCATATCACCGAAAGAAAAAGAAAAATAGGAAAAAGAATATTAGCAAAATGTATTACAAAGTTAGCATAATACTTAATAATAGCCTCTGTAGGGGCGTGATTGTCAGTCATTTTCTGATTCTTCTCAGCAAAATCCACCAAAATCCCAATGGGAATAAACATCAAAAAAAGAGCAGAGTATGTTAAGAAGTAGCGCTTGAGTATATATCTGTCAATTATTTTCATTCCTCATAAGTTTATCTATGCACTACAAACGGTTATTCATCTGGCTAACCATTTGATTTTTCCATTGGAGAAAATCTCCTTGTAAAATATGTTTTCTTGCCTCACGTACCAGCCATAAGTAAAAGCCTAAGTTATGAATCGTAGCTATCTGCTTCCCTAGAAATTCCTCTGCTGCGAAAAGATGACGAAGATAAGCCTTAGTATAATAAGTATCCACAAAAGTATAGCCATCCTCATCAATAGGAGAGAAATCATTTTCCCATTTTTTATTTTTGATATTAATAGTTCCATAAGCGGTAAAGAGCATACCATTACGAGCATTACGGGTAGGCATTACACAATCCATCATATCTACTCCTAAGGCTATATTTTCTAATATATTAATGGGTGTTCCTACTCCCATAAGATAGCGAGGTTTTTCTTTAGGGAGGATATCACATACAAGCTCTGTTATTTCATACATCTTCTCTACAGGTTCCCCTACGGAAAGCCCTCCAATAGCATTTCCATCTGCTTGTTTCTCTGCAATATATTCCGCAGAAATCTTACGTAAATCTGGATATACAGAGCCCTGAACAATAGGGAATAGTGACTGATTATAACCATATTTAGGAGCATTTTCTCGTAAATAAATAATGCAACGGTCTAACCAACGATGGGTCATGTGCATAGAGCGTTTTGCATACCCGTATTCACATGGATAAGGAGTACATTCATCAAATGCCATCATAATATCTGCTCCTATACTCCGCTGAATCTCCATAGATTTTTCAGGAGAGAAAAAATGATAAGATCCATCAATATGACTTTTAAACTTTACTCCTTCTTCTTTTATTTTTCGAGTGCTTGAAAAAGAATAGACCTGATAACCTCCACTATCGGTAAGGATATTCCTGTCCCAATGCATAAACTTATGTAAGCCCCCTGCTTGCTCCAGTATGGAAGTAGTAGGTCGTAAGTAGAGATGATATGTATTTCCTAATATAATATCTGCATTAATATCATCACTAAGTTCTCGTTGCTGTACTCCTTTTACAGAAGCCACTGTTCCTACAGGCATAAAAATAGGTGTCTCTATCACCCCATGATCTGTAGTAATACGCCCCGCACGAGCTTTGGTTACCTCATCGGTCTTTAATAACTCAAAATTCATACATGATTGTTTTCAAAGTGCAAAGATAGTCAAAATTCAGCTCTTAGAAAAATTGTGTAAGAAAGTAAATAAACAAACCTACTAATCCTCCTACTAAAGTACCATTAACTCGAATAAACTGAAGATCTTTCCCTACTTCCAATTCCAATTTTTTACTCAGTTGCTTTCCTTCCCAATTCTCCACTGTATTGCTAATGAGCATCCCTACTTCTTCCTTATTTTTCAAAACAAATTGATATACCATTTTTTGCGCCCAAGCATCTATCTGATTTTGTAACATCGTGTTATCCTGCAATTCTTGAGTAAAGTATACTACTCCTTTTTGTAATAAGGTTATGAATTGTTGCTCCCAATAAGGGGTATTGAAGGCTTGAGAAAGCTGATAGAACTCCTGGGTAATCTCAGTTCTAATAGGGTGATGAGCATCCTGAGACATTTTCAATAAGTACAGATAGAATCCTTCACTTACTTTCTTTGCAATAGCTTCTCTAATGAAAGTAGGTACTAATAATGGAAACTGCCCTTCTATTTCTCTCTGTAGGGAATCCTGATGCTTTTGAAGATAAATAGCTATTTTTTCAAGAGATTGTGAAAGGATAATTTCATATTTATCTCCTTCCAAAAACTGAACCAAGAACTCTCTTGCTTTCGTGTGAATTGGATATGTTTTTAGAAAACCATTCATTTGAGAAGGAGTATTCTCTCTGGAGAGCCACTCAAGCACAAATGATGATAGCTTAATTTTAATAATATAAGGACGTATCTGTTGGGGTTTGAGAAAGTTTTCTACCACAAAACTTCCCAAGTTCTCTCCTATATCATTCTTTCGCTCTTCAATGAGATTTGTATGAGGAATATTCAGTCCTAAAGGTTTGTGAAAAAGGGCTGTTACAGCGAACCAATCAGCAAGAGCTCCCACCATAGCAGCCTCTGCAAAGGCTTTTATATAGCCTACGAAAACAAGTTCAGGAGCTTTTCTCTGTCCTATAACAGCACCTATATAGATGCATAACATTAACAGTAGTAAGCCTAAAGCAATATTCTTATGTCGCTTAAGCTTTTTTTGTTTGGAATTGTTGTCCATTGTAAATGAGATAGCTTGTTATTCCCTATTCTTAAGGTTCATCATATTTTGTTTCAGGAAAGTCTAAATAGACGGCACTATACATATCTTTTTCTTTGGTTATAAGCACTTTATAATCGGTATATCCTTCTTGAAAATCTCTATGTATAGCAAGGACAATACCATTAGGGGTTTGTGTTGCTTTTTTCACTTTATCACCAAATCCGTCATTATCAGCAAGTTCAAAGAAATCTACTTTCTTTCTTGATGGATGGTCATACCCAAAGGCTTCAAGAGCGAAATCATTTTTCTGTAAAGTAACTAATCCCTTGAACCCATCTACAGAAACCAATACTGCGGGTTCAAAGGGCGCACCACAGCCTGTAAGCCCATCGTCATCGGACACTCTTACTCCGTAATAGTCGGCATGATAGATCTTAATGGCTTGAGAAGCGCCAAACACTTTTTCAAAAGGTTTCTCTAAGAGCTTATAGACACGCCTTCCGTCTAAAATAAGTGGCTCTCCATTGGGTAATTCGGCCTTTACAAAATGATACTCATTACAATACTCTTGGGTATCATTATACATCAGTTCCGAAATAGCCTTGATCGTAACAAACTTCCGATCTATATCCGTGCGATATTCCAAGAATCTTCCTTTTTTATCATAGGTAGTAATGGTATCCCCCATAAGGATTGCCTCCCCCTTCTCCCTTTTGAAGACAATATTACTCTCCCCATCGGGAATATTGGGGCTATAATCAGGCACAGTATCCACCTGTGGATAGCCATCATCTTCTTGTGGATAATCACCTGCCACAATAGGGGGCTCTTTTAACTCCTCTGAGGTAGTTTCTTCAGAAGTCTTTGAAAAAAAATGACAACTAAAAAAAAATAGAGTTGAAAGAAAATAGATGATTTTTTTCATAAATCTTAATTTTTAAGTTTCAAAGCATTTACCTTTGCCAAGACATACTTGCCTATGACATCAAACTCCAAATTCACCACATCTCCTTCTTTAAGAGTATAAAAGGACGTATGTTCGTAAGTATAAGGAATTACTGCCACAGAGAAAACACCTTTCTGAGAATTTACTACCGTAAGGCTCACTCCATTGACAGTAATAGAACCTTTCTCTATGGTCATATTGCCAAGAGAAGGATCGTAGTGAAAGGTAAAGACACGACTTCCCTGAGCGTCCTCTATAGAGTGGCAAACGCCTGTCTGATCCACATGCCCCTGTACAATATGTCCGTCCAAGCGGTCACCGAGTTTCATAGCACGTTCCAAATTGACCATGTCGCCTACCTGCCAAGTACTAAGACTTGTTTTTTGAAGCGTTTCATTTATAGCCACTACTTCATACTGCTGATTTTCAATTCCTACTACCGTAAGACAGACTCCATTATGAGCCACACTTTGGTCTATTTTAAGTTCGGCAGCAAGCTGGCTTTCTATAAAAAAGTGGCAATTTTTACCTTGAGGAGTAATTTTTGCTATTCTACCAATTTTTTCAACAATTCCTGTAAACATTTTCAATAAAATTACGTATTTTTGCACTTCCAAACGCATGTGCTGAAAGGCGATGCAAATTAACAAAAAAATGACAGAAAAAACAAATATTCGTATAGGAGTTTCTGTGGGTGATCTCAATGGTGTAGGTTTAGAAGTAGTAATGAAAACATTTGCTGATGAGCGCATGTTGGATTTCTGTACTCCTGTCCTATTTGCTTCTAATAAAGTGATAGCTTTTGGGAAAAAGCAATTTGGGATAGATTTTGCCTACAATGGAATCATCCATTTGAGTTCTATCATTGAACACAAAATCAATGTAATGAATATCTGGCGGGAGCTCCCTCCTATTCAGTTAGGAATTCCCACTCCTGAGAGTGGCAAGTGTGCCTTAGAATCCCTCACAGCTGCCGTTTCAGCACTCAAAGAAGGCGCTGTGGATGTATTGGTTACAGCTCCTATTAATAAGAAAAATATCCAATCTGAGCACTTTCATTTCCCTGGACATACGGACTATTTAGCTCAAGAATTGGAAGGGGAAAGCCTTATGTTCATGGTATCAGATGAACTCCGCGTGGGACTCCTTACCGATCATCTTCCTTTAAAAGATGTCGTAAAGAATCTCAATCAAGAACTCGTAGAGAAAAAGATCCGCCTGATGGAAACTTCTCTACGCATGGACTTTGGCATTATTCGTCCTAAAATAGCTGTATTAGGGGTCAATCCTCATTGCGGAGACCAAGGGGTTATTGGTGATGAAGAAGAAAAAATTGTTCATCCTGTAATACAGAAACTTTATAATGAAGGAATCTTGGTTTTTGGCACTTATAGTGCTGATAGTTTTTTTGTGTCAGATTACAAGTATTTTGATGGAATTATTGCACCTTATCATGACCAAGGACTTATTCCTTTTAAAGTAATGTCTTTTGGTAAAGGGGTCAACTTCACTGCAGGACTTTCCAAAATACGTACCTCTCCCGATCATGGTACGGCTTACGGAATTGCCGATAAGGGGATCGCTGATGAAAGTTCCTTCCGACAAGCCGTATATACAGCCATTGACATATACAGGCAACGCATTGAAAATGAAGAGCTATTAGCAAATGCTTTAGATACTAATAGCTTAGATAAGGGATTTTTATCTAAAGAAAAAGGAGATTAAATTAATAATTAATTAACAGTTTGTATTTTATGGAATGGTTTTTAAATTTGATGACCAACCATGAGAGCGTAGCCTATACGGTAATCATCTATAGTATTGTAATTGCTGTAGGGGTAGCTCTGGGGAAAGTTCGTGTCTTTGGAGTTTCTTTTGGAATTGCTTGTGTTCTTTTTGCAGGAATTGTAGCTTCCCATTTTGGGTTTACAGTGAATGCACATGTGCAGCATTTCATGAAGGAATTTGGACTTATTTTATTTGTTTATACCATTGGTTTGCAAGTAGGACCTGGTTTCTTTGCTTCTTTCCAGCGAGAAGGAATTAAGCTCAACGCTTTTGCCATATTAGTGGTACTAACCTGTATGTTAACAGTTATTATTATTCACTACTCTACAGGAATAGATATGGCTACTATGGTAGGGATTATGTCCGGAGCAGTTACCAACACTCCTGGACTGGGAGCTGCTCAAGCAACACTCAATGACCTATCCTCCAATGTATCTGACTCGGTACTCTCTACCGGATATGCTGTGGCTTATCCTTTCGGAGTATTGGGAATTATCCTTGTAATGTTGGGAATGAAAGCATTCCTCAAAATCAATATAGAAGCTGAAAAACGCTTACATGGCTTTAAACACCGTGCAGAACATTCCACCATCGTACGTGTTGCTCTAAAATTAGAGAATCCTGCCTTATTTGGTAAGAAGGTAAGTACCATTCACCAGACATTAGAATTTAACTTTATTTGCTCTAGAATCTTCAAAAATGAAGAAGTTATTTTAGCCAATGATTACATTATTTTAGAGAAAGGGGATATTATTCTTTTTGTGGTAGATAAGCAATATGCAGAGAAGTTAGAAACTCTTATAGGAGAACCTGTTAAGATAGAACAATTTTTTCCTGAAGAAAGAAAAGAGAAAAAATTTATCTCCCGTCGTATTAATGTTACTCAGAAAGAGGCTTACACCAAAAAATTAGCCGAAATGAATGTGTACGGACGTTTTGGTGTTACTGTAACACGTGTATATCGTGCAGGAATTGAATTCATTCCATCCCCCGACACCAAACTACAATTCGGAGATACCATCACTATTGTAGGTGATGAGGAACATATTAAAATAGCAAGCAAAGAATTTGGAAATTCTAAAAAACGATTAAGTACACCTCATATAGCAGAACTCTTCTTAGGAATCACCTTAGGAGTATTGGTAGGAAGTATTCCATTCCATATTCCAGGCGTCCCTGTCCCTGTGAAATTAGGATTAGCAGGAGGTCCTTTGATTGTAGCTATTCTCATTAGCCGTTACGGAGGTCGTTTCTCAGTAACGCACTATGTATCGCAAAGTGCGAACCTAATGATACGAGAGATTGGAATTGTGCTCTTCTTAGCCAGTGTAGGTTTGGAGGCAGGACAAAATTTCATCAATACCCTTACAGAAGGAGATGGTTTCTTCTGGATGGGATTGGGAGCTATCATCACCTTAGTGCCTCTTATAATTACAGTGTGGATATCTCGCTGGCGAGGTAAGCTCAATTATTTAGAAACTTGTGGGCTCTTAGCAGGAGCCTCTACCGACCCACCAGCGCTTGCCTTTGCCAATGATATCACCTCTTCTGATATCCCCGCTCTTACTTATGCAAGTGTATATCCGCTCACTACATTTCTGAGAATTATGGTGGCACAGCTATTAATTGTTTTCTTTGTGTGATTTCTCAATCTTGTAAAAATATTAAAACTCCCTACTGTTATTTCTTACAGATAGGGAGTATTTCATTTTTCACTAAGCAATATTTTTCTATCTCTTTGTCAGTAGCAATATCCGTACAAGGCATGGGGTGTACTTCAAAACCAATTTTATGAAGTTTATCAAAATAATCCCTACCATAAATACGTACATGATCATATTGTCCAAAAATACGTGCCCGCTCCTTAGGATCTGTAATAGAATCATCTGAGAAAGTCTTCTCCCTGTCTAATTCTTGTGGTACTTGGAATATTCCCCACCCTCCTTTTTTCATTACTCGATAAAGTTCCTTCATCGCTTGAGTATCATCAGGAATATGCTCAAGAACATGATTACAAAGAACCACATCAAATTGTCCCTCTTCAAAAGGTAAACTACAAATATCTGCCTTTACATCCGCTAAGGGTGAATATAAATCAGAGGTAATATATTGTAAGTTGGGTTGTTTCTTAAATCGCCTATAGAAAGCCTGTTCAGGTGCAATATGTAATACTTTCAAAGACTTTGAGAAAAATTGGGTATTTCTCTGCAAATATAGCCACAATAAGCGATGCCTTTCTAAAGATAAGGTAGAGGGAGAGAGTACATTCTCTCTCACTTTCCCATAACCATACGGAAGAAAGGTACGAAAAGTACTACCATCAATAGGATCAGTATACCTATTCCCTTTGTAATAATATACCAAGACAGGACGTATCCAATAGCTCATCCGTATGAGCCAAGGACGTGGAATAGTATTGAGAATTGTCTTAATCAACCTCATTATTTATACAGAAATTCATCCTCTTCATGACTTTCTATTCCCAAAGCCTCATAAATGTACTTAAAGGTAGAAAGCAACTTAGGCTGTCCTTCTACTAAGGCTACATCATGTTCAAAATGCGCAGAAGGTTTTCCATCGCGAGTGAGGATAGTCCATCCATCACGGAGTTGTTTGATATTCTTGGTTCCCAAATTAATCATAGGTTCTATAGCTACCACCATCCCTTCTACAAATTTCTTTCCCTTTCCTTTTCTTCCATAATTAGGCATCTCAGGATCTTCATGCATTTTAGTTCCTACTCCATGACCTACGAGTTCTCTTACCACTCCATAACCATGCCTTTCACAATAAGTCTGTATAGCATATCCTACATCTTCCACCCTATTACCAAGCTTGAATTCTCGTATACCTATATACAAGGACTCCTTAGTTACCTTCAAAAGTTCTGCCACTTCTGGAGCTACTTCTCCCACAGGGAACGTATAAGCATGGTCTCCATAATAACCATTTTTTAAAGCACCACAGTCCACTGAAATAATATCCCCTTCTTGTAAAGGTTTGCTATTAGGAATTCCATGTACAACCTGAGCGTTAGGGCTTACACACAAAGTATTAGGAAAATCATATAAGCCCAAAAAACCAGGCTTCGCTCCTTGTGAACGTATATAGTCCTCCGCTAATTTATCTAAGTATAAAGTAGTTACCCCAGGTTTTATTTCCTTGGCAAGCATTCCCAATGTACGAGAAACTATCTGAGCACTCTCATACATAATCTCTATTTGTTCTCTTGTTTTTGGTTTTATCATGAGTTGATTCTTTACAAACATGCAAAGGTACGAAAACAATTATTAATGATCAATTATTAATGATTAATTAACACATAGGATGGAAATACCTCACTCTCTTACCTAGACACTTCTCATACTCCTTTTCCTTGATTTTTGCATAAAAAGTGGTATCTTTGCAGGAGCTAATCTAATGAGCTAATTGGATCACTGACAGATCATAGTAACATAAATAAAAACAATGAATCGGATCATACAAGAAGGTATAAGAAAAGGACTGATTTCCATTTCAGAAGATGAAAAAACAATAACATATATTCATCAAAACAAAATTAGAAATTTCACCAATCCAGAGGAAAAGGTGCAAGTTGAGGCTTTTATTTTGTTAGTAAACAAGTATAATTACAAGCCCGAACGAATAAAAATGTTTGTCCCAGTAAAAATGGGAGTAGAAACAAAAGAGGCTGATATAGTGGTGTATAATGATGATGAATGCACTGAGCCGCATATTTTAGTAGAATGTAAAAAAGCAGATATTACAGACCCAGCATTTAATGAAGCTATAAATCAAGCATATAGTTATGCTTATGCAATGCCCAACAATGTGAAATATGTTTGGGTAACCTCTTCTGATAATAATAAATACTTTGAGGTTAATAAAGATACAAACATAAAAAAAACTCTACCTGATATTCCCCAATTTGGAGTAAAGAAGTTAGCTAACTATAAATTTGTTTATGAAGCTAAATCTATAAAACAAAGAGAGGGAATGCAAAGTTTTTTTGATTTACAAGTTATTGAACAAGCCGCTCTTACTAATCGCTTCAAAAGGGCTCACGATGCTCTTTGGGGAGGGGGACAACTCAATCCTTCAGAAGCTTTTGATGAGTTAGACAAACTCATATTTTGTAAAATTTGGGATGAAAGAAAAGACCGAAAAGCAGGGCAACCTTATGATTTTCAAATCATAACAGTTGATGCTTCTGAAATTAAGAATTTTAAAAAGTTGGGAGAAAAAGAGTTGACAAAATCTATTCAAGAAGAGGAAAACAAACGTTTATTTGATAGAATAAAAGAATTATACGAAGAAGGAAGAAAAAAAGATCCTGAAGTTTTTAGAGATAATATCCGCCTTACTCCTGAGAAAATTAGAACTGTAGTAGAGTACCTGCAAGATATTAATATTGGTGAGACAGACTTGGATGCCAAAGGGCGCGCTTTTGAAACTTTTATGAATTCTTTTTTTAGAGGTAATTTCGGACAATATTTTACCCCTCGTGAAATTGTAAAATTCATTGTAGATGTATTGCCTATTACTAACGAATCAATTGTTCTAGATACCTCGTGTGGAAGCGGTGGTTTTCTTTTATATGCTCTTAATAAAGTAAGAGAACAAGCTAATGAGTGGTATCCTAACTATAAAACTGATGTAAAGCAATACCCAAAACACTTTAAGCATTGGCACGACTTTGCTGAAAAGAATCTATATGGTATAGAAATTAATGAACAGATTTCGAGAGCTGCCAAAATGAATATGATTATTCACGATGACGGACATACCAATGTGATTACTTCTGATGGACTTTTAAGCCCTGAAGAAATTCAAAAAAACACAGAAAACAAAGGTTTTAAATACAATCATTTTGATTTTATCATTACCAATCCCCCTTTTGGCAGTATCATACGCCAAACAGAAAAAGCCTATTTGAAAGAATACAAGCTAGGTAAGAAAGAGGAAGACTGGTTGGCTGTAAAGCAACCTCCTGAAACTGTACGAGAAAATCAAAGTACTGAAATATTATTCATTGAACAATGTTATAACTTCCTAAAAGAAGAAGGCTATTTAGCCATTGTCATTCCTGATGGTATTTTAACTAATAGCTCTTTGCAGTATGTACGCGATCATATAGAAGAAATTTTTAGAATAGTTGCCGTAGTTTCTATGCCTCAAACGGCTTTCTCAGCTAATGGGGCAGGAGTAAAAAGTTCTGTACTGTTCTTGAAAAAATATGCTGAAACTGAAACACAACAAATCAGAAACTTAAAGAAAAACTCAAAACACAGCCTGCTCTCCTCATATCAGTACAAAGAAAGGGTGACGCAATTAGAAAATGAGAAAAAACAAGCTATAAAAGAGCTCGAAAAACAATACAAAGAAAAACATCCTTCTCTTGACAAAAAAGGGTTAGCCCCTCTTATAGCTGAAGAGAAGAAAGAAATTCAAGACGAGTTTTCGGAAAAAGTGAACAACCTCAAAGAGGAATTGCAAGATGCCTTTTTAACAGAGAAACAGAAGAAACTAAAAGACTACCCTATTTTTATGGCGATTGCCGAAGAGATAGGTTATGATGCTACAGGCAAAAAGATTGCTGTAAATGAATTGGAGATTATAGGTATTGAATTGAAACGATTTATAAAATTCATTGAAAATAAATAAGCTATGGTAATACGAGGTATATTAGATAATTCACTTAGTGGACAATTATGTATCAGAGGTTTTGCCCCTATTAAAGAATTAGCCAAAATTTCTTGTGCGGATTATAACTATCAAAGAAATCCTATTGAAGGAAGAGAAGATATTATTACTTTTTTAGAAACAGAAACATATTTATTTTTCCCTGAGATTATTTTAAGCTATAAAATCAGACATGACTCTGTTAAAAAATCAAATGACAGTCCTTTAAGGGCTATTCAATCAGGAAATAAATATAAATCAAATAAAGATAATGTTGAAATAAGAATAAAGAAAATTTTTAATTCACCAACTGATGAAGGAGTGAAAATCATTGAACTTATTATTGCTGATGAATATATTAATTCTAAACCTTTTCATAGAATTGATGGCAACCATAGGTTATTAGCGGCAGAAACATCTACTGCTGATAAGGTTGAGAGAATGGTTGCGCCTTTTTGTATTATTTTAGGAGAAGAATTTTATGATGGAGATAGGTTAATCGAAACTCAAGACACAAAAACTTTTGACAAGGCAACTAAAATATTTTTCCACAACATAAACACCAAAACAATTCCATTAACATCAGAAGAAAATTTAAAAGTAATCATTGATGACAAAAATAATTTTCCAGACACCGAGTTAGAGGTAATTTTAGGAAAAGCTGGAATTAAAACAAGAGAGTTGATAAATAAAATAAGGGCTGATTATTTTACCGGCATCAAACATATTATTTCAAATCAGTACAGAACTTACTGCATAAAAATTTTTAATGTATTATTAGAAAACAGCAATGAAACAGACCATATAGTTGATGATGTTCTTGAAGCGTTAAAATGTATTGATGTTATGTATTTAGAAAATAAAAAATTAAAAAATAATTCAAGCTTTGGACTCCTTACAGCATTTCTATATTACAAAGTTACAAATAATACAAGTAAATTCGAATTTTTTAAAAACTGGGTAATCAAAAATCATATTTTTGATATTAAAGAAATCAAGGCAGAGAGTATTATCAAAATATTTGACAAAATAGTAGAGCAAGAAATAAAGGTTTTTGTTGCAATGCCTTATTTTCAAGGCGATCCAAACATTGTTGAAGAATATAATACAATATATAGAAATGTAATCAATGAAATAAGTAGAGATTATGGAGTAAAGATTTCTCTTTATCCTATAATGCAAAATAAAGGAGAAACTCAAGACCAAATACAAGATATTATAAATAAAATTCAAAATTGTCATATTTTCATTGCTGATATCTCTGATAATAATGCAAATGTACTATATGAGACTGGTTGGGCAAGAGCCCTGAAAAAACCTACTCTTTTATTTAGGGAAAAATCTTCAGCTCCTCCTAAATCAGATTATGTTAATGACACATATCATATCTATAATAATGAATATAGATCTAATAGCTTATCTGAAATAGCAAGAAAAAATATTTTAGAGATATTGAATAAAAACTACGGTATACCTTTAGAGTAATATTTTATATGTTTAAACTATCAGAAAATATAGATCCTAATAAGGTTTTTATTGTTAATCGTTCAGAATTGGAGGGGAGAATTGACCCTATATTTTA
This sequence comes from Capnocytophaga sp. G2, assembly GCF_035282625.1. Taxonomy (NCBI): domain Bacteria; kingdom Pseudomonadati; phylum Bacteroidota; class Flavobacteriia; order Flavobacteriales; family Flavobacteriaceae; genus Capnocytophaga; species Capnocytophaga sp. G2. The sequence goes on along the minus strand of NZ_JAYKBU010000020.1, from coordinate 780 downwards.
CGCCTCTGATTTAGCAAAATTTAATACTAATATATTCAAAAGTGTATTACTAAAGTCAATTGTAAAATACTTTAAATCAGGATTTGGAGCTGGAAAGCAAGAGCAAACTGATGCTAAAAATGGTATTATACAAATTAGACCTACAAATATTGATGAAAATGGTTTTTTGAAATATGACAAAAACATTTATCTTCCTATTGATAAAAATAGTATTAGAATAGAGGTTAATGATATTTTATTTAATAATACTAATAGTCAAGAACTAGTAGGAAAAACAGCTATTTTAAAAGAAAATAAAGAGCTTACTTTTTCAAATCATATAACTATTATAAGAGTTAGAAAAGAAGCTATATTACCAGATTATTTATGGATAATTCTAAATATGTATCAAAGAAATAGAATTTTTTATTCTATTTGTACTAACTGGAATAACCAATCAGGTATAGGTTTAGAACTCTTAAAAAAATTAAAAATACCTCTCCCTCCTTTAGAAATACAGCAACAAATAGTCGATTTATATGAGAAAGCCTATACTGAAAAACAGCAAAAAGAAGCTGAAGCTCAAAGGTTGTTGGATAGTATTGACGATTATCTTTTAGGAGAGTTAGGTATTACACTACCCAAAGAAGAAGAGCATTTACCGCAAAGCACTGATAAAAACAGTAGCTATAACTTAGATAATGATAACCCGTTAGTAAAAAAGGGGCGTTTGTTTTTGACAAATCTATCAGAAGTAACTGGAGAAAGAATTGACCCTGATTATTATTCTATATATTATAA
>NZ_JAYKBU010000019.1:0-48902 GCF_035282625.1 Capnocytophaga sp. G2 | reverse complement strand
TTAGAGCAATCAAGTGTAGATTTAGAGGATGTAGTACGCTTAGAGAAAGACAAACGCGAATTGTTGCTCAAAGTAAAGGGACAAAGCCGCGACCCGCGTCTCAGGATGAATACCTTTGCGTGTCTTACCGACATTAATGCACGTGCAATGGAGACTTATAGGGTCATAAAAATATCACACTATCACAGTGGTATGGAGTATTACAATTCCTTTGAGGGTATCCCTATGATGCGTACCCCTGCTGATTTTGATGAGAATGCTTTTCCGCACTCAGAGCAGCAACCAGCAATTGTAAAGGACAACAACGATCCTTTAGGAATGGGACGTGTACGCGTGCAATTCCTATGGCAGGCAAAACGCAATGAAATGACACCTTGGATACGTGTAGTGCAACCTTATACAGGAGGCGGTAAAGGTTTTTACTTTATCCCTGAGGTAGGTGAAGAGGTATTGGTGGATTTTGAAGGAGGCAATGCCGAACGTCCGTTTGTGCTTGGAGCGCATTATAATGGTGAGGCAAAGAGTGGCTATCATAATGCTGATAACCGCGTAAAGGCAATTCATACGAAAAGTGGACATAAGCTCATCTTTACCGAAGATGAAAGTATCTTACTTACTGATAAGAATGGCAATGTGATTAAGTTAGATACTCAAGGAAAAAACATTGAGATTTCTGCTCCTGAGACGATTAATATTACGGCTAAGAACATCAACTTAAAGGCAAATGATAGTATTGATTTGGATGCTAATGTAAATATCACTGAAACGGCTGGAAAGGCTAAGAGAAGTGATATTTGTGGAGATATGTTTGTATATGTTAATGGTGCTTTAACTGAAAAGATAGAAGGTGATTTACATAGTGAAACAAAGAATGCGAGAACAGAAAATAGCACAGGAGGTATGGTCGTAAATTCTGAAGGTGCTATAGAAAACCACTCGCAGCAAAAAGTTCGTATAAATGGTGGTGAAAATACAAGAATGTCATAATTATGAGTAGAACAAGAATTGTAGGAGGAGTATACACTAAAATCACAGGAGGTGATTATAAGATGTATACAGAGGGTGATACTATCATCTCAGCTGCTGGTAAAAATGATTTTGCCAATGCTGAGAAGGTCATTATTGGGACTAATCCTGAGAAAATGGATTTTAGAGGAAAAGGAGGCACTCTTCTTATTACAAAAGTAGAGAGCGAACCTAAAGGAGATGTATCACCTAATCAGAAGGTAACTTATAAAGTTACGCAATATAATTTCTCTGAAAAAGTAACTGAAGCTGATAAGAATCGTATACAATGGGCTATTAAAATTGATGATAAACAAGAGGTTTTAAAAGAAAAAGGCGAAAAACTAGTGTTAACTATAAAAGAAGAATGGGCAGGAAAAGAAATTAGTGTAATGCCTTATCTTAAAGAGCCTGTAGAGAAAATTAGTGTGAAAACAAAAATAATAAGAGAAGAAGTTTTAATAATTATAGGAACAGAAAATAAGAAGAAAGAATTAATATTTCCCGCTATGGGGATAAGAAAATTACGTACTAAATTTGCTAAATATCCTTTTGTACGCTTTATTATATTTACTGGAAGTTATACAGAAGATCAATTATCAAAGATAGAACTTTCAGCTATTTATCATAATAAAAGAGTAGAATGTCAAAGGGTCAATACTATTGATGATGTTATAAATATCATAAACTCAGGAGATATTAGTAATAAAAAAGATAAAAGTATCAGAAAGGTAAAAAGTATTTTTATATATTCTCATGGGTATGTATATGAAAAAAATAATGAACATGAAGGTGTGATAGCTTTTGATTATGACAATAAGATAAATGAACAAAAATTAGATAAATCTTCTTTTTCTAAAATTGATAATAATATTTTTTTAGATAATAACAGAACAGAATTGTATTCATATGCTTGTAGAACAGGAATTGGAGTTTCATCAACTACGGGAATAACTGACCCTAAGAAAAATAATAGCTTAGCTCAACATATGGCAAATATAGGAAAAATAACAGTTTTTGCATATATGAGAAAAACAGATTACAAAAATACTTGGGGAACAATAGCACATAGAAGAACATACGAATCTGATCATGATAGTGGAGAAAATATATGGGAAAATTTTAAATCAGATTTATATGATATGCTACCAGATCCTGATGATATGAAAGAATTTTCTAAATATAGAGCACATCAAGAGATAATTGATGGAGCAGTATGGAATATTAATGGCGCTTACATTGATGTTAAACCAGGTACGACCCCAGATTCTGTTCCTGATACATTCTATAAATATACTCCAAAGAAATGAAAAATATAAAGAGAAGTTTTAAAATAGCTATACTATCTATTTTTGTAGGAAGTATACAAATGGTAATATTCCTTCCTGATGGTTCCTATTGTGATGACTTAAGTAGTGATGTCATTTCAGGGATATTTAGATTTATGCCAATTCAATTTATAATTATGTTTTTTAATAGTTATATTTTTAAGTCTTATGATAAATATACATCATTATTTGTTTTATTATTTCTTTGGCTTTATATCAATAAAATAGAATTTACAAATAGAGAAGCTTGTTGGTCAACTTTTTCAGAAAGAGAGATTGAAGAATACGTAATAGATCATTCAATTTTTCCTTGTTCTATATCTTTATTTCTTTTTTTTTGTATATATTGGATTATGAAAAAAAAGAATATGATTAACTTTTAAATAATAAAAATTAGAAACAGAAATATCAAACATATTCTCCTATCTCCCCCACCAAATGCCTTAGTTCAGGGTCGTTGGCGATACGTTCCTTTTCGCGTTCAATGATTTTAATGACATCTAATTTTATCTGGCGGTAATTGGCTTCTACTTATTCTTTGGTGGTATCGTTGCCGTTGGCATCGGTGAAGGAGAGAACTTCGGGAATTTTCTGGTAGGCTTTGGTCTCTGCGGCTACTTTGGCGTTGTCTACAACTATCTGTGCGTGGAATATCTTCTGATCGATACGCTCGTCAAAATTATCAGAAACAGCTCCTACAAACATCCCTTGAGTAAGATTGGATATTTTGCTGGCAGGAATCAAACTATCCAATTGTGTAGATATGGAGGTAGAGGTATCATTGCGGTTGATAGTAGTAGATTGCCTTTTCTGCAATACCTTTCCAAAACGTTCAGAAAGGGTTTTAGCAGTTTCCCCTACTACTTGTCCGCTAAAAATATTCCCCACAGTATTTTGTATTACCTTGCTTTCCTTATCTCCATAATCACGAGTGAGCTGTGAATAATCTTGAAAGCCCAAACACACTGCTACCTTATTACTTCGGGCAGTGGCTATCAGGTTATCCAATCCTCTAAAATAAATCGTGGGTAGCTCATCAATAATCACTGAGGATTTGAGCTGTCCTTTTTTGTTGATGAGCTTTACAATACGAGAGTTGTAGAGTCCCAGAGCTGCCGAGTAAATGTTCTGCCTATCAGGATTGTTGCCCACACAAAGTATTTTAGGTTCATTAGGGTTATTGATATCCAACGAAAAATCATCACCTGTCATCACCCAATAGAGTTGAGGCGAAATCATTCGGGAGAGTGGTATTTTAGCTGAGGCTATCTGCCCTTGTAGCTGGTCTTGTGCACCTCCTTGCCAAGCATCCATAAAAGGCGATAGGTAATTCTCAAGTTCAGGATACGAGGTGAGAATGGTAAAGACATCAGCATAAGGCTTGTTCAATAGCTCGATGGCGTGTGGAAAAGTACAGTACTTACCACCTTTGTAAATCTTCAAAAACCAAATAATAGCTGCCAATAGAATGATAGGTGACTCTACAAAGAAATCGCCTTGCTTTTGAATCCACGAGCGATTGAGATTGAGCATAATGGTATAAGCAGACTCGTAAGCATCGGAAATATCACTCATAAAGTTAGGGTTGATAGGATTGCAACGATGACTACGGCGAGGATCATCAAAGTTTATCACATAGAACTTAGGCTTGACCTTGTACTTATCTAAATGCTTTAAGAGGTGATTGTAGGCAATGGTGGAGAGGTCGTCGAACTTAAAGTCGTAGATGTACATTGCAAAACCCTTTTCAATCTGTTGTTTGATATAGTTGTTCACAATGGCATAAGACTTACCAGAACCAGGAGTACCGAGCACTATGGTTGCCCGAAAGGGATTTACCACATTGATCCAACCTTTGTTCCACTTCTTGCGATAGTAGAACAAAGTAGGCAAATTTACAGAATACTCGTTTTTCATCAGGCGAGTTTCCTGCATAAACGACTCGTTTTCATTGTTGAAAACATCGTCTAAAAGGTTATCTTTTAACAAGCGACTCATCCACGAACCTGCCATAAGAAGAGCTATGTAGCCCAAAGATAGGGTAAGGATATAGAAAAAGGCAACTACTGAAGCAGAAAGTCGCAAGTGCAAAATCCAAAAGTTACCAAAATAAAGAGCTGCTCCTACTCCCAGAGCGATGTAAATCTTTCGCCAAGTAATTTTGTCGTTTTTTACGCCTGTTGTTCCCAAACAGCTCAGGGCTAAAAGTAAGAGCGCAAAGCATTTGGTGTATAAAGGGTGAGAGAATAGTCCTGCGGTTCGTTGGAAGTTGGTCAGGATTCTATCTACTACGGCTAATATCCATTTTTCGCCTTGGAAAAAGCCGTAACAATACCAATAGAGGTGCATCAGTACTATGAGAATACTTACTGCACGCATAAAAGCCATAATCTTGGCTAATGCTCTTAAATCATCATCGTTTTGCATATTTGTTTCTGTTTTTAGTGTTTGTCAATATTTTATACTTAGCTATGTCAGCTCACTGACCACACCTAAGATTTGTTTTTCATTTTTCGCCGTTTGGCAGTAGCACGTTTCATTCTTCTGGTAAAATCCTCTTCTTCGTAGTCTACCCCTTGATCATCCAAAGAGAAAAGAGTAAAGAAAGCATTTAAGGCTGAGTCCTTACCAAAATCCTCTTGGTAATGTGTCCAAGAAGTATCAGAGAAAGTATCCTCTTCAACAGTGTTAGTATTGTCGTGATTTTTACTTGCATAAGTAGTTACAGACGGCATATTTACCTCAGAGGTTAAAGCCGTAGCAGGCTCTTCTAACAATTTTAGCCACTGATGAAAAACATTGGCAGAAAACTCCTTTCCCAGCTGAGAGCCATTATACACACATCGACTATTGTGGTCAATAAAGGTTACTCCATACGTTCTCCCTTCTTTGTTTTCACGAAAGACAACCTCAATACCTTTAGCTTTTAGTTCTTGAACAAATTCACTTTTGCCATGAGCTGTTTCTTTGGCAAAGGTGATATGTGCCTTTAAGGAAGTGGTGTTTTGTCCTTTTAAGTGATCTTGTTCCTTTTGTAAATGTTTTTCGATATAAGGTAAGCTCAGTGTTTTGCCGAGCTTGGAGGCTTTAAAAGGATGGCTTGCTTTGTTACCATTCTCATCCAATACCACATACACCAAGCCCTTTTTAGGAACGCCTTGCAGTTCGCCTTCTACCTTTTCTACCGCTATGTTAAACTGATTGAGCAAGGCGTTGAACGTTCCTAACGAGGCAAAATGATAGTGTTTTAGCAATTGTTTTGCAGTATGTATCAACTCCTTTTTAAGATCGTTTTGTCGGTAATCTAAGGGGATTAATTTAGATAAAGGCAAGAGTTCATCATCTGTTAGCTGTGAATCATTGGTGATAGCAGGGATAAGTTGGTATTTCGTTTCCAACTCTCGGCATACTTTCATTGAGCGTATTTTTTCAAAAGTATCAGAGATTTTCTTGCCATACTCATCTATCCCCAGTGATACAATGTGAATGTGTTTGCGCTCGATATCCGAATGTTTGTAAACCACAAAAGGTTGGTTGCCAAAGCCCATTTGCTGCATATAGTCAGTAGCCAACTTTACAAAGGTCTCATCGCTCACCTTATCGTTAGGATCGGGGTTGAGAGAGATGTGTAGGATAGGTTTCTCTGTCCGCACATTGGCATAGAGATAAGGGGCAAAGGAACGAAATACTTCCGAAATGCCTACACTTCCTTGCAGAGTTTGTATCACTTTTTGAGCGTATAATACCTCTCCTTGTCCTTTAGCTACCTTGTTGTGATTGTACAAAAGTACTCCTAACAGCTGCCCTCCTCGATGTATTTTTGCTATCATAAGTCGCTGTTTTCGTCTTAAAAACTTACTTTAGTTTTTGCTCTATTTGCTGCGAAAGCTCTAATATTTGTTTGCAGATAGCAATCAATTGGGTAGTTTCTTTCTCCAATTTATAGAGGTAAGCAGCCGCTTTCTTCTCCGAAAAATTGCGATAGAGTATCTTTACAATCTGATTGTAATTGACCCCTACCGAACGAAATTGTGCATAGAGTTCAGTGAGTTTAGTGTAATAATCTAAAGCAGATTTATCAATTTTCACCACTTTTATCTCTCGGTTAAAAAGCAAAGAAGTGATAAAATGTGCTTTGACTTTCATTCCTGATTGCTCAAAAAGGGAGAGAAACTGATTGTTTTCTTCTTCATTCAATCGAAAAACATATCTAAAAGAAGTAGGATTTATCTTTTTGTTCCTACCTATGGGGCGTTTGTGAGTTGTTTTCTGTAAGGTCATATAAATTCAGTGTTAGTAAAAAAAACACGACTTCGGAGTGCGTTTTAAGCTCCCTGCAAGGGCAAGTGGTTTTGAGGTGCCTACACGCCTAATGCGTGCCTCAAAACACAACTTGCTCTGTTCCGGTGAACAGAAAATTCTCCCTAACGGTCGAATTTTAATTAGCCATAAAGAGAGAAATTAACACTACGAGCGGGTAAAATGATTTCAGGGTGCAAAACAAGTGATTTCTTAGCAAAGGATTTGTATATAACACAAAGACAATCACTTCCTTACAAAGCCATTTACAACCCTACATAAGGCTGTATGTATATTTGTATGTTCCTTTGCACCCGCATACCAAAGCAAGTATGTACGAAAGTAAAAATGCAATTAGGTAGCTATGTAGCTACAAAGCTATAAAGCTACAGAAGTATGTACATACGCAAGTAATTAGATAATTAGTCAATTACTTATGTGAGTAAATACTTACTTATAGAGGTAGTTAGATAATTGGCTAATTACAGATAGTTGTATTTGAATAGCTATACACTTATATACTTACTGAATTACAAACATATTTAAACACATATATATGACATCAACGACAAAATTCATTAGCTTTTCCACCCAGAAAGGAGGGGTAGGAAAAAGCACTTTTACTACCTTAGTAGCCAGCTTGCTACACTACCGAATGGGCTATAATGTAGCGGTGATGGATTGTGATTATCCACAATACAGCCTACACCGAATGCGAGAGCAAGATCTTAAAACAGTGATGAACAACGAGCATTTTAAGAAAGCTGCTCATAGACAGTTTAGTGAGCTAAACAAAAAGGCATACCCCATAATACAATGTAAGCCCAATGAAGCCCTTGAAAAGGCACATCAGCTTATCGCAGAGACACCTTTCCCTATAGAGGTTATACTTTTTGATATGCCAGGAACAGTAAACACCGCAGGAATATTGACCTTGCTAGCACAAATGCATCACATTTTCTCACCTATCACTGCCGATAGAGTGGTGATTGAAAGTACTTTGAGTTTTACTGAGGTACTTTCGAATATCATCGCTAAGAATACCGAAAGTGCTATCAAGAGCGTGCATTTATTTTGGAATCAGGTAGATGGGAGAGAGAAGTCGCCTTTGTACAAGATTTATGAGCAAGTGATTACTGATTTAGGTTTGAACCTAATGCAAGCCTACATCTCTGATAGCAAGCGTTTTCGAAAAGACGGCACAGAAAACCAACGATTGGTATTCCGTTCTACCTTAATGCCTGCTGATGAGAAGTTGATGAGTGGTTGTCATTTGGACGACTTTATCAATGAGTTGGTACAGATTATTCAGTAAACCCTAAAGATATGAAGACAGTAAAACCCATAGACGAAAACGAACTAATGGAGTTAATGGCAGGCAAGCAACCCACGCCTGCCCCTGCCATTGCTACGGCTCCGATAGAGACAGAGAAAACACCCCAGAAACCAGCTCCTACCAAGAAGAAAAAGGCAGAACTCTATGAGTATGAAAGTTATTTTTTTGAGCAGGGAGAGACTTCAGCAAGGGAAGGGAAATCGGTGTATATACGCCCAGAGTTTCACCAGCGAATAGCCCGTATTGTACAGGTGATAGGAGAAGACAAGATCAGTCTGTACAACTATTTGGACAATGTACTTAAAGCGCATTTTGAGCAGTACCAAGAAGAAATCACGCAGAGTTTTGAACAGAAATACAAGCCTATATTTTAACAATGGAAAAGATTATCATTTTACTACTTATCGTGGTGATTTTGTTGTTACTATCAGACAAAATGCCTATAACACTATCCAAAAAGAGAGCTCCTCAACCTAAAGCGACCCCTATACCCAAAACAGCTCCTTCAACTTCGGTAATGGGGGAAAGTAGGTTTGTGCCTCCTGCAAAGGTAGCCGCTACAGCTATCCCCTTAACAGAAAAAGAGCAACAGGATATTCTGACAGAATGGGAAGAGGAACCTACCATAAACCTTGAAGATGAAGAAGAGGATTTACGCAGTTATCGCACAGAGGCAGAGGACAATGATTTTGCCACAGGGCTTTCGTTTGAGGACTTGGAAAAGGTTGCTACTTTCCTCTCTGAGGACAAAGAAGAAGTTACCACCGAGAACATAGAGTTACTGCAAAAAGTAGAGGGCACCAGCTTATTAGAAGCCATAGAAAAAGCCTTACCCCAAGCAACTCTTAAAGTGAGTGCGCTCTTGGAGAAGGCGTTGCCTAAAACTACGGAGAGTGAAACGGAGTTTGATATTAGGGAGTTTGTGTGAGAAGATATTCTCTATTTCTATCATTTGCTACTTTCTATTGATCGTTCTTTATTCTTACAACTACAAATATTCTCATTAGGAATTTTTAATATATCAAAAGTAGACTTACTATCTCCATACCATACCAAATACTCTTCTTCAATTTTTTGTTTAACACTAAATTCTTTCTCAACACTGTCGTACCAAGTACTTTTCTGATAAATTTTTAATCTCTTTTTTCTACATCTGAAATTATTAACAGAATAATAGAAAGTTTTTCCTCCTAAAGCAGGAGCTAAAAATATATCTATTTTATAAATTTTATTTAGGTAATAATATTTGACAACATTCAAGTATGAAGAAGGAATTTCAGTTCCATTTTCAAAATAGACTATATGGTAATAATTTTTCTGATCAATCACTTTATAGAGACCTTTTAGGGGAGTTTTGCTTCCTGTTAATGCAAAATATCTTACACTATAATACCCTGTTCTCTGGTCTTGTGTATAAATATCTTGTCCAATAGAAATTATATCCTGTTTATTAACAGTAATAGTATCTTGTTGAGAATATACGTTAATACTTAAAACAAAAAATAATATCACTTTTTTCATTGTCTTTGAGATATTAAATCACTATCTTTTTGCATTATCTTCCACTGCCATTTAAAGAAAGTTTCTATATATTTATTAAGATTTTCTTTCTTAGGATAATCCATAATATTTTCGGTATCATTTTTTGAAAAAAGATGCTTCGGTATAATTCCTTCCTCCATAGGTTCTGGAAAAGTATGTGTTAGTCCTAATGTATGACCTGCTTCATGAACTAATGTTGATTTTATGAGATCCTGATGAAATTTAGTCAACATTATATACTTCCCTTTTGAGGTTATTTCATCTGCAAAAGCATCAAAATCTGTATCCTTTATATTAAAAGGAAGGTTATTCTGCTGTATTAAAGATTTTGTAACTCTAACATTTATAGGAAGTAAAAAGACAATAATTCCTTTCTCTTTGTTAGAAAATACAGATTCATAACATTCCTTTAGTCCTTTTAAAAATTCATATAAATTGCATTCAATATCTAAGGCTGTAATAGATGAGATAGATTTTTTTATTCTATCAATTTTCATTTCTCCTGTTGGTTTATTATTTATGTTAAATTTTTTGAAATCAATTATTATTTTTTTATAATTATTTTTATTTGGAAAATACTCAATGAGAGCCTGTTTAAATAGTTTTTTAAATAAATTATCTCTTTCTACATATTCTTTCCAGTTTTTGATATATTGATTCATTGATAAATAAGTATTTACAGTAGAAGATACATCTTCTTTATAAGAACTTTTACCTTTTTCTCCTCTTTCATCAATGATGTCAAAATCTTGTATTACTTGATATTTTTTAATGTCAGTATTGTTTTCATCTTTTGCAGTGTCATATTCAATACTTCCTTTAAATTCTACTTCTACAAACTGAGCATTTAGCTTATATTTTACATCATTTTTCATCACCATTAATTTACCTACTTCTAGATCATTTTTATTTTTTTGTTCGCTTGTTTTTCTTACCCTGACTTTTATTTCTGTGTTTTTATCTAAAGCAGAGCTGCAAGTGAGTTTTATTTCTACTTTACTTCTATCTCCATCGAATGGAATTTTTTTCAAATCAATATCAGTTGATGAAAGTTTAAATAGTTCCTTGTTATAATCAAAATATAAAGTAAGATCATTAGTGTTAAGGGGGGATTCTGTTAAGTTTTCACGGAACAGACTTAGTTTTATTTCTTTATTTGGAAAAATATTTAAAAAAGAACAATAATAGTCCTTACCTCTTAAAGAAAAAGGATTTTCTACATCTTCACTGTAATATTCTTTTTTTAAGGCATTAATATCTGAAACGCAAATACCTGCACCCCCTTCACTAGTTGGTAAATATTCTTTTCTTAGCCAATCAAAGCCAAAATCTCCATCATATTTCTTTGGTAGGCGAAAATGGATAAAAAAGTCAGGTTCATTATCACTATTGTTAGGTTCTGATTGTTCAATTTCTTGTTCTTCATCTTCTTTCCCTAACCCCTGCATTATCACCTTTTTTTGACTAATAAGCTCTAAATCACCATTAGTAGCTTCTATGATAACTTCCTCTGCCTCTTCATAGGAAGAGCCACTTATAGAGGTATAAGTATCACGAACGGTAATATATATGTTATTTGCTTTCTTGAAAATTCCCATGGTTTTAAGATTTAAAAAGTGCTAAGAACAGTGTGTCATTTTATTCACGTTACAAAGATACAAAAAATCCTTAGACTATAAACTTCTTTTTCTCCTTTTTTATAAAATCCTTATGTCCCAAGCGACTCTTAAAGTGAGTACACTCTTGGAGAAGGCGTTGCAAAACTGTAGAAAGTAAAATGGAGTTTGATATTAGAGCGTTCGAATAAACTTATAAAGATATTCAGATAATAAAACTATCCTTTTTAAGGTTCACAGATTCCCTTTTTAGGAAAAGAGATAGTTCCTGATAATTTTCCTTTAAAAATCCATTTTAAACTCTTTTTTTTTATTCTTTGTTTCACATAGAAAGTTCTCATTATTTGATTTGACCAAATATCAATTTGATTAATTATAATTTTTTTTGCCTTACAATCAAAAGTATTAGTTGTGTAATAAATACTATTAGAAAAAAAATAAGGAAAATATACATCTATCTTATAGATTTTATAAGTAGAAGAATCTTTATCCTTTTCATAATATTTTACAATATTATAAAAAGGTTCTTTATTTAAAGATTTTATACCTTTTTCAAAATAGCAAGTATAAAAATGGTTGTTATCTTTAACTATTTTATAAAATCCTTTTAAAGAATCTACACTCCCTTTTAAAGCATAATATTTTGTACTGTAAACTCCTGTTCTTGGATTGTGAGTATATATGTCATTTTCAACAGTAATAATATCATTTTCTTGTATAGTGATAGTATCCTGTTGAGAATAAAGTAAAGAATTATATAAAAATATAAGTAAATATAAAGTCTTATTCTTCATTTTGAATTATAGGAATTAAGTCAATATTATCCATCTGCATCATCTTCCATTGCCATTTAAAAAACATTTCTGTTTTGAGGTTATAGTTTCTAATACCATTTCTAAATTTTTCATTTATATAATCCATTACATTATTTGTTTCTCCTTTTTTAAAAAGAGGTACGACTGGCATATTCCTGCCTTTATCAGTTGTCACAGCTTCAGGGAAAGAATGAATTAACCCTAATGTATGTGCTATTTCATGAACTAAAACAGCATCTCTTAAATTGCTTAGATTGTTAATATTGTTTAGATTATTAAGCATGACATATCTACCTTCTTTAAAAATATCATCTGAATATGCTTCAAAAACTTCATTCATAGATACGTATTCTACTGGGAATCTTAGAGGGATAGGTATTAAAAAGATCGTAACTCCTTTTTCTTCTATTTTTTTTCTCTTTTCTCTTTTTAATATATAATATTCTTTTACACCTTCTAAAAAGTCTTCCAAAACACAAGCCATTCCAGAATAATCTATAGATTTAATAGATTTTTCAATTTTTTCAATTCCAACTACATTACTATTTAAAGTCCCTATTTTAAATCTTTTAAAATTAATAGATAATTTCTCATAATCTATATTTTTTCTTTTATTTTCATAAGGAATGTATTTTATTAAAGATTGAGTAAGTAAATTTTCAAAAAGATTTCTATTGCTTTCAATATATTCTCTCCATTCATTAATAGTGTTTGACATATACAAACTTTCATCAGGAGGACTTGACATATTTTTAATTTTATTAGTCATAACTTTAAGATCATTTGAAAAATCAAAAGTCCCTTTATAAGAAGTATTTTCATATTCAATACTACCTCTAAATTCCACCTCTACAAAGCGTACATTTAATTTATATTGTACATCGTTTTTCATTACCATTAACTTTCCTACTTCAGGGTCTTTTTCATCTTTGGAAGCCCCTTTTTCTTTTACTTTTATTTTAATCTCTGTATTTTGTGTTGGAGGTGATTTACAAGTAAATTCTATTTCTTTAAATTTTCCGTTCCTTTCCAAAGGAACTTCTGTAAATTTGATTTCAGTTGATGAAAGCTCAAACAAATCACTATTAAAATCGAAATAAATAATAAGGTTACTATTATCAATTGGTGTTTCAGTTAAGTTTTCACGAACTAAAGATATATAATCGGCAAAACGAAATGTACCAAAAGTCAAAACGAAATGTACATTTTTTGAGCAGAAAATTCAATGGACAAAGGTAAATAAAAAACACGGAAATACTCCGTGCTTTTTTATTGTCTATATAGGATAATTCGCTGTTAGCACCTCTAAACGCTTCTTTCCAATAGTATTACTACTGCCTAAGTGCATAGATATTTCCTTCTGATACCAACCACATTGCTGTACGTATTTGGTTAGTTCATCATTATGGTAGGAACTAAGTAGAAACTTTCCTTTGACAGTGGCTAAGGTAGCTAATAGCTGATTGAAGTGCTCTTGCTCATATCCTCCGTAGTGTCCTTGCTTGGCTCCTACATAGGGTGGATCTACGTAGTGGAATGTGTCGGGTGTATTACGTAGGGCAATAACTTCAGTAGCATCGTTATTCTCTATTTGTACACCTCTGAGACGCTCTGAATAGTTATTTGTGAAGGTGTCTACTTTGTTGTGTAAGCAAGTGGCATTCTTGCCATTGGTAGTGATACGACAATTGCCAACTTGGCAGGAGAAGCCACAGTTGGTTGTATACCAAAAAGCCCAAGCACGATGTATTTCACTGAAAGCAAAAGGAGCGTGGTATATCACTAAGGCTGATTTATAGGCTTCTCGGCTTACTATAGAAGACTGCTCTATAAGTGTTTTCAACTCAGTAAAGCGAGTTTTTAAGACTTTGTAAAAGGTATAAACATTGGCATTAAAGTCATTAATAACCTCTACCTGTGCTTTTTCTTTTGCCCAAAAGACTGCTCCGCCACCAAAGAAGGCTTCTGTATATACTCTATGAGATGGAATGAGAGGTAAAATGTATGGTAACATTGTTTGCTTGCCTCCGTAGTAGGATATTGGCGTACGTTGCCAAATTTTGGATATTGGTTTCATTTTGTATTATGTTGAAAATTTTATGAATTTTGGCGTTTAAAAAAATAGTTGTACTTTTGCAACTCCTACGGTAATAAGCATAAAAAGCCACAATCAGAAGACTTTCGTCCTCCAACTGTGGACTTTTGTGCTTAATTAAATTACCGTAGGAAGTTATTTAATTTGGTTGGAGGACATTTTTATACTGCTGTCCTCCTTTTTAGCAGTTTAAACTTCATTTAAAAGCTATTTAAATCTTCCACCGAAATGGCTTGTATCTCCAATATACATAAGCTAAGACTACGAGCAATAATAACCAAAAAATATACCTTAATGGTGTACTTTGGGAGTGTTTTCGTATTTGCTCAGCTTGCTGTATTTCGTGCTTTTGAACTTCAGTTTGAGCATTTGCGTAGGATTGCTTATAAAGAGTAGTATCAGCCTGCTGTAAGCTCTTAGAATGGGCTTTGATAGCTTTTATTTTCACCTTGCCATTGCGTACCCTTATAGTCTCACTATTGCCGTCGCGAGTGCAGGTATAAGTGAGCTCTTTAGCATTGCCGAGGCTGTCTTTGTCGTTTTCGAGTTCAATCTCGAAAGACGTGACGGACAGGTCAGACCATTCAGACTTGTGAGACTGCTGAACAAAGAGCTGGGAGCTATCTTTATTAGTGATAAAGTGCTCCTTCTGGACTTGCCTTTGTGTGTAGGTTTCTACTTTTTTGGTTTTGCACCCAACAAGGGTGAGAAACATTAATAGTAATAGAGTTAATTTTCTCATTTTTAAATTGTTTTATACTCTTCTTTTGCGTTGAAGCAAGGACAGGCTTTAGTTACACCAGGGAAGTCTCTGTGCCCTAAGATTTGTGCTTCGGGGTATAGGGTTTTGAGCTCTTTGAGGAGCTTCTTTAAGGCTTCCTTCTGTGCAGGTGTACGGGTGTCTTTGGGTTGGAGGGTGTTTTTGTCGATGCCTCCAATATAACATATACCTATACTGTCCTTGTTGTGATTAGTAACGTGAGCAGGAATTTTGTTCACGTCTCTGCCTAACTCTATTGTACCATCTAATCGTACAATATAGTTGTATCCTATCTCATTAAAGCCTCGTTGTTTGTGCCAAAGGTCAATATCTTTGGCGGTATGGTCACGCCCTTCGGGGGTAGCGGAGCAATGAACTACGAGGTAGCGGATGTTACGTATACTTTTTTTCATTTGTTTATAATATTAAAGTGAATAATAAAATGAGAGTTATAACTGTTGCTATTGGGTTTACCCATAGTACCCAACGAACATTGTAGCTTTTGGGCTCTGAGATTACAGGGCTATGAAGAACTTCATACTGCCAACGTTGAGAGTTGTCTAATAGGGAAAAATCTTTGTTGGTAAGTGGGAAAAAGTGGAAGTACCCAAAGCTAAAGAAACAAGCTAATGCCAGTAAGGGCAATAGCACGCATAGCCAACTATAAAGCTCTGCACAGACGATAAGTCCACCCACAAGCATTAAAGGAAAGATAATGTTGGCGGAGCGTGTAAAACTCCTTGTTTTACCTCCGAAAGACACTATATAACTAAGTGCAAAGAGTTTGATGATATATTTTCTCATAATGTTTTCTTTTAAGGGTTAACCGCTGGTGTAAAGTCCGGATATAATAATATTCTTCTGACTTGTATTTCTGATATATTTACTTCTTTTATTACACTAAAAGTTAGTGCTTCAACCATATCCTCGTCCATTCCTTCCTTCTTTATTTCATACATATATACAGAAGGCATTCCAGAAGCAGATTTACCTTCTATTTTTTCTAATAACGTATAGTGTATAGGTCCATTCTCTTTTTCCCCAGAAGTAGTAATTTCCAAGCCTTTGCCTATCTCTACATTTCCTTTGTAAACTAACAAATATTTGTCTGTAAATGTGATGTGATTTACAAAAGGAATGGTAACTTTTATAGGAGAAATTGATGGTTTTATAGTATAAACCTTTACTAAGTTATTGCTTACAAACCTTATCACTTTTTTTAACTTTTTAATCTCATCAGATAGATTTTGTAATAAGGTATTATTTGGTGTCCATTCTGGATATTTTAAATACTTACGTAATTGAAGGTTAGCAATTCGGGTTTGATTTCCTAATATCTCCACTTTTAGTCGATTTGCATAACTTCCATATTTTCCATCAGTATTGTCTAACAAATAATAACCATTATCTAATTCTTTAACAATTACTTCTTTTTCTTCAGTTCCTATTAGCTTCATAGACAATTTATCTCCTAATTTTTCCCCAAAGAAACCTAATAGGTATATATCTGTATCCAGTCCGTATTCTAATTCAAAATAATGGATATTATTACCACTGTAGTTGAATTCAATAAATTTTGTATCTCCTTTAATGAGATTTCCAGAAAAATGCTGTCCGTAATTCTCCTCTTGCCGTAAGTTCTCTAACTTCTTTTTTAGTTCGTCAGTAAAATCATTAGCAGATAATCCTTTTCCTTCCTCCATATCTACTTTTTTATCAAAAAGTTCTTTGTGAGCTTGAGAGTCATTCAAGTGGCTCCTTAATTGTTCAGTGGAAGCTATGCCTTCCAAAGCTATAGATAGTCCCTCTACGCTATCCATTGGAATCTTCTCGTTTTTGTGCCAAAAGCTATCCAACCATTCCCAGAATTGCTCTTGGGTAGGACGTTTGAAATTAGAAAACCATTTTTTTAGTGTTGTAATTGCAGTCATAATTTTTCTTTTTAATTTTTGAAACATTTATATATACTTTAAAAACCTACATATTCGATAAACTGTACTACCCTATAGGGAGGCATATTATTATGAGGTTGATTTCCTCCTGTAATAGAAGTGTCTCGATTTTTCCAAAACCGCATATAATTGTTATTATCTCCCGAACCAGGTAGGTTTTGCCCCGTACGAGCATAGCCATCTATATTATTACCTCTATTCTTAAACCATTCTGCATCTCCTTCATCCATATCCGCAATTGCCACAGTATCTTCATAACCATGGTTATGTCTTGGTACTTCCTCAATGGTGAGTTTGTGCGAGTGTTCGCCACCTTGTTTTAATAATTGATTAAGTCCATAGTCTTGAGAGTCTTCAGGTTTTTGATTATAATCAGGGTCTAAACCTATAGGCATTTTACCCCGCAAATTCACATATTCACGCCAGCCTGCGGGAATTTCATTAGCAGGCTTTCCCCATAAGGCAATGAGCCCAATAGGGACAGCTTGTTTTTGTGCTTTGAGTGTTTCTACTTCCCTTTTTAAGTTTTCAAAATCGGTTTTCTCTGTTTTGTTAATTCCTAAGTCTTGCAGGTTATTTATTCTTCTAAAATCTGTCCAATCAAAGGTTTTCTCTGGGGTAGATCTACCAAAAACCACACTCCTAATAATCTCTAAGGGTCGTAAAAATCCATCTTCAAAAGTCACTTCATTAGTTATTTCTTTGATAAATACCGTACTATCTTTGACACCTCCCTCAAAGGGTAATAGTTCTCCATTGAGGAACACGGTACCTGCCGAAAGGGTATTGCCTGATTGCTCACACCCCGAGATAATTACTTTATTACCTGCAAGATGCCCAAAATGATTAAAAAGGCTATAGGCATTCTGCATGAAAGCAAGGAAATTTACATCAAAAGGATACCCTGCCTCATGTGTTAGGTTTAATTTGTTCATATCAATCAATTCTTATAGTCCATCTCTTGCCCGCAAGTTTATAGAAATTTATTAAGGCTTCTAACTTGTATCTGTCATATTCCAAACCTTGTGGCAATACCACTACGAAATCTACCCCACCATCTATATACTCTCCTCTTTGGTACAGGAAGACTCTCCCTAAGTATAGAGGTCTATTTGCATTTCTTTGGTAGATGTATCGCCTTATATTCCGCTTGCCGTCTTCTATCTTAATGCGCCTTTTAGTGGAATCAAACTCATCATTGAGTATTTTTCTCAGGTAACAGACTTGGCTATTGTGAGTAAGGTTATACAAGTCTTTTCTTCTCTCCCTTTTAAAGTCATCTAATAGCTTATTCAAGGGCATAGCCAATATCCTTAACCAAGCTACCAACCTTTTCTTTCGCAAGGAAATAGGGGTGAGAAGCACCGTTAACTTGTCTATATTGATGTTATACATTACTTATATAGGTTATATCATCAAAATTATCAATAGTAAAATAGCCTGCGGTAGGTATTTTGCTTATTTCAATAACCTCAAAATCTCCATAGTTACCATTAGTGCCAATATGTTTGCTCCGTGCTAATACTAAGTGAGGTATTTTAACTCCTTCGACCTGTTGTAGGGCATCAATGAGGTGTGCTAGTACCAATTCCCCATTAAAGGGAAGTCTTTTTAGATATTCTTTAATCATTCTTTCAACAGGGTTAAAAGCGTGGGTAATACTCTTCCCATTGCTATCTAACACCAAAGGATCATACACTATCTTCATTTGCAGATGGAGTACATCGGGCTCGTAATTCACTACTGAAAGTCTCACTCCCGCGTCTTTTATCTCTTGTAAATAGACTTCAAAACTTCTTTTCTGTCCCTCTGTAATAGGTTGAAGAGTATCGCCTGTTTCGGTGGCTATTTTTACTATCAAACGTCCCTCGTTCAAACTCTCCACCACAGCTGAGTACTTCACAATCTTGCTTGCTTCTATCTGTTCCTCGGTGTGCCCCTGATTATTGAACTTGTCGCTATCGGGCAATAAGTCAAAGCCATACTGAAACGCTAACGCCTTACTCCTATACCAGCGAGCGGTGTGAGGTTTAAGCTCTGTCAAACGTTTGTCTATATCCGTTCTATGTAGGTCAAATAGCTTTTCCAAACTCCATATTGCCACTGCAATGATATATACCCACAGTCGCCATATAGCTACTTTGGAAGTACTGTTGAGTTCGTTTAAAGCGGGCTCTTGCGCTTTAGTTTGGAGAATAAGGGTTTGTATTTCTTGAATGCTTCGTGCCATTATCCCAATTGTTTTATGATTGTGCGTTCGGTATCTGAAAGCTCCCAATAAAGAACCTCTTTCTTTGTAGCTAATTCTTTTGCAGTTGATTCTTTTACAGCTAATTCTTTTGCAGCAGTGTGTGAAGCTAAGAAGCCCGAACCAAATAATGCCTTTTTGTGTGGTTTTTGGCTTTCCAATTGTCGGCAAAAAGCCAAGTCTTTCTTCATTAGGTAAATACTTTCACCTTTCTCTACAATAGAAGCTATCCTTGATACAGTAACTACATTGTTTGGGTATTGATAGGTAGGCAAATTTACTTTATTAGTATTAGCAATCGCTTTAAGGCGATTTCTCAGTTCTGCATCGCCTAATATCTTTACATCTCCCATCATATTGGTTACAAAGGATGTTTTTACCTTAGCACCATTCTCATATACTATATCGGTGCTGGTAACAATAGCCGTATAATCTTGATTAGTGCTGAATAGAGTAAGATGTGGAGCGAATAGAAAGTACTTTACCCCTTTAGCATTATAGAAGCGAATGATTTGTGAAATGATAGAGAAAGGTGGATTATCAATCACCACACAATTCTCATTGTATTGTACACTTTCATAGTCACCTCCAGGGTAGAATGGGCGGAGGACCTTCAGCCCCTCAATGTTACACTTCTCACGTACATATTGCAGTACTACCTCATACACCTCAGGGGGGGTATAACAGTCATCGGTTGTCTTTTTAGGTTTGAATTTCTCTACAAACGTTTCGTATTCTTTATTCTCTTCTATATTCATTTTTTAAAGGTTTTGTTATCCCCCTATTATAAAATCTAAGTTTATTGCCCATATACTAATACCCTCTTGTCGTTCAAAAACCTGCTTATCTTCTTTAGTAAAAGCGGTAGCGGGCTGTATATTCTTTGCCGTGTAGTAGGCTAATATATCTTTGTTTCTTGCTCCTTCCGGAAGGAGAGAGGGAACATCAAGGGAAGCTCCCGCTACTATATCATCGGTAACACTCTTTTCACTAAGTATAGCCAACTCAAAGATACTCTCAATGGTACCCGTGTGTTGTAGGGCAAGGTCAAGGAGCGACTGGTTATGTAGGACTGTTATCTGCATTCTCTTTATTTTTATTTGCCTGCGGTGGCTCACCGCTTGCCGTTGAGTTGCTTGTATTTTTTAAGTTCTGCCAAGAGTTCCTCTACGGAAGCCTCTAAGTCCTTAATGCGTGCATTGGCTTTCTTGAGTTCCTCGATTGCATTAGCATACTTAGCCCCTAAGTCTTCTATCATTTCGCGGTATATCTTCACAGCTTTGTCTACATTGTCTAATTCGTTGGTCTGTAGCTCCATTTGTTGCTTGGGTCTGCCAAAAAACCAACCTGCCAAACCTGAGAGTACCATTCCTATAAATGATATGATGTGTTCTTTAAGTCCTTCAAATATCCATTCCACTGTTATTGTGCTTTTTAGTTTATTGTTCCTTTTCCTGTGCTTGTAGTCGCTCCTGTTTGGGCTGCTGCTGTACCCGTTGTGCTTACGAGTATGCCTGCTTGTACAATTACTTCACCACTCTTGACAAAGGTGTCTATAAGAGTAGCCAAGCGTTCGGCATACTCCTCTATACTGGTCTCAGTTTTTGTGAGCATATCTCTTTGCAGGCTGATAATGCCTTGTTTTAAGGCTTGTTTATTTAACATAATGTTAATTGCTGTTATAGGTTCCGTCAATAAGTAATTTTCCTCCCTCTTGTAGGGCTACATCGTGAATCTGCATACCATCGTACTCTAACTGTTTCTTTATTTCGATGAGTATTTCAGTATAAAGGTCATCGGCGAGCATTTGGACGATGCCTACCCCTACTTCGGGGTGTTCTTTCCATTCTCCCTTCTCGGTAGTAAGGATAGCCTTTTGTTGTTGGTTATCGGAGTCCCCCACCTCAAAATCACCCGCCAATAGGCGCAGATCATTGTTGTCGTCTATGAGTATATCCTTCATTAACTCGTCTGTAGTTGGTTTATACTGTTAATTGCCCTAAGGAGTTCCTCTTTCACCATTGCCCCAAAGTTCTCTACTCCTTCACGTATGGACGATACATATACCTTAGTATCGGTGCCTACATTGCCTATCTGTATGTTGATATGGGTTTGTCTGGTGCCTCCTGATACGATGTTGTCTTTGGTTTTAGCTCCTTCTCCTGTGGTGGCTGTAGTGTCTCCTGTAATAGAGCTCATTCCTGGTGTTGGACTGCTTTCGGCTTTCATCCCCAGCTTGCCCATTAGCCCGTCTTTCACTTCTTTAAAGTTCTTAAATTCTAAGGAGTCCCAAGCTTTTCCAAAGGCTTCTTTGGCTTTAGTCTCTGCCTCATTTGCCTTCCTGTAACCCTCTGTTACCGATTTAGCACGCTCCTGCAAATCGTTTTGTATCTGACTTATCATCGCTTGATTCTCTTTGCTATCACCCAAGCCTACTGCTTCTTTGAACTTATACCAAGCGAGCTTACAAGCATCTACCCCCGCCATAAAGGCATTGACTGCCGTGTTCCAATGAGCCTGATAAGTAAGGATAAAAGCCTCCCAACTATATTTCATACCTTGCACAGTATGCTCCCACGCTTTGCCCCAACCACTTACTCCTACAATGCAATAGGCAATCATAGCTATAAGGGTGATAATACCCGCTATTACCCACGTGATAGGATTAGCCAAAAAGGCAAGGTTTGTCTTTATCACTGCCCAAGTAAGTCTATTTTGCCAAGCAGTAGCAATAGCTGTATAGGTATTGTGTAGTATCAATGCAGTGGTGAATATACCTATAGCTCCTGCAATACCCCATATAACGGGATTCCCCTCTTGAAACTTCTGAATGAGCCAGCCTATACCTCCGCTAATACTTTCAAAAACGGCGGACATAAACTCTACCAAGGGACCGAGCATAGGGCTAATGGCTTCATACACTTTTAGGGCAAGTTCGGTGATGGAATCCATCATCTTGTTGAACTTACCGCTAAGGGTTTGTCCCGCCTTTTCTGCGCCTTGGTAGAACAGCCCCTGCTTATCGGTTGCCCATTCAAAGGCTTGAGCAAGTTCCTGAGCCGAGATACCGCCTTTGCTCATTCGCTCCTTAAGCTGTGCCATACTTTCGCTCGTACGTTCGCTAATCACCTGCAAAGGGTTGAAGCCTGCGTTAATCATCTGCATTAAGTCCTGCCCTTGTAGCTTACCTGCCGAAGTAGCCTGCGAAAAAGCAAGTGATAAACTTTGCATTTTCTGCGTGTCGCCCATAGCAATATCGCCTATGTTCTTGAGCTTGCCAAAAGCGAACTCAGAGGAAAGCCCGAAGGACATCATTGTCTTCTGTGCTTCAATAAGTCCTGCCTTGTCATAAGGTGTTTTTACTCCATAGTCAGAGAGCTGAGCATATAAGGCTTTGGCTTTTTCTACATCACCCCTAAGCAAAGTAGTGATATTAGCTTGTTGCAAGTCAGCCTCCATTCCCTTTTTGATACTTCCCCCTATCATAGCTCCCATCAATATAAGAGGGTTAGTAGCTATGCCGGGCAGGCTGTTCAAAGCATCCGAAAACCACGTTTTGAGCTTACTTCCATTGAGAGTTTGTAGCTTAGTAACACTACGCTCTAACTTATTAATCTCACTGTTGTACTTGCGAATAGCCGAAAGGCTACCTATAGGCAATAAGTCTCTTTCGGCTTTGAGTAAGGCTATTTTTTGCTGTAAGGTTTGCACAGAAGTCCCCATTTGTGCAAAGGCTTTAGTGACTTTTGCTTGAGTTGCTTGTAGCTCGCCAAATTTATCTAACATAGTATCGTTAGTTACATTAATTTTTTGTAACTTTGCACTAACTAAGTCTTTAAGCGTTAATGTATATTCTAAAATATTTGCCACAATGAGAGTCTTACTATTTTTCTTTAACCTACTTGCCTTTATAGGCTTATTGTTACTTATTGGAGCGGGCTTTTTCTATGGAGTAGCCCTCCTCTGTGTACCCTTTTATGCTACCTATAAGGCTTTTACTGAAAAGGAGTCCTCTACTAAGAGGAGATATACTACCACGGCTATTGCTAGTGCTACTACCTTCTTTTTGATAGGGATACTTTCTCTTATGATTTCAAAGGGTATCCAAAAACAGCGCGAAGAGGAACAGCGAACTACCTATACTACTTGTATTATTCCTTTTCTTTTTGCCTAAGCCATTCAAGCTCTTTTACTCGCATTGCCCACTGGGTATCGGTGAGAGCATCGGGATTGGCAATGTGCATGTAATAACGCAGAGAAGCGTTGGTGATACGAAGCCAATCCCGCCCCTCGTCTATCTCCGCATCACTTAGAGCTTTTCCAAAGTAGCCTCTTTAATCTGTATAAGGTCGGGTAGTTTGCTACTTACGGCAAGAAACAGTGTATCGTCTGTCTTTATCTCCTCATCACCCCCAAGCCAACAGTTCTCAAGTATCACCTCATTGAACTTCAGCGGATCCTTAGTTGCCAAGGTTGAGGCACAGCTAAGGGTTTTGCGGTCGGGTGTGTGCAGGTATACTTTTTTGTCTTCTACACTAATTACAAAGATGTCCTTGTACTGCTTTTTCCATTCTTGGATTTGTTCTTTAGTTATCATTTAAATCGTTTTTTTAAAATTGTTTAAATTGCCCGTGTAGCTCACACCTGTCTCTTAACGTCTGTAAAAATGATAGGGAGCTCCATAATCATATTCTTATCGCCTTGCTTCATTCCTTTTTTCACTTCGGTAAATTCCACGTACTTGAGAATATCGGTGACTATCTGTCCGCCATCTAAGGGCACATAGGAAGCAACAAGGTCAAAGCTAAGGCTAAGTATATCGTTATTCGGGGCATCGCGGGTCATTGCCTCAAGCTCGCTCTGCCAAAGGCTCACTTTGCCTTCAAAGCTACGGTTGCCTGACACAATTCCGTGAGGTTTGCACCCACGTCCATAAAGCAAGTCTTTCTCACGCTTTTCGGTATATTCCAGCTCCGTAACTCCTATGAGGATACGTCCTCCAAAGGCGATAGAGAGTTCACACCACGCATATTGTTTACTGTTGAATGTTGCCATTTTTTCTAATGATTAATGATTAATTATCAATGGTTAATTACCTTACGGGGTAACTGTTGTAGTAAAGCCAATATTTACCTCTATAAAGTCGGCATAACCTACGGGTAACAGTTTGATACCTATCACTACTTTACCCGTTTGTAGCACACGTTGTGTGGGGTCTATATCAATCTTTACTGCCGAAAGCTCACCCTGCGATACCATTTGGATTTGCAGGGTACTCTCAAGTTTGGTTTGCCAACCCTTGATAATCGCGGGGTGAATACTGCCGTCTTCTGATAGTAACACCTCGTCGCTGAGTTCCTCTACCAATACCCCATAACTTAGGAGCATTGCCTTGTCCATTACCAAGCCGTTGCTAAGACTTTTAAAGTCGTCGGTGGGCTTGGTAAGGGTATTATCGCCCGAAAAATAATAGCCAGAACGACCTACGAAAGTACGAAAGAAGATATACCCTTTGTCGTCAAGTGCATCCCACTGGTCGGCTTTGCTGTCAATAGTCGTGCCATCAGTGAAGTATGCTACCAAAGGCAATACACTTCCGTCTTTCACGCGGTGAATTTTGCGCTGTACGGGTATTTTGGTTATTTTGCCTAAAAACAAACCAACTGATGCTTCTTTCTCCTTATCGTCATTCCCGATAAAACAAGCCACTTTGTTGAGTTCGTTTTCGGAGAAATTAGTAAGGTCAGCTACCTTGCCATTCCAACAATTGCCCGATACTACTACCCTAAAAGGCATATATTTCTTCTCAAAGTGCTGAGCAAGGGTTTGTGCTTTCACTACTGCCGTTTGTACATCGGCATCTAAGCCTGCGGTTACAGTCTCACTACCGGTAGCCTTTTTCACTACACCGAGTACACGGATAGCTCCTCTGGCATCTGTTATGAGAGTTGGAGCAAAGACACCATCTTTGTCAAGCATTGCCGTCATAGTAGTGGCATCCGATACAAGCATTAACCATAAAGGTGTGCCCGTTGAGGCTTGGTCATAAAACGCTTTGATATGCTTGTAAGCAAAAGCGTTTTCAGTCTCCGAAATTCCCAAAGCTACGGCTTCTTTGAGTGAGAAGACTTGGTACGACTTGCCCAGCTCTACTTTGCTACTCACTGTAACTCCCGTTGCAATAAGTCCTGTAGTCTTTTGTATAGTCGTTGTCCTGCCTAATCCGTCTTTGGCGATATTAAATAATACTTTAGGTAATGCCATTATGCTTGATTTTTAATGATTTCTATTCTACCCGCAAGGAGGGATAGTACTTCTGATCGGTTTTGTTCGTTTTCTTCTTGTAAGATAAGTGCTTCTAATAGCCCTATATCCTCTATAGTCGCGATAGTTTTTTCCAACTTCTTTTTACCTAATTGTAAAATATCAGGACTTGTAGGATCTACATCTCCCATTTGCTCATCATCTGATTCGTCCAATAAGTCGGAAGAATTATAGCTCTCCACGGCGCTATCATCTAAGGTTTGTGCGTGGTTTTGTGCATCTTTCTTTAGTAAGAAGAGGAACCCATCGGAGGTAGCAAAGAGCTCTTTTGTCGCTTTGTTTTCCTCAAAATATTGTTTTGCTTTTTCTGCTGTTGTCATTGTATTTTGTTTTAAAGTTAATATAGGAGTAGGGTGAGGTGTGGATACCATTGAACTCGTCCTCTCACCCTACTATATTCCTACAATATAGCTCCTAAGAATTTAGGGTTTCGGGCGCGAATTACCCCTACTAAGGCACGTTGTGCGAAGGAAAGGGTATCAGCTTGTAACCCAGAGTCGCGTAGGGTAGCGTACATCTCTACATCGCCAAAGCAACGGAATACCTCATCGGTTACCCACATAAAGGTAGCACGCTTATCAGTACTTTCTTTGGTACTACCAAAAGGCTTTTTCACACCCGCAGAAGTGTATAATGGGTTTTGGCTGTATTGAAATACTTTAATGCCATACATCTGCTTTTCGTTGAGGATGTCCTTATAGAGACGTTTGTCCTCCTTGCGAATGCGAGCAAAGTGCTCAGGGGTGAAGCAGATGTTCACACCCTCAAGGATATCGTTTTCCTCCATAAACTGTTTAAGGTCTATGATAGCGTCAATCACCGAATCACTGGCGGAGAGGTTACACACCTTATTGCCTGCATCATCTTGCTTAGGAGCCCACGCGTAGGCGGCGCGTTTTCCTATGTTTTTAGCTAAAGACACGCGGTGACGTTGTATTACGCTGGATCTCCTGTCATAAGAAAGCTCAATCTCTTGCAACTCTCTGTGACGTGTTTGCTCAGTAGAGTAAGTGTGTAGCACTACCTCATTGGCTATATCAGCAATATCAGTAACAGGAAGTGGATTATTAGCTGTAGCAAAATAATCTTCATGTACGGCGGGTTCCACGCCTGCTTCAGCAAGGTGTAATTTGTTATGCTCTACATATTGCGACAAGTCCACACTTTGATATACAAAAGAATTGTCGGGGATAGGATTTTCTTTGATGCCTGCTATCCATACTTCAGTTTGCAAACCTTCCATAGCTACTCCTTTGAAAAAAGAGGGGGCTATGTATTGGGTGATAGTGGAAATCGCTACAATGGTAGTAGCTACCACAGATACTGAAGTACCCAACACAGGGGCAATCAACATTGAGGCAATAAGTGCCAATAATGCATTAACAAATAATGCTTTTAATGATAATCTCATACTTTTTAATCTGTTTTTAAAGGGTTCTTAAATTACTTTTGGGTGTAGCGTATACCTTTAGCATATTCTTTAGCTAAGCGGGCATACTCTTCAGGCTCTTTGTCTCTAAGGTAGCGGAGTTTGGCAGGGTTATGTTTTTGTAAGTAATCAAAGCTCTCATCGGTAGTGGATGTTGACTTTGCCCCCGCCCCTAACACTACCTCACGTACAACACCTGATTTGCTTTGTTGGGTGTTTTCGGTTTCTTTGTCGGAAATGAGCCTTGAAAGCACCGCTTTTTGCTCGACAAAATCAGTTTCAAATTGCCTTAGCTGACTTTCTTTGAGGGCTTCTGGGATAAGCCCTAATTGTACAGCTTTATCTACCAAGGTAATAGCTTCAGCGGTTTGTGATTCTTTGATAGTTTTAGTCAAAGACACTACTTGTGCCTCCGCCTTTTCTTTAGCGAGTTTGAGCGCTTGTATAGTGCTGAGTACTGCCTCTTCTTTTGCGTTATCGCCCATACCCAAGGCAAGGGCTATCACTTTAATATCCATATTGTTTGTATTATGTGTTACTATTTTTTTAAGTTGAAAGGGTTTGCCATCTTTTGAGAGCTTTAGGGCGTTGTCATTGCCTCCTATATCTACGATGGAGATTTCCACTAACTTACAAGCAGTTACAGTCTCATATACTTGACCTTCCAATATATGCTGGGGTTGGGTAGACACTTCTTTGATTTCAACAAACATAGAAGCCATACGTATATAGCCTCTTTCTACTTTACCAGCTATCTTCTTAGCAAACTCGTCTTGTTCGTCAAATTCTACTTCAGCTATAAGGGTAGTCCCTTCCTTGTAGAGCCTCGTACAACGTCCAATGACTTCGCTACCTTTGTTACCATAGCCGTCTCTATCATGCATAAAGAGCACAATGGGGTTGCGCATATATTGTTTGTAATCAATGCCGTTAGTAAGTATACGGTAGCCGTAACTATTTACATTTTCAGTATTGATAATAAATTGGTGCTTCATTGGCTTTTCTTTTGGGTTAATTCTTTAATTTGGGTGCAAAGGTATTGCAGGTTTTACGACGAGGAAAATCGGCATACAAGCCTTGTACAAAATCAGTACAAAGGTTGTACAAAATCAGTACAAGGCTTGTATAAGAATTTCGCTACCTCCTTCAATACCACGAACTTTGCAACGGAAAAACAAGGAGTATCATGGAATTTGACCTCAAAGATCTGACCGCACGAGCATTTTTAGACTACGTAGGTCCAGCCTTCCCCTCATGGTGGGCTAACAATAAAACGAAATATGTACTTCCAAGCCTCTCGAATATTAGCGAGGCTCGTAGCAATGGTAGTCAGTATTTTATGACACTGAAAGTAGCCGATAAAGCAGGCGTGCAAACGCTTTTCCCTAACGAACCTTTAGTGAGCTTTTCACTCACTAAAACTATTGTAGAGACGGCAACGGTAGGCAAACACCGCAGGGGTAAGGTAAAAGAATATATAGCTACCGAAGATTGGCAAATTACTATCAAGGGACTTTGCATAGACACTAACAACCCCGACTTGTACCCTACTGCACAAGTGCAAAGCCTTAACCGACTCTTTGAGAAAAACGAAAGCTTGGAGGTAATGGGTAACAAACTCTTTACCCTCTTTGATATTCGTAACATTGTTTTGAAAGATATTAGCTTTGAAGCAATGGAGGGTAAAGAAGGCATACAGAAGTATACCATTAAAGCGGTATCGGATATGGACTTCTATGCCGAACTTGACGAAAAAAGAACCCAACTTAATAACTTATACTAATGTTTGTATTACAGGCAATTATCAAAATAGGGGATTACACCTTCAAGTCTGTGCATAGTGTGAAAATCACCAAATCGGTAGACGAATTAGCCGACACCTGTACTATTGAACTACCCACCCATTTTAAAGTAGCTAAAGGAGGTGATAGCCTCTATACGGAAAAGGCAATCAAAGCAGGCGATAAGGTGAGCATTACCCTTGCTTATGAGGGGGTATATAGCGGAGTAGAGTTTGAAGGCTATGTAAAGAAGGTCAAGCCAAGCATTCCCGTAAGCATAGAATGTGAAGACGCTATGTATTTGCTTAGACGAAAAAACATCAACAAATCGTGGCAAAAGACAAGCCTTAAAGAAGTATTGCAGGAGGTAGTGAAAGACACGCCTATTGTCTTGGCTGATAATATACCACAAATGCAATTAGACCAATGGCTCATTCGTAATGCCAATGGTACGCAGGTGTTGGATAAACTCAAAGAGGAATTTAGGCTAAGTATCTTTATCAACGATGAGGGCAAGCTATACGCGGGGCTTTCGGAGCTTACCAATATAGGACAAACAGCACGCTATGACCTCAATTACAACATTGTGGCGAACGACTTGGAATATCGTACCAAGGACGAACGTAGGCTAAAAATACGATATACCTACATAGATAAGAACAACAAAAAGAAAACTGTAGAAGAGGGCGACCCTGATGGCGAGTTAAGAACTTTTCACACCTCTGTGGTGAGCGATGAGGCTAAGCTACGAGCTATGGCAAGAGCGGAAATGGAAAAGCTAAAGTATGACGGCTTTGACGGCTCTATAACGAGTTTCTTAGTTCCCTATGCCACACGTGGTATGCAGGCACATATTATTGACAAAGAACTGAAAGACATAGACGAGCGTTACTTCATTAAGAAGGTAGAAACTACCTTTGGGCGTAATGGGGCACGCCGACAAGTAACCATAGGAGCAAGATTATGAGTATAGATAGAGAATTAGCAGAAGGGCTTAGGCAGATAGGCAAACGCAAAACTCCCACCATAGCCGTAGAAGTGGTATCAGTAGACAAAGCGCAAGGCACGTGCGTGGTGAAAGACGATGAGCTACAATATATTGTGCGCTTGGCTTCGGTAATTAACGATAATGCCGAGCGGTTTTACCTGTTCCCAAAGGTAGGAAGTAGCGTACTGATTGCTTCTATTGGGGAGGACGAAAACCGTTACTATGTGGTGGCTCATAGCGAAATTGAAAGCGTGAGCCTACGGATAGAAAACACTCAGCTTACCATAGACAAAGCTGGCATACACTTACAAAGGGGTGAAGTAAATTTTAAAAGTCTTTTAAACGAACTTTTAAACGAACTTAAAACAGCTATCATACAAACCCCCGCAGGAGTTGGTAACTTCGCCCCTAACAACGTGGCAAAGTTTGACGAGATTAATAACAAGATAAATGAATTACTACAATAGATATGGCACGACTAACCGCCGTTGAGGCAGATTATAAGAAATCACAGGCAAAGGAACTATTTGCCAAAGGCTTTAGCATTGCTAATATATCGGAAATGATAGGTATAGGCATTAAGACACTCGGCAAATGGCGAGAGGAGGGCAAGTGGGATGATGAGAAAGAATTACAAACGCTTAAGCCTTCTAATATTCGCAAACTCACCCTCAAGTGTGCGCAGGCTATTGAACGGGGTGAACCTTTGCCCTATAAGGCAGATGATATTACTAAGATTGTGGCTGCGTTCGACCGAATTACAGACCATAATAAGATAGCGGTATACACTATGGAGAGCCTCGACGGCTTCTCTAATTTTATCTTAGAGAAAGCAGGACAAAGCACGGGCAAAAAGCGTGAAGCCTATATGGAGCTTATCAAAACTATACGCCCCTACTTTGATATGTTTATAACCCAATTGTTACAACGAGGAGATGACTAAAACAGAACTCAAAGAAGCTAAAGAACGTTATTTTGCGAAGTCCAAAATGATACGAGAGCTTACCTACGAGGCGATAGAGAAAGAAACAACCGATGAGCAGGAAGCACGTATCAAACGGCTACTAAAACCCGAAAATTACGGCGAGTTTTTCGATTACTATTTTGGGCTTGACAGTGGTTTGCCTTTGGGGGATGCTAAGACACCTAAGTTTCATATTGACGACTATATTCGTCTCTACAAAGACCCCTATATACGACAATTTAGAAAGAAGTTTAGGGGTGCAGGAAAGTCTATACAATCCAATGTGGGCAATATCTGTCACCTCAAGCAGAACAACCTCACCTTCTTTCCTATCCTTATAGGAGCTAACGAAGGCTTGGCTAAAATACTACTATCCGACTTACAAGCACACTTGGAGAACAATCAAAAGTTTATCAAGGACTTTGGCTTGCAACTCTCTTATGGGGATTGGTCGGATGGTGATTTTCAAACTACGGACGGCAAGCACTTTAAGGCGTTGGGGCTCAACCAACCTTTCAGAGGGTTGCGTTTTGGCATGTACCGCCCCGACTTGGCTATTTTGGATGATATAGAAGACTTAGACCGTGCCAAACGCCCCGATATGATAGAGAAGTACGGCAAAAAAATTACGGGCGACTTAGTGAAGGCTTTCCACCGCAAGCGGGGCAGGCTTATCATCAATAACAACTATATCGTCAAAGATGGCATATTGGACTACCTCTATGACAAGTGGAAAGATAGCCCACACCTGCACGACTCTGTTACCAATTTGGCTACTGCCAATATCACCCGCGAGAACTATATGGATGTAGAGTGGGAGCCCTCGTGGAAAGAACGCGATACTAAGGAGGATATTATTCGTATCCTAATGAATGATGACTACTATACCTCACAGCGCGAGGACTTCAATAACCCTATTGAAGAGGGTAAGCTCTTTAAGGCGAAAGATATTGCCTTGGTACGCATAGCAGATAATGAGGCGTGGGACGGCTTGCTTGACCATTGGGACTTGTCTTATACCGCTACGGGGGACTATAAAGCAGGAGTACTCATTGGTATCAAAGGTATTAAGCTGTATGTGTTGGAAGTCTTCTGCCAAAGGTGTGAACTTAATGCAGCGATGGAAGTACGTGCCCAGTGGGTAAAGAAGTACCTTAAAAAAGGCTTTAACACTATGGGCTTCTTTGATGCTACTATGGCACAGAAAGCCGTCTATACCCCTATTATTATGCAAAGTGCCGAGGACAACGCTTGCCCTAATATCCCTATAGGCTTACATCAGGAGGGCGACAAGCACAACCGTATCTCGGCGGGTATTACCAATGCGCTCTTTCGTAAAATATTGTACTGGGACGAAACTTTGCCTAAACGTTCAGAAAAGGACTATAACGCTTTTATCAAACAAGTACTTTCCTTTGAAAAAGGGACTACCTCGCACGATGACGCCCCCGATACCTTAGAGCGTGCCATTACCCTTGCCCAACAGTATTTTGGCTACTCAGAAAAACCCTTGCAAAGCGGGCGACCTTTTATTGCCAAACACAAAAGACGTAGCGTATAACCTAATTATTCATCTAAAAATTGCCCGTGTGGCTCACACTATGACACCGAGAAAAGAACTATTTGTAAAAGTAAAAAAAGCCCTTGCCACCATTGAAGGCATTGAGCTGATAGACCTACAACGCGGTCAGTTTGACAATCCAGAAAACGGATACCCCGAAATATGGACTGCCGCTCTCATTCAGGTAATGCCTATTGCTTACGAAACGATGACACAGCACGTGCAAGAGGGTGAGTGTGAGTTCCACATAGACTTTTATTGCAAGGACGGCTGGACAGACCAACACTTAGGCACTGCTGATGCCGAAGAGGGGCTTATGGAGTTGGATATATTGGACAAAATCACCGATACCATACAATTCCTGCAAGGCGAACAGTTCAAGCCTGTACAACAGGTGCGAGAGGAGGAATTGCGCTTAAGTGATGACGGCATTATGAGCTATCGCATAACCTTTACCACGCGCATTTATAGGCGCAC
This sequence comes from Capnocytophaga sp. G2, assembly GCF_035282625.1. Lineage (NCBI taxonomy): Bacteria > Pseudomonadati > Bacteroidota > Flavobacteriia > Flavobacteriales > Flavobacteriaceae > Capnocytophaga > Capnocytophaga sp. G2. Next base: position 16,382 of record NZ_JAYKBU010000019.1, on the reverse strand, counting down.
ACCCTACCCCTATACGGGCAGAAGATTGCAAATCGCAAGCAATTAATCATTAACAACTAATCATTAGTAACATGTATTTAACCAAAGAAGAACTCAAAACCGTAGCCACTAAAGAGGTGATAGACCTTATCACCCAAGGCGACGAGCAGATAGTAACAGAAATCATTGCTGAAAGCATAGACCTAATAGCTTCTTACTTGTACAAGTATTACGATACCGAAGCTATCTTTGCCAAAGAGGGAGATGAGCGTAGCAAAATACTGCTCAAGTACCTCAAGGATATTGTTATCCATGAAATCTATATAAGACGAACTAAAACCCTCAACCAAGTGGCAAAGCTTAGGTATGACGAGGCTATACTATGGCTTGAAAAAATAGCCAAAGGCGAAATAGAAGTCGCCCTCCCCAAACGTCTGAGAGACACTGATGGTGACGGCACCCCTGATACGCCCACCCCTTTTATGAAGCTTGGAGGACGCAAAACCTATAAAAATCATTGGTAATTATGTCTAATAACAATTTACAAGAACTCCGCAAAAAGCTTGAAGCCCTCGCACGCTTAGTGAAAGAGGATATCCCTATTGTACTTAAAACAGAGGGGCTCAAGTTTATTCAAAAGAACTTCCAAGATGAGGGGTTTAATGATGAGGGCTTACAGAAGTGGCAACCTCGCAAAACTACCGATACACGAGGGCGAGACCTTACTCGTTACCGTTCGGATAGGGTAGGCAAAAAAGGCACCCTTACCCCCTTTGGTAAGCGTAACCAAGGACGTGCTATCCTTACAGGATACAACTCAGGAGGCAACAAGCTACGACACTCATTTAATTGCCTGTGCGGCTCGCACCAGGTTACCTTCTACACCCATAAGGAGTATGCCCTAAGACACAACGAGGGCTTGAAAGGTATGCCTAAGCGCCAATTTATAGGTGACTCCAAAACCTTATTCAACAATGTCAAAAAGGAAATAGACCGTTTATTCAATCAATTAAAATAATGGCAAAGCAACTCCATAAACAACGTATAGAAAAGAGTGTCACCCTTAGTGGTAATGCACTTAATAAAAAGGTACATTTGGGCAAAAACACAGCTCAAAACATTCAGCAGGTAACCAATCTAATGGTGGACATCATCAAAAGACAACGCAGGCTATGGCGTACTGAACTCAACCATTGGCACTCGGCACGTTATGCCCGCTATAGTGTGGAATACCCTCGTACTTACCCTCTGGAGGAGGTATACCAGGATGTACTCCTCGATGGACACCTTACTGGTATCACCGAAAACCGTACTTTAAGAACTACGAATAAGGACTATATTATCGCCATCGATGAGATTAAGGACGACACCTTAACCGAGTATATCAAGGACAAACAATGGTTTGAGGACGTTATTGAGTTCGCTCACCAAAGCATCTATCACGGGCATTCACCTATATGGCTCAAAGAGGTAACCAAGGGCGAAATCAAAGCCGTAGAACTTATTGATAGAGGCTTGGTAATCCCCGAAAAGCACGTACTTTTAAAAGACTACGATGCTACTACTGGCATAGACCTACGAGATATACAAGAGGTAGTATTAGTAGCACAATTCTACAAGCATTCGGGTTTATTGGAAAAAGCGACTCCTTATGCGATACTCAAGCGCCATTCGTGGGGTTCGTGGGATGAGTTCGAGGAGTTATTCGGTATTCCTATACGTATTGCCAAAATTGCTTCGCAAAGTGATAGTGTGAAAGAGGAAGTTGCCCATTGGTTGGAGGAAATGGGTTCAGCTTCGTATGGAGTATTTCCTATTGGTACAGAAGTAGATATTAAGGAGAACAGCAAAGCCGATGCCTTCCAAGTGTTTTATCGCAAAATTGAAGCCTTAGACAAGGAGTTATCAAAACTCGTTCTTCACCAAACAATGACTACCGAAAACGGCAGTAGCAAGGCACAAGGTACGGTACACGAGAACACTTTGGAGGAAGTTGTGTATGCCGACGAAAAGAAGATGTTGGCTTTCCTCAATAACCAACTTTTGCCCGCTATGCGTGCCATTGGCTACCCTATTCCTGACAATGCAAAAATAGCCGTAGAAAAAACAACAGACCCCAATGAGCAAATCGCCATAGACGGGGTACTCTTGGGACGTGGCTATATCCTTACCCAGGACTATATAGAGCGTACTTATGGGGTAGAAATAGAAAGTATGCCTACCTCCTCCCTCTCCTTGGGAGAGGGACAGGGTGAGGAACAGAACGAGTCAAAAAAAGCCTAAGCCTACTCAAGTTACATTATCATACCCATTGTTGCCCACAGCACGAGCCTATAAAGCTCAGTAAGGAAGACAACAATTTGAGTAGGCTCATAGAGGGGTACATACGTGAGGCTTTTGAAGAGCGTAGTATTAGTGAGGCACAAAGCAAAGAACTATGGCTATACTACTACAAGCACCTAAATAAAGCCTTAGCAGAGGGCTACAACCCTACTATTGAGGAAACTAATACCGAACTCGTAACCTCACTAAAGCACAACCTTGCACGCTTCTCAGCTTTCAAAGAAACGAGTTTTAAACAGCAGATAGAGCAAGCCCTTATAAAAGAAGGCAAGGTGCTTTCGTGGCAAGAGTTCAAAGCCGAAGCTAATAAACTGAATATAGAATATAATAGGCGTTGGTTACAAACCGAGTATAACCAAACAGTGGCTAATGCACTCTCAGCACAAAAGTACGAGGAGTATATAGCCAATAAGCGCATATACCCTAACCTTACCTATCACGCTGTGCACGACGACCGTACCCGTGAAAGCCACCGTGCCTGGGATGGGCTTACGCTACCTGTAGAGCATTCCTTTTGGAAAACACACCTACCCCCTAATGATTGGGGTTGCCGTTGCTACGTAGAGCCTACTGCTGACCCTGTAACCGAGGGTATACGTACAGAAGAGGTACCCATAAAAGAAGCCTTTGCTAATAACCCTGCTCTTTCAGGAGAGATATTTCCCGTAATACCATACACCAAAGGAATGAGTGAAAAAGCCGTTAAGGAAGTAGAAAAGCAGGTGGAGAAACGATTGGAAAAGCTCGGCGAAAACTATATAGAGAAGGTGATAAAAGAATACCCTAACGGAGGAAAAATAAACATCTCTAACCTTGTGAATACAGAGGGAGCAGACTATGAGCGTGTATATAACTGTTGCGACTTCTTTGCTAAGCAAGGACAGGAAACCACTATATTACCACGCTTTAACTCACCTTTGAAGAGTGAACTTTATCAGCAACTTTATGCCGATTTGTGGGGAACCCCTTATTGGGGTAAATGTCCCGACTTTAAAGTAGGGAATAAGTTTTATGAACACGAGGGACATAATAATTCTAAAAATGCTTTATCTAAAATGCTATCAAGAGGTTTAAAACAATCTGATTGTATTATAATAGAGGAGGGTAATTATACAATGGAGCATCTTAAAAAGCTCATTAAGTTTAGTATTAGAGAAGGGAAACAGATAAGTGAAGTATGGATATTAAAAGAAGGTGGAGAGTTAGAAAAGATAGAGTTCCTACAATAAACCCGAACGCCTATGAAAAGATAAATCTTAACATAGGCGTTGGTATCGCCGAATCCGCAGAATCAACATTGCAAAAGTACGACTATTTTTTAAATTGCCAAAACTTTTTTCAATTATTTTTCTCCGTAGATACCCTCATAGAAAACTATTGCTTCTACAGTGCGAGAGGAAAGGTACATCTGCGTGGCAACTTCTGCAATAATAGCCTCCGTCCGCCACTGAGGGTGGCGCTGGCTAAGGCTCTCAAAGAGCTTGCGAATGCTCTCATTACGTTGCTTTAAACGCTCTTTTCTCCGTATCGTATAGGACTGCATAATTATAGGTTTTACGTCTGCAAAGTTAAAAAAATGCCCGCTAATTTCCAAATTGGAAAAGCGGACATTCAACGTGAAATAAGGAATATTTAAAGCCTATCTATCGTATCAACCTTTTTACCTTTCTCTTAAAGGCTTCCGAGTAGGTCTCCTCTCGGCTTTCCTCATAACGGAACTCATTATGTTCCCGTTCTCGCTCTTCTATGACAAAGTCAATACGTTCCTTGTCATAATCGCGAAAAAGACTCATTACCTTTGCCACAGACAACCGCTCATATAACGCACCATATTCTCCATTGATTAAGCGCTTAAATATATAGGCTATCTCCGAGATTTTCAAATAACCATAATCGGCAAGTATCTCCTCAGCACATAGGCGCATTTGACTTTCATTCAGAGGCTTATTTAAGTCTAATAATTCATTAAGATACACCAGCCATAAGAGAATATAACTCCTTAGATACTCCTCTCCTCGCTCCTTTCTAATATCCGAAAGAGAATAAGTCTTCCTATCCATAGCATCCCCTATATGTTTGAGATTTACACTGCGCATAAGACAGTTATTCGGGGCATAGACCTCTAAGAATTTCTCGTTTGAAATGGTCGCTAACTCTTCCTTTTGTTTTATTATTACCTCGTTTTGCATTTTGTAATATCTTGTTTAATTGTGAATTAATGTACTTCAAATCGGTGTTCCGCTGGTGGAACTCATCCAACTGCCCCCAGTGTTGCAGTAGGTACAGCCACGTGGCAAGGGCTTCCTCCTCGTCGGCAGAGTTACCTGTCAGGTAGGTGATGATTTGTTTCAGCGCCTTGCCGTCCGCACCAGTGAATTTTGGGGACAAACCAAATTGTCTATGGTAGAAGGCAAACCACTCATCTAAGAATAGGGTGTATAAGCTCGGCGGGTTCGCCTCTTCCTCTCGGTAGGTAACTCTATCCCCCCAAGTCCCTTGCCATTCCTCTATAAGGCTCTCCAAGGGAGGAATAAGCAAACCTATTTGCTTGAGGTATTCCCCCTCTAAAGTACCTTTTTTGACCTCTAACTTAGAGAACTTTCCACCTTTATATGTGAGTTTTAGCACAACTGCACAACTGCGTATGGTTACTATATAGGTCATTTTACACTTCTACTTTTGTCTTTGTTAGTTGTTTTCCACAATCTGCACAAAATACAGCCGTTACAGCTACCGTACAGTACCCGCCTATCGTACGCAAGACTTGGTGGATATGCTTGCACTCTTCATTTTTCACTTTTCGCTTTTTACTTTTTCTCATATCTCTTCTCAATTATCTTTTCTAATGCCCCTATCACCTTACTGACTTCCTTGGTAGTCATTTCCTTTAATGGCTTCTGTACGGGGCACCTCTTGGAAAGGAGCCACTTACCCAATTGCTGAAGGTTAGGGATCTTAGGGTTGCCCGCCCGCACCCAACCCAGTTCGTGGCACTTAGCCAACAGGCTAAGGTGTTGTGCGTTATGGCTATCAAAGTACGCTTCCTTGCTGTAGTTATACTTCAGCCAGTCTAACACTTCAAAGGCTTCTGCCTCTGTCAGCTCCTTGCTTGAGCCCAGCTCTCTTTGGGCAAAGTCCGATAGGAAAGCCAGCCGTCCCTCTCTATCCTTAAACCTCTTTCCTAAGAGGCTTTGTAGGATCTTTAGTTGTCGTGTGCTAATCATAACTATTTCCCAAAAAGTTCCCTATACGTAGTAGTTGTTATTTCCTCACAATCTTTTGGAATAACAACATCACAATCTTCATTTACACAAAAACCAAAGTACTTATCATTTCCTTTGTCGAATCCTATATTACTAAATGCCTCATCCCAACCGATACAGGCATTAAGCTCGGATCTGGTGATAGTAGGTGCCTGGTCAAAGTCTGCTTGTACAGCTTTTCCTTGTTTGGTGTTCAACCGAGGCGTATATTCATTTTCCTTATCTTTTACTTTTTTCCAGACCTTAGTATCTACTATAGTATCTTTAGGAAATATGACTGAGGAAATACCCCCATCTATAACCCAATAGGCTCCTCTCCAAGAGGTAAAACCATACTTATTAGCTAATGCTTTTTGATTTTCAAAGCAAATATCGAATTTGTCAACTATCTTTTGAAACTTCTTTCCTGTTTCACTATCTTTTTTTGTTATAAAATACATTTTAAATCGTTTTTAAAGGTTATTTAATTTGCCCTCCTATTATACATTAGAAGCGTTTATTAAGTAAGCAGCCTTTAGTTGGAATAAAGCTACCTCAAAACCCACCAAATAGAAATTTTCGGTAGTATAATCTTCAAAGGAAAGACGCAAAGGGGTACATTGCGAGTGCTTTTCATTAATTTCTTTAGCGCTTTCAAGTATATAGGTTTTCAAAACATCTACTCTATTCGCCTCGTACAGGTCTCCATTTAGCTCCTCCAAGAGAGCTAAGAATTCGGCTTGTAACTTGTTTTTAGGCTTATTTCTATCCGTACAATAGCAATAGTAATGTGTTGGTTTTTCTTTCATTTTAAATCGTTTTTAAAGGTTGTTTAATTATAGAGGCGACAAGCCCCTAATAATTGCCTGCGGGTGCTACCCGCTAATCTATAGAAAAGTTAAAATTAACCCGCTTTTCTATCCCATTCTCAAAGGTAACTAACTTATACCCTCGTATATACATACTGGTACGTATATCTATGATAGCTTGTTCTATAATATCCATACCCTCATCAAAGAGAACGCTGTTAGCCTTTTGTCTCAGTGTTCCCAGTTTGCGCACCTCTCGTGGGTTTAAGTTTCCCTGTGCATCTGTCCTTAATGCCGTATTGAGGAACTCCAATAGAAGTTTTTCATTCTCACTATCTCCTGCCAAAGACGACATATAGGTTTTGATTTTCTTAAGCCCCTCACTCTCTGTACCATTAAAGGCGGGACGTACATTCCAACCTATACGGATACTTGCCGAACCATCGGGCTTGGTAAAGGTATGTGAGTCTTGTGCTTCTTTCTTATTGCCATAAAGCTCTGAACGAAGCTCAATAATAGTAGTTGCTTCCTGAAAGAGTTTTGCAACCAAATCCTCTACATCCTCCCGTTGGGAAAGGCAGAAATCAATATTGTTGTCTACCAATTCGGATTCAAGTTCCAGAAGTGTCTGTCTATTCTTCTGTTTAGCCAGTCTATCAGCTCTTTGCTTCTCTTTTAACTGATTTTCTAATTGTTTTAGTGCTTCCGCACTCATCTGTGATAAATCTACGTTCATTATATTCTATTTTTAAAATTATCTTACTACTTTTGCTTTATATAGTTCGTGGGTTTCTACGGGCTCCCAAGTCTTTGTATCCCGATTGTACCAAGTCAATACCCTATCTTGGTTATATCTGAAGTTGGGAGCTTCCCACCTATTCTCTCGTATCCATTCGTAAATGGTAAGTACCACTATTGGTACACTTATCCTGTAGCCAACGTGATACTGGTGTATCATCATCCGCTCTTGTGCTGTTAAGGCTTGTAGAAAGTTATCCAGCCTTAGTACTTCCATATATAGCTGTTTCATTGTACTATTATTATCTATCATTCACATTTTTGCTTATTGCCTGTAATAGTGTCTTGGGATATATATGATTAATCTCCTCCGCCTGTAAGTGTATCATCAGCTCCACATCCTCTCGGTCAAATATGCCCTCCCTGAGTGCCTTGCCGTAATATCTCTCTATATCACGCTCCACATACACCTCCCACTGCTGGGCAAACCAATTTAGTAAATGGTCATTTAGCTTTAGAGCTAATACATCTTTTGAGATTTGCTTTGTTTTGTTCACAATATCACACCAATCCTCGAAGTATAGCCATTGTAAGTGCTCATACCCTAAAGGTTTATAGTCCAAGTAGTATAGCAGACAGTCCCTGAATGCTTTTTGCTTTTCTATTGTTCCCATATTTATTATCTATTATCTAATCATTTTCAATTCTCTTTCTCCTGCTTTGCTTTCGGAGATGATGTAGGGTTCCAGTTCATTTCCTCCCGTTCGTGTCTTGTCTATATAAGCCTTGAAGTCCTTTACTAAGATTCTATCTTGGCAAAACCAGTAAAACTCCTCCGCTACGGCTCCTTTGGGCATTCCCTTACTCATTTGTGAGATTCCAATAAATAGGGTTTGAGGAAATTGCAGGATAAGATCATGATAAGCTGTTGCTTTCTGTCCTCTAAAACAAGCCTGCACGCTATCTATAAAGACTATCTTAGGTTGCTGTGGGCGACTAAGACGTTGTACCAGTTTATCCAAAGGCTCTCCACACACCAGGTATTTGTTTTTATATTGTTTAAGCCCTGTACGTTCCAAATTTGTAAGTAGTGACAGGCTTCCACACTCTTCCAAAGAGTTGTATAACACCTTTTCCCCTTGGCATAACTCCCGCATCAATTGTAGTGCGTAGGTTGTCTTTCCGTGCCCTGAATCTCCATAGATAAGGATACTCCCTGCTCTCTCTATCTCCCCTAAGTGTTCTTTCCATCCCCCTTTCAGAGGCAATGTCTTATATTTCTTTCTCGCCAAGTCCTCATAGGTGTAAGCCCTTGGTATAGTTGTTTTGTTGTCAGTCATTAGTCATTTGTTACTTATCATTAGTCATTTATCACTCGTCATTATTACCGTACGTACTTTCCTAAGGCTTCCCTTGGTACGAGCAAAGAGCTGTTCGGGGGTAAGGGTAGAGCCGTTTGCTTCGCCTATCTGGGCTATTTGTCCCAAGAGAAAAGCCGTAATTGCTTCGTTGTCTTGGGCAGGACTTACGCGGCTATACTTGGAGCCGTAGCGGTCAAATATCTCTGCATATCCTACTTTTTTGATGTCCTTGTTGCGGTCTATCTTTGCCTGTAAGCCGTCGGCACCCATCATATACCAACCACAAGCGTACTCGGTAGCATTCCATAGGCTTTTTAACTCAAGGAAAGCGTGGTACTCCAAGTCTCCCGCCTCGTCCAAGATGATAAGTGGGTTTTCCAATTGTTTTACATAGAATACCAAGTCTTCATATACATCGGCATAACGCCCAGTATGGGCAATACCAAACTCTTGTGCGATCTTGCGAATGAGCTTCTGCTTTGTCTTTACCTGGGAGCAGTCTATATACACTGCATTCTTGTTCTTGCTCACATACACTTTGGCAGTGTGTGTCTTGCCAATTCCTGCCCTATCACATAGGATAGCCGAGATGGAACGCTCTTGGCAGGCTGAAAGTTGCAGGTAGATGTATTGGAAGGTCTCTGTTTCTACAGTAACCCAGGGACGTTCGTCCTTGAGTTGTACTTGGAGCCTGCGGGCTATGCTGACCCAATTGGCATCGCTAAGCACGCCCTCCAATTCTCCTTTCTTGATACGGCTGTACTGCGCTGTGTTAATCCCCAAGCTCTGTGCGTGCTTGCTGTCGGATTGGTAGTTCTTTCTGTTTTCGGCAATCGCCAAAATGATTTTTTCTTTTAATGCTGTTGTGATCATAGGTCTAATAAGGCTTTATTTATCATTTCTGTTTTAGTTTTCTGATAGGCTTTGTAGTTAGTAGTTTTCTGCTCCTCATAGGCTACAGTGGGGGCAGAAGCAGCTACTTTTTGTGTCTTTTTCTCTACCGAAAGCGTGCCTACCTTTGAGAGCTTTTCAGTGGTTTTTTCTTTCGTATATTGGTCAAACTGCTTGATATAATGCATTTGCTCTTGGTATATCTCCTTATCCTCCTCTGTCCATTCGGCATTGGCTCGGTTAAAGGATTTAAGGCGCTTACACTCGCATAAGAATTGGTTTTCTTGGTACAAATACACCTCCTCTACACCCTCCTCATTGGGGAGGTAATAGGCTTGTACCTCATAGGAGGAAAGCAAGGAAATAACTTGTGGGTTGGGCAATTGGTACTTTTGATATTGTACGGCTACATATTGGTTTCTGCGTATGGTAGTAGGCACACATCTGCCTATATATTGCGCCAAGAGGGCTCGGTTGAGTTTGGGTAGGTTCGGATTTACATTTTCTAAAAACACCTGCAAACGTGTCTTTCCAGGGAAGCGCTCTTGGTCGGGGTGTAGCTGATTGTTATAGAGGATTTGCTCTTCCATTTCCGAAGCTACTATCTCTTCGTAGGTAGCCTTAGCCTCCTTATAGTTATCATTGAACTCGTCAAATATCTTTTGTGTGGTTACTCGGTTGCTGTCTCGTCGTGCATAGTGTCGCCCTACATTTTGGTGTCTGTCTTTCTCTATCCCGTACTTCTTACCTCGTATCATGGTCTCGGCATACTTCTCTTGCGAATTGGTTGGGTTACAGAATCGCACAAACGGGAAAATGTTATTGGCTTTGAGCAAGCCCTCCACGTGTTCGCCTGTAAGGTGTCGCTCTACTTCTATCTGCATTGGGGTACCTAATCCATATTGAGCCGTAAAGCGAAACATAGAGCGGAAGCAGTCCAAGAATAATTCGTTGTCTTTCTTTTTACTGTGTGCAATACCAATCAATGCTGTACTCATCACATCATAAGCATAGTAGGCCATAACCTTGTCGCCATTGGGCAGTTTGGTGTGCATTAGGTCTCGGTCATCTAAGGTGATTTTACTCATAGAGTAAAGCGGTGCGTGACGATTGACGTGCGGACGTTCCTTGTGGCTAAAGTCATATTCTCCGTTGCGAGCTTTTTTGATAACCAACTGATTTTCGGGTTTGTTCAGCCATAGCTTTACGGTGCTTTCAGAGACTTCTAAGATGTTTCCATGTTCGTCGCAAAAGTCCTGCTCCACATTGAAAAGTTCACCTGTGGCTTTGTCAAAGATTTCTATCTCGCCATAAAGGAACTGTCTATAAATATCATACACTGAACTCATATAGGGTTTGTTTGGCATGCAGCAGATAGAGATAAAAAGCCTCTCCATTACTTCCGTTACTACTTTGGCGTTGTCCGATCCCTCTCCTTTGTGGATAAAAGCATAGTAGCCCTCACTGAGATACTGGTTATATTTGCGTTGCAGGCTTCTTGGATTATTCGGCAAGTCAAAGTGCCAACGTTCGGAATTCAGTGTATTGACAGCCTCGCTAATGTTTTTCCATATCTCCACCTTTTTCCCTTTGTAAAGAGGGTTTTTGATACGCCCTTTAAAGAGGCTTTCAATAGCGTTTAAAATCATAGCCGAAGTAGCTTTTTCCCGTTGCTCTTCTATCTTTAGAGGCTTTCCATTGGGCTTGCGGTGACCTGAAAAGAAGTTAATAGCTTCCAGGTCGGGCACCAATAGAGGTTCGAGGTCATTCTGTAAGATCTTACTATCTTCGGGCTTGCCCAACATTCTCACGCAAACCTCCTTGATATTAACCCCTTTCACCACAGGCAACTCGTGGAATGACACCCACGCTTCGTTGCCTAAGCCTTTCCCTGGTTGGGTAGTGATGAGCTTACCACGGCTACATAGCTTCTTGTAGTAGTCATAGCTCATCAGTCCCCAATCATCGTATAGGAGCCGTGCAGGTATGGATAATATGTTGTTCTTGTATGCGTACATTTGTGTGTTTTTTTGGCTTTTGCCTTTGCTCCCTAATGCAGGTGCGACCTGCTACGTTACCGCTTCGGCTCTTAGCCTATTAGGGATTTCAAACTAATTCAACCAAGTTCGTGACTGCGACTCTCCTATATATACATCCCAACTACGTCTTGGCTCATGCTCGCTATTGCAAAACCAATCCAATGTTTCCTCATTACCAAAAGTTACCTCAAGAGTACGTCTTAACTTTCTAAGCCACTTTTGCAATTGATCCCATTCAATAGGATTGGTAAGGTCTATATAGCGAATATCAATATTTACGTCCTTGCCAATTCCTTTTTCGCTTATCTTTACATCAGCAGAAAAGCGTACGCCATTGTTTTTCTTTGTTTCCATAATGCTTTATTTTTATCCGTTTATGGCTCCCTAATGCGATTTCGCTTCGCCAACCTTTCGACTGTCTGTCCTACTGACTTAGGGATTTCAAACTAACTAATATTAAAGGTGAAAGTTTTCCAACTTTTAGGTTTATAATCTCTATCAAACCCAACAGTAATATATTTTTTACTATTGTTGTGAAGCGCCGAATCTTCCTCATTATCGTCAAGAGTGCCATTTTCATTAGACTTTCCTATGTTGGAAGCTATTATAATTAGCGAGTTTTTAACCTGTTCATTTAGTTTCCTAAATTCCTCTTTAACTAACTTATTTACCAATAAAGCAATCTGTTTTTTTACCTTTCTTTTCATTACCTTCGGTATTTTACAGCTCGGTTATACAATATTTTTTCTCGTTTGACCACGATCCCTAAGAAAGTGGTGATAATTTCCCTGCCTATCACATCTAAGTGGCCATTGAGCAGAAGTACTGTTTTTCTTTTCATAATGCTATTTTTTTAATTAATCTTCTAAATCGTCCTCACTTACAGGAATTAAGCAATCTATATCATATAGGGCGGAGAATTTCTCACCCTTATCTGTTGCGAACACTACTCTTACCACGGTAGTCATTTCGCCTTCGTCATAAACCCCTATCACTGTCCCGATGTTTCCTTGTTGCCCTGCGGGGTCTGTAGTGTATCGGCTTATCTTTACTTGATCTCCTATTTTCATAATATCTTTTTTCTTCTCTCCCTTTGATATGGTTTTTGAGGTCGTTTCTCAGGAGTTCGACACTCAATTAGCTGATGAGGATTTGCGCCCCTTTGCTCTAAAAATCTTCCCAGAACTGGTTCCTTACTTTAAAAAGTACGAGAATGAAATCGATGAGGATTTTCAGCACTCCGCTGCCTATCAATCCCTCTACACAGAACTTACGGGTGCCATCGAACTATGGATAGAAGAAAATGGCATATCTTAAACGACTGAGCTTTAATCGCAATGCTCGTGCACTGGCATTGGCTTTCGATTTAGAGAAGCAAAAGCGCACGCTTCTAAGCCAAGAAGAGCGAGAACTCTTACAACACTATTCAGGCTTCGGGGGATTGAAATTTATCCTCAATCCCCACCAGTCTGAAGCTGATTTAAAGTACTGGGCAAAGGCTGACCAAGTCTTTTGGCAAGATGTAAGGAGTCTGTATGCCCTTATTAGAGAACATTCCACTGATGAAAGGCAATTCCAAAACTATGTACAAAGTCTTAGAAATTCTGTACTAACGGCTTTTTATACCCCAATGCGTCTTACCTCGGCTATCGCTTCAGCAATAAAGGAAACAGGCGTACCTCTGCAAACAATGTTAGAACCCTCAGCAGGAGGAGGCAATTTTATCCGTGCTTTTAAAGAAGAGCACCCCTCTCTTGCTGTCACTGCTTTTGAAAAGGACTTACTCACAGGCAAGGTGCTCTCTCATCTTTACCCTCAGGAGCAAGTACATATCGATGGCTTCGAACAAAGCAGCCCACTGAAAAGAAATCAGTTTGATTTGGTAACCAGCAACATCCCTTTTTCCGATACTGCTGTCTTTGATTTGAGTTACTCTCGTAGTAGCGATCCTGCTAAGGTACAAGCCTCCCGTAGGGTACACAACTACTTTTTCTTAAAGGGCTTAGATATGGTAAAGGAAGGGGGACTCCTTGCCTATATCACCTCTCAAGGGGTAGCCGATAGCCCTCAAAATGAGATTATTCGCCAAGCGATGCTCTCCAATGCGCGCCTTGTCTCTGCCGTGCGCCTGCCTAACAACCTCTTTACCGATTATGCAGGTACCGAAGCAGGAAGCGATCTTATTATCCTTCAAAAAGACAGTCAAAGAGGCGCTTTAAACCCTATAGAAGAGCAGTTTTGCAATACAGCAAGGCTACCACAGGGGATGCTACAAAACGAGTATCTTTCACAAAGAGAAAACGTTATTTGTACGGATGCTCTTGCAGGTACCAACCTATACGGACAGCCCGCAATGGTCTATACCCATAGTGAAGGAGTAGAAGGTATTGCCAAGGAGGTAAAAGAAAGAATCCTAAGCGATTTTAAAGCACATTATCTATCGCCTGAAACACCACAACAAAGCCAAACACCACAAATCAAGCTACAAGAGGTTAATTCACAAAAAATTGAGGTAAAGGAAATTGAGGTAAAAAAGGTTGAACGGCAAGAATTTATTGAAATTGAAAGTAAAATCAACGAGTCTTCCTTTGCTATTTCCAATGTTAATCTCACCTCTAAAGAGTCAAAAGAATTTAAGAATCAAAAAGTTGAACCCAAAGTCATTCAGCTAAGTCTCTTTGATTTTCTATCAGAACAGGAAGCCACCGCTACTTTAGTGAGTCCTCCCAACATTTCAGCTAAAACAGTCCCTACTATACCCACTGGAGCTAAAAAGAAAACAAAGAAGAAAACAACTACCTCTCAATTAGGGAATGCTCAAAAGTTAGACTTGTTTTCTTTTACTTATCCTGTCAATCAAGGGAATGAAACAGAGGTGCTTTCAAAAGCTTCTCCTGCTTTGTATTACACGCCTCCTGCGGTATCATTACTAAAAGAACCTGTACCTTTTGAGGGAGAATATTTTCCTCATTTCAGAGAAGATACTTTGGTTGTACAAGCTGATACAGTGGGCTTTTTGCAAGATCTCAATAAGAACAAAACAGCTGCTACCTTTGTGCCTCTTGCGCTTTCTTCTTTGGAAAGGCAAAAAGCCATTGCCTATATCACTCTGCGTGATGCTTATTCCAACTTGTACCATAAAGAGGCTACCACCTATATCCCTTATCCTACGGAAAGAGAAAATCTTAATGCCCTTTACGATACTTTTGTCAAGAACTATGGTCGGCTAAATAGTGCTGATAATATCAAGCTAATAAAAACCGATGCCTCAGGAGCTGAAATCCCTTACTTAGAGCGTATCAAAAACGGTGTTTATCAAAAAGCAGATATCTTTCACAAGCCTGTGGTATTCTCTATGAGGAAGAATGAAAACATTTCTACTGAAGAGGCGCTACTCACTTCCCTAAGTGAATTGGGGCGGGTGGATATTCCCTACATAGCTGAGCTTTCTAACACCAATGAGGAAGAAGTCAAAGCGCAGTTACAGGGCAAACTCTTTTACAATCCTATAGAGGACGAATACCAAATTGCCCAAAAGTGGCAAGCGGGGGATGTCTTTACTAAAATCAAAGCCGTAGAAGCATATCAAAATACTCACCCTGAACATCCTAAGCAATCAGAAATTGAGCACGCTTTAGAGGAACTCAGGCAGGTAATTCCTACCCCTATTCCTTTTGAAGAGTTGGATTTTAACTTGGGAGAGCGTTGGATCTCCCCACAAATCTATAGTGATTTTGCCTCTTCGCTTTTCGATACCAAGGTAGGTGTGCAATACAGTGCTCAAACCGATGAGTTTTCAGTGGAATGCCGACAAAAGAACTTACATATCTGGGAGAAATACGCTGTAAAAAGTGAGAGCAGAACCTACGATGGTATTGCCCTCTTCAAACACGCCTTGGTAAATACCACCCCTGATATTACCAAGAAAATAAAGATAGACGACAAGGAAGTCAAGGTGCGCGATATGGAGGCAATCCAACTGGCAAACAGCAAGATTGATGAAATACGCAATGCTTTCCCTCTGTGGCTTTTAGAGCAGAGTCAGGAGTTTAAAGACCGCTTAGCTGAGCAGTACAATCAGTCTTTTAACTGTTTTGTACGTCCGCAATATGATGGTTCTTTTCAGTCCTTCCCTGGACTTGATAGAGAGAGTTTAGGCATAGAGGATTTGTATGATAGTCAGAAAGATGCTATTTGGATGATAAAGCTCAACAATGGGGCGATTTGCGACCACGAGGTAGGAGCTGGTAAAACCCTTATTATGTGCTGTGCCGCTCAAGAGATGAAGCGTTTAGGATTGGCGCATAAACCGATGATTATAGGGCTTAAAGCCAATGTACACGAAATAGCCGAGACCTATCGCCGTGCCTATCCTTTTGCTAAAATCCTTTACCCTGGCAAGGAGGATTTTACCCCTCAAAAGCGTTTGCGTATCTTTGAAGACATCAAAAACAATGATTGGGATTGCGTGATTCTCACCCACGACCAGTTTAAGATGATACCGCAATCCCCCGAAGTGCAACAGAGCATTTTGCAAGAAGAACTCCAAGATGTTGAAGAGAGTCTTTGGCAGTTGGAAAAACAAGGCAGTGAAGTCTCTCGTGCGATGATCAAGGGGATGTACAAGCGTAAAGAAAACTTAGAGGTAAAGCTCAAAACCTTAGAACACGACATCAATGAGCGCACCGATGATACAGTAGATTTTAAGATGATGGGCATTGATCACCTCTTAGTAGATGAAAGCCATAAGTTCAAAAACTTAATGTTCAATACAAGGCACGATAGAGTGGCAGGATTGGGAAACTCTCAAGGCAGTCAAAAAGCCCTCAACCTGCTTTTTGCCTTGCGAACTATTCAAGAGCGCACTGGCAAGGATATGGGAGCTACTTTTCTATCGGGCACAACTATTTCCAATTCACTTACTGAGCTTTATTTGCTCTTTAAGTACCTGCGTCCTCAAGCCTTAGAAAAGCAACAAAT